>CAZALT010000056.1:2929-19249 GCA_964485515.1 uncultured Rhabdothermincola sp. | reverse complement strand
CCCGGAAGTAGTTGTAGTACTTGCGGATCGCTCCGGTGCCGGACTGCTGGAAGTGCGTGAAGCCCGAAGCCTGGAGCCGGTCGTACATCGCCGGCGGCACGCCCTCCGTGCTCATGGCGAACCGCCCGTAGCCCGTCGGATACGCACCCGAGTAGGCACAGGCCGACACCATGCCGAACGGGGCGGTGGCGCCCGGGTGGGTGTTGCCGATCTGAGGCTTGGGCCACCACCACGTGGCGGCCAGGCCCTCGGGCGCGGGGAGGTCGGTGACCTCGGTCCCGATGAAGGGATCGACGGATTCGATCACGGCTGCACCCCCACGTGAGCGACCCTAAGGAGCGAGTGTGCCGAGCAGGTTTCGTGCGCGTGAACCCGGCCCCACGCCCACATGACCGCCCGGATTCGAGCCGCGCTGGATGGCTAGGGTCGGCCCGGACAGGGGGATGCGACCACGCCAGCGGGCCACCGAGCCGGCGCGTCGGGGAAGGCCGACCACCAGGTGAACGAGCAGCAGAAGACCTCCGGCACCACGAGCGCACACCCACATCCACCGCCGAACCGGGGAGCCCACCGATGACCAAGCTCAGCGCCGGGATCCTCGTCCATCGGCGCTCTCCAGACGTGGAGGTTCTGCTGGTGCACCCGGGCGGGCCGTTCTGGGCGAAGAAGGACGAGCACGCCTGGTCGATCCCCAAGGGGGAGCTCGAACCCGGCGAGGTGCCGATCGAGGTCGCCCAGCGCGAGTTCGTCGAGGAGCTCGGCCAGACCACACCTGCGGGCGACCTGATCGCGCTCGGCGAGTTCGAGCAGAACCGACAGAAGCGCATCGTGATCTGGACGGTCGAAGCCGACCTCGATGTCGCCGAGGTCCGCTCGAACACCTTCACGATGGAGTGGCCACCGAAGTCGGGCCGCCACCAGGAGTTCCCCGAGGTCGACCGCGCCGAGTGGTTCGACCTCGACACGGCGCGCACCAAGCTCGTGAAGGGCCAGGTCCAGGTGCTCGACGCCCTGCTCGAACACCTCGGCACTTGACCCGGCGGGCACCACTCGGCCCACACGTCGACGACGACGGGCACGGGCACGGGCACGGGCACGGGCACGGGCACGGGCAACAAGGCCTACGTCGAGCACAGCCAGGGCGACTGGGGGTCGACGCCGGACGCCGGGCCGTCACAGAAGTTCTCCGCCG
The DNA here is from genome assembly GCA_964485515.1 of uncultured Rhabdothermincola sp. Classification (GTDB taxonomy): domain Bacteria; phylum Actinomycetota; class Acidimicrobiia; order Acidimicrobiales; family Acidimicrobilacustridaceae; genus CAZALT01. Next base: position 18,057 of record CAZALT010000056.1, on the reverse strand, counting down.
TCGGCAGCGCGATCAACTGACAAGGACGACGGCACTCGGCCTCAGGAGAGTCGGCGGGCGAAGCTGAGCTCGTGGCCGTCGGGGTCTCGGACGTGGAAGTAGCGCTCGCCCCACAGAGCGTCCGATGGGGCGAACTGCGGCTCGACGCCGAGGGACCGGATGCGCTCGTAGGTCGCGTCGACGTCGGCGACCCACACGATCGTCCGCCCCCAGATGCCGGCGAGGCGGAACCCGGCGTCGAGCCCGACGTTGAGATACGTGACGAAGGGCCCGGTCGGTCCGCACCGGTACGACGTGAACTCCGAGTCGGCCCCGCCGTAGATGGTCTCGAACCCGACGCCGTCGTAGAAGGCCCACGACCGAGCCATGTCCGCGGTCAGCAACGTGACCGCGGAGAGGTGTTCGATCGGACTGCTCGGCTGCTCGTCACCCATGCGAGCCAGCCTCGCACCGAGCGATCCCACGCACCGCGGACCCTGACGTACGGGTGACGTCAACCGAGGGCGTCAGCCGCCGACCTTGGCCCCGTTGTCGAAGTTGGTCGTCAGGTCGACGATGTAGTCGGGGTTGCAGGAGAAGCCCTGGCCCTCCTCGTAGATGGCTGCGTCGTCGGCTTCGGTCGGGAAGACCCGCTTGAAGCTCTCGTCCTCGATCTGCATGAGGATGAAGCAGGGCGACGGCTCGTTGGCCGCAGGATCGGACGTGCCGTGCAGGCCGCCGCCGTCCCAGCTCGTGATCTTGCCGAGCTCGGTCACCAGCGTCTCCCGCGTGAGGTCCGAGCCGGCGTTCTTCGCCGCCTGGGCCCACATCAGCCACGCCGACCAGCTCAGGACGCCGAGCTGCTCCGGTGCGACGCCAGGGACCGCAGCCTCCAGCGCGGCGAGGAACTCCTCCATCGCCGGGTTCTGGTCGGCCTCGCCGAACGGCCACGTCGTGAGCTGGACGTAGTTGCCGTCGGCGTTGCCTCCCGACTGCGCGGGGTAGTTGGCCTGGTAGAAGTTCGTCTCCAACGCGGTGACCTCCGGGGCGAAGCCCTGCTGCTCCTCGGCGGCTTCGAGGTTCACGACCTCTTCCCACGCCGACACCGGCACCAGGTACCGCACGCCCGCTCGCTGCATCCCGACGACGAGCGGCGGCCAGTTGGACTCACCGATGGCCGCGGTCTCGTCCCACACGAAGGTGTATCCGATCGAGGTCAGCGCCTCCATCATGCGGGTCTGGATGTACTCGAGCGACGCGACGTCGCCATGGACGATGCCGGCCTTCTGCGCCGCGTCCGGGTGACGCTTGAGCAGCTCGGTGGCCATGCCGACCATGAGCTGGTTCGGCGGCGAGGGATTTGGCATGTACGTGAGGTCGGCACCTGCCTGCATCGAGCTGACCGCCGCGGCCGGCACGTTCGGGAGTCCGCAGTCGACCTGGCTCTGGGCACCTGCATCGTCGAACACGGCCAGCCCGCCGACGAGGGCGAGCGAGTCCTCGCAAGCGGGTGCCACCACGTCGTTGGTGTAGTTGAACAGTGCCGCGTCACGATGTTCGAGCTTGATCTGGCGACCGTTGATGCCGCCCTGGCCGTTGCACCACTCGACGAAGGCGAGCGAGGCGTCGTCGATGCCCTTGTTCAACCCGCCGACCTGGCCACCGGAATCCGAGAAGCCGGTCACGGTGATCTCGGTGTCGGTGACCCCCGTGCTGGAGCCCGTGGCATCGCCCGGCCCGCACGGCGACTCCATCGTCCCGAAGGTGTCGTCGGTCAGCTACGTCGCCGGCTCCTCCGCGAGCGAGGTCCCGGTCGTGCCTCCGCCCAGACCGTCACCTCCCACCTCGTCGTCGCCGCGCGAACCACATGCGCCCGCGAGAAGGACGAACGCCAACGTCACCGCGACGAACCGAGGCTTCATGTTTCCCCCATTTTCGTGACGTCGAACGACGTCACCAGACGTGATGTCCCTGCCGACCCGACGATCTGTCGGACCGGGTCCTTGCGAGTGCAACGACCCCCCGGTTGCGGCACCCGCCGGCGAGCGTAACCCCGACGCGTCCGCCATGGGGCGCGATCAGAGGTACTCGCACAGGTACGCCGTGGGGACCGCGACCCGGAGGTCGAAGCCGCTCGATCCGGGCACCTCGAAGCTCGAACCCGTCGGGAAGGTCTGCCAGTCCCCGTCCGGCAGCTTCACCACGAGCTCGCCGTCGACGACGGTCATGCGCTCGGGGGCGTCGGTGCCGAAGTGGTACTCACCGACCGCCATGACGCCGACCGAGGCGCGCCCGGCTTCCCGCTCGAAGCCGATGCTCTGGACGGTGTCGTCGAAGTAGCTGTTGTGCTGGAGTGCCATGCCGTCATCGTGCCAGCTCAGGAGCCGACCGGCGGACGGCCCCAACGTGGAGAGGCCCCAACGCGGAGAGAGACCTCAACGCGGAGAGGCCCCCCACGTGATGCAGGGGGCCTCTCGGTTCACTCGTCCGCTGGCGCGGTGGCTCGGGGCCTACGCGTCGAAGAGCGCCGAGGAGTCCTCGACCGTGTAGGCGGTCGGATTCCCCGCGGCGTCGAGCTCGGTGCGCAGCCACTGGTTGGTGCACACCGCGGGCGAGGCCGGGGCGGCCGAACCACCGCACTGGTAGGTCATGCCACCGCCGCCCGGGTACTCGGACTCGGGCATCGCCTTGATGGCGCTCACCACGGTCTCCATCGTGACCTCACCGGAGAGGTCTTGCAGCGCGGTGGCGAGCGAGGCGATGGCGGCGTAGCCGCCGAGCGACGTCAGGTTGTCGACGTCGGAGACGTTCGTGCCGTACTCGGTCATCACGGCCTGGAACAGCTGGTAGGACGGGTCGTCGGTCGCGCCGAGCGCGAGGGTCGAGAGCACGTTGATGCCTTCGAGCCCCTGGGGCATCGCCTCACGGGTCGCGTCGGTGAAGCACTGGCTGATGGCCGAGGTCGCGCCCTGGTAGGCGACGGCGTTGAGACCCTGGAAGGCGGCGATGCAGAAGGCATCGTTGCCGACGACGTGGGCCACGCCCGCACCGCTGCTGGCCACGAGCTGCATCTGGGCGGTCATGTCGGCCGTTCCGATCGGGACCCGCACCAGTTCGTACTCGTAACCGGCTTCGGTGAGGATCTCGCCGTTCTGCTCGATGATCTCGACAGCCTGCGGCACGTCGATGACGACGAACGCGATCTTCTTCGTGTCCTCCGACTCAGCCACGGCGATCGGCAGTCCGAAGAACACCGCAGACGGGTTGAACACCATGAAGCTGTTGGGATCGACCTCCATCTCCGGGCTGTTCGCCTGGGTGAAGAACGTCGGGATGCCGGCCGCGTGCAGCGGCTCCCACACCGAACCGGCCGCGGCCGACTGCGACTGGGTGACGACGACGACGCCCTCGGTGATGAACTTGTTGGCGCAGTCGACCGCCTTCGCCGCATCGCCGGCCGTCTCACAGGTGACCAGCTCGATCGGTCGACCGGCGATGCCCCCCATGTGCGTGTTGACGTACTCCGTCGTGGCTTCGGCGGCTCGGAGCTCGTCGGTGTTGTCGAACGCCTCGGTCACCCCGTCGGAGAAGAACCCGACCTTGATCGGATCGCCCGTGGCGAGGTTCTCGGGGCCGAGCAGGCTCGCAGCCTCAGCGATGGTGTCATCGGTGTTGTTGCCGGTTCCCTCTTCGCCGCCGTCGTCGTCGCTGCAGCCGGCCGTGACGGCCAGCATCGCGACGGCAGCTACCGCCAGAAACCTCTTCGATCGGCCTGCACGCGCGCCTGTGGCACTCGAGCGCTCCATCATCCTGTTCCCCCTGTTGTCGGTGTGTATCGCACGAGAAGGCCCGCAACACCCTGCCCCCGGCAGAGCTCGCACCGACCGACTCGACAGCAGAAGCATTCCACACCGAAATCGCCGGCGCTGTGCAGCCGCACGAGAGCGAACGTTCTCGAACCACCGACGACACCATCCTTGGATCTCGAAAAGTCTAGATGTTTCGCTTTCCATCGTCTCAGCGGCCGATCTACTGTCACGGGCGTTCAGGCAACACAACGGGGGTAGCACCGATGGGACACGTTCGACGCACACGCACGGTTGGGGCGATCGTCGCCTGCGCGCTCCTGGCGCTCGGTGCGACCGCCTGCGCCGAGAGCGATGACACCAGCACCGACGACGACACCGAGTCCTCGGTGAGCACCCAGCCCATCGCCGACCTCCTCGGGCCCGACAACGTCGCGGTGGGCGACCCGGTCAAGATCGGCGTGGTGTCCGACGGCGCCACCGACGCCTACGACAACACCGACGAGCTGCGCACCGCGCAGGCCACCGCGGCGTACTTCAACCAGCACCAGGGCGGCATCGGCGGTCGACCGATCGAGGTCGTGACCTGCGAGGCCAAGGGCGATCCAGCCGTGGCGGTCGACTGCGCCAACATGTTCATCGCCGAGGACGTGGTCGCGGTCGCCGTCCCCCAGGTCGCCCAGCTCGAAGCGCTCTGGACGACGCTTCACGGGGCAGGGGTGCCGACCTTCCTCCGCTCGGGCGTCGGCGACCAGTACGAGCAGGACACCCAGTCGACGTTCATCGGCTTCAACCCGCTCACCTCGCTCACGCTGCCGATCGCCGTGGCTGAGGAGACGGAAACGAAGAAGATCGCGTTCGTCGTCATCGACATCCCCCAGGCCGTCGACATCATCGAAGGCGACGGCGCCGTGCTCCTCGAAGAGGCGGGCTACGAGTACGAGGTCATCCGCGTCCCGATCGGCACCGCCGACATGGCGTCGCAGATGCAGACCGTGGCCAGCAGCGGAGCTGGGGTGACGCAGGTGATCGGCAACGACGCGTTCTGCATCGCGGCGTTCCAGGGCCTGGCCGCAGTTGGCTACGAGGGCGAGATCACCGTGGTCAGCCAGTGCATAACCGACGCCACCCGCGAAGCAATGCCCGGCCAGCTCGAGGGCATCACCATCATGAGCAACTACGCCATCGGCGCGGTCGAGGATCCCACCTACCAGAAGTACCTGGCCGTGATGGACGCCTTCGGCAAGGACATCAAGGACCTGGCCACCACGCAGGCCGTCGGTGGCTACGGCGTCAGCGGCGCCCTGTTCGCCGCCCTCGCCGGCATCACCGGCGAGATCACCACAGAGACGGTCGCCGCCACCATCAAGGCGATGGAGGAGACTCCGACGCCGGCGGGAGGTGGCGCCACCTTCCAGTGCGGAGGCACGGCAGCTCCCGCGCTCCCCGCCGTGTGCTCCAACCAGTGGCTGCGCACCGAGCTCGACGGCGACGGCGAAGCTACGACCTACACGCTCGAGAACTCCGACGCCCTGTTCCAGTAAGGGTCGGGCCCAGCAATGTCAGGGCCAGCGGTATCAGGGCCAGCCGTGTAAGGGGTGGGGAGTCATCGCAGCGATGACGCCCCACCCTCCCAGCTGTCGAGCAGGTGGCGCGTGAAGCGGTCCTCGACGAGCGTCAACGCCGCGGCACCGAAGCAGACCTCGCCGACGTCGAGATCGTCGGTGGAGCCACCGACGAGTTGGTCCGACGCCAGCTCCCCGTGGTGGAGGTCCGCCTCGATGTGCACGTCGTAGAAGCGGCCCACCACGTCGCCGAGGCCGAGCCGATCGACCGCCGACCGGTAGCGCGTCATCGGCCCCACCGAGGTCATCTCGAACGCCGCGAGATGCCCGAGCAGGGCGGGCAGCAGCCTGCGGTGCAGCCCGAACAACGACGCGAGGTTGCTCGTGGCGAGCGTGATGGCCGGGAACCGCTCGATGTAGGCCCCGTAGGCCGGGTCGAGCCCGAGTGCCACCAGGAGATCGGCGTAGATGTCGGAGTGGGCGTCTCCGGTCCGTCCTCCGCCGTACTCGTCGTGCTGGATCTCGACGAGCGCCGCCTTCCGGGCGCCGGTGAGACGGGGAAGGGCCCAGCTGTGCGGATCGGCCTCCTTCAGCTGGTAGCCCGAGCGGTGGATGCAGAACTCCTCGAACTCGAAGCGGGTGCCGTGGCGAGCGAAGTGCTCGGACAGGGACGGTCCATGTGATCGGGCGAGCACATCGGCGACGCAGCGGCTGTTCTCGACGAGGCGAGCCGAGGCAACCTGGCGGCGGAGGTCCTCCTCGAACCGGTCCTCCAGCCGAAGTCGGAGCTCCACGACCTCGAGGTCCCACTCGAAACGGTCGTCGACGCCCTGGAAGCCCCGATAGGACAGCTCGTAGATGACGTAGAGCGCGAGCTGCACGTCGTCGTCGATGATGGTGTCGATGCAGGCGATCTCGTAGGTGGGCGCCGCACGACGCTCACGCGCCGCCTCGGCATCTGACCCCAACCGCTCGATCAACCACCCGCTGATCGGCCCCCGGGGTGTCGGCAGGGGCGGCGCGCTCGATCCCGCCGTCGATAGCAGGATCGTCGGGTTGGACACCGTCATGTCGATCTCTCCACTTCCATGTCGATCGCCCCGATTCCGGGACGGGCTGACCTGGCCGACCTGGGCTGACCTGGCTGACCTGGCTGACCTGGGCCTACCACCTGAGCTCGTGGTCCTCGTGGTCCTCGTGGTTCTCGTGGTTCAGGGGTCGATGGTCGAGCGACGACGTGCCGGCCGCTCCCGCAGGCGCGCTCGGGGCTCACCGCGTCTAGCCCGCCCGCCCGAACAGCGCCAGGTGCCGGGTCGGTCCTGCCGACCGCTGGTCGAGCAGCTCGAGGTGCGGTGCGGCCGCGTCGGCCATGGCTTCGACCTGGACGGCGCTGCCGAGCTGGAGCAGGGCGCGCCCGTCCGCGTCGAGCACCGCTCGGAACAGATCCAGGCAGGATCGAGCCAGGTCGAGCCCGTCTTCGCCTCCGTCGATCGCGACGAGCGGGTCTTCGGGATACCGACCGACCTGTGCCGTGGCGACATAGGGAGGGTCGGCGATCACCAAGGGGTAGCGCTCGAATCGGGCCGCCACCTCGGCGAGGTCGGCGCACCGCACCTCGACCCGATCGAGCCACGACGCCTGGGCTGCGTTCGCGCGCGCGAACGCGCACGCATGGGGGTCGCAGTCGACCTGGACCAGCGACCGACCTGATCGCTTCGCCGCGATGAGGCCGATGTGACCGACCCCGCAGCACACCTCGAGGATCGGCCCGGACGGTACGAGCGGGGCGAGCTCGGCGGCCCACTCGCTCTGGAGGACCGTCCATGGCCGCGGCTCGAGCACACGCTCGTCGAAGGCGATCTCTTCCCCACCGATGTGCGCGACCCGTCCGCCGCCGGCTTCGGTCGGCGACCTCCTGGGTGATCCCGTCCTCGCTCGTGGCCTTCCGGCCGCGTCGGTGCCCACGGCGTCACCTTGCAGCTCGGTCATGCGCCTCTCCTTACCCACTCGGGGAGAGACGATGCCCGCCAGGTTCGATGGTTCGGAGCTTGGAAGGTTGGCGTGGCCGGTTCCCGCCGCGGTGAGCGTCGCACCCCGACTACGAGCTGACGACGTCGCGAAGATGCCCGAGCTTGCGGGCGAGGATCTCCTCCACATCACCCTCGGCGCCGGTGGTGAACCACTCCATCATCGCCTGGCTCAGGAGCAGCAGCGCTATGCCGGACACGAGATGGACCTGCTCGTCGCCGACAGGCACGCCCGCGTGGTCGGCGAGGGCTTCTTCGATCGTCCGATGCCCCGCCGCCATCGAGGTCCAGGTGATCTCTTCCCCCGCGGCGCCTTCCTGCACCACGATCGCCTGACGCCGAGCCGTGAGCTTGTGGTCTTCATCGGTCTCGTCGAGCGCGGTGATGAACGCGCCGAGGGCGCAGGCGAGGAGCGGTTCGCCCGCGGGTCGAGCGGCCACCGCGGCACGGAAGGCGCGGTCGCCGTCCTCGCGGTCGGGGAAGAGGACCGCTTCCTTCGTGGGGAAGTGCCGGAAGAAGGTGCGCTGGGCGACGTCGGCGCGCTCGGCGATCTCGTCGACGGTGGTGGCGGCGAAGCCCTGCTGCTCGAAGAGGTCGAGGGCGGCCTCGACGATGGCGTGGCGCGTGGCGTGGCGTTTGCGGTCGCGCCGCCCGAGCGTGCTTGTCGCTGCGTCCATGCCCTCAGTGTGACCGACGACCGCCAGAACTGCAACATGTCAGTAGTGACATCCGACAGAGCTGTCGCTACGGTCGAGAGGTCGCCTCGAAGGAGAACCGCCATGGCCCAGTACCTGTATCGACTCGGACGCTTCGCCGCCCGCCTACGGCGCTGGGTGCTCGGCGCCTGGCTGGCGATCCTGATCGTCGTGGCCATCGCGGCGGGAACGCTGTCAGGCGCAACCGACGACTCGTTCTCCATCCCGGGCACCGAGTCGCAGATGGCCCTCGACGTCATGGGCGAGGCCATGCCGGGCGCCGAAGGCGCGTCTGCCCGCGTGGTGTTCGCCGCGCCCGAGGGCACGACGCTCACCGAACCCTCCGCCCGAGCCGCCGTCGAGTCATCGGTCGCCAACCTCGCCGCCGGCCCATCGGTCACCGGCGTGTCGGATCCGTTCGCGGCTACCAGCATCTCCGACGACGGGACGATCGCCTTCGCGACGGTGAGCTTCGACGCCGACGCCGCCGACCTCACGCTCGCGGCGACCGACGCCCTCGAAGCCGCGCCCGATCCCGCTCGCGACGCGGGCCTCCAGGTCGATTTCGGCGGCGACGCCCTCCCCGCGGCCGAGCACAGCAGCTCATCCGAGGTCATCGGCCTCGCGGTGGCGATCGTCGTCCTGCTGATCACGTTCGGATCGCTCATCGCCGCCGGCCTGCCGATCCTCAACGCGATCTTCGGCGTGGCCATCGGCATCTCGCTCATCACCGCCGGCACCGGCATGTTCAGCATGTCGTCGACCGCTCCGACGCTGGCGATCATGCTGGGCCTCGCCGTGGGCATCGACTACGCGCTCTTCATCGTGACCCGCGTGCGCCAGCAGCTCAGCACGGGGTTGAGCCCCGAGGAGGCGATCGCCCGATCGGTGGCCACCGCCGGAAGCGCCGTCGTGTTCGCCGGGCTCACGGTGGTCATCGCCCTGGTCGGCCTCACCGTCGTCGGCATCCCCTTCCTCACCGTGATGGGGCTGTGCGCCGCGGTCACCGTGGTCGTGGCCGTGCTCGTCGCCATCACGCTCCTGCCGAGCCTGCTGGCGTTCTCGGGCAACGCGATCGACAAGTACAAGGTGCCGGGCCTGCGGGTCCACAAGGGTCTCGGCTCGGACAAGGACTCCCTGGGTCTGCGTTGGGGGCGGTTCGTCAACCGTCGTCCGGCCGCCGTGGTCGGCGCCGTTCTGGTCGGACTCCTCCTGCTCGCCGTGCCCGTCCTCAGCCTCCAGATGGGACTGCCGGGTGACGGCTCCAAGCCCACCGACACCACCGAACGGCGCGCCTACGACCTGCTCGCCGAAGGCATGGGGGCCGGGTTCAACGGCCCGCTCATCGTGCTGATCGACGGTCGGGAGAGCGCCAACCCGCAGGCCACCGCCAACGCCGTCGAGCAGCGGCTCGCCGCGCTCGACAACGTCGAGGCGGTCGGCACCACCGCGTTCGGCCCGACCGGCGACATCGGCATCCTCACCGTCATCCCAACCACGGGACCGGAGTCGACCGAGACGGTCGACCTCGTCCACGACATCCGCCACTCGGTCGACAGCATCGAGACCTCCGACGGCGTCGACGTCTCGGTCACCGGCACCACCGCGCTGGGCATCGACGTGAGCGAGAAGCTCGCCAGCGCCCTGCCCACCTACATCCTCGTGGTCGTCGGCCTCGCTCTGGTGCTGCTCCTGCTCGCCTTCCGCTCGATCCTCGTGCCGATCAAGGCCGTCGCCGGGTTCCTGCTCTCGGTCGCCGGATCGTTCGGTGCCGTCGTCGCCGTGTTCCAGTGGGGCTGGGCCAAGGACCTGTTCGGGCTCGACACCACCGGTCCGATCATCAGCTTCCTCCCGATCCTGCTCATCGGCGTGCTCTTCGGCCTGGCCATGGACTACGAGGTGTTCCTCGTGTCCCGGATCCGCGAGGACTACGTCCACGGCGGCGACGCCCGCCAGGCCGTCGTCCAAGGCGTGCAGCACAGCGCCCGGGTCATCACCGCCGCCGGCCTCATCATGATCGCCGTGTTCGCCGCCTTCATCCTCGGCGACGACCCCGCCACCAAGATGATCGGCTTCGGCCTCGCCGTCGGCGTCGCCATCGACGCCTTCATCATCCGCATGACGTTCGTGCCCGCCGTGCTCAGCCTGCTCGGCGACCGCACCTGGCGGCTGCCCGGGTGGCTGGACCGGATCCTGCCGAACCTCGACATCGAGGGCGAGAGGCTCGTCACCGACGACCACGAGGTCGACGAGCCCCCACTCCCCCGGGAACCGGTCCTCGTCGGCTGACGCAGGCCGAGGACGCGATCGACGAGGAGCCCGCTCTGAGGACGGGCTCGTCGCCGGCGCGTCCCACGCCAGGTCGTCACGGTGAGTTGACCGGAGCACGGCCGGCCGCCGTCGACAAGGATGCGAGCACGGACGAAGAGCGCAACTCGCTCGTCGACATCGACCCCAGGACCAGACATCGTGAGCACTGCCGACGACGAGCATCCACTGGCCAGGATCGGCTTCATCGGCCTCGGCAGCCAGGGCGGCCCGATGGCCAGACGCATCCTCGACGCCGGCTACCCCACCGCGCTGTGGGCCCGCCGTCCGGAGACACTCGAACCGTTCGCGGAAACCGCAGCGACCGTCGTCGCCTCACCAGCCGAGGTCGGCGCGCACGCGGACATCCTGGCGATCTGCGTGGTCGACGACGCCGGCGTCGACGAGGTCCTCCGGGGTCCGCACGGCGCATTGAGCCAGATGGCCGCCCGGTCGATCGTGATCGTCCACAGCACGGTGCATCCCGACACCTGTGTCCGACTGCAGGAGGACCACCCCCACCTGCACGTCATCGACGCACCGGTCAGCGGCGGGGGCCACGTCGCTGCTGTCGGCGAGCTGCTCGTGATGGTCGGTGGTCCGATCGATGTCGTGGAGCGGTGCCGTCCCGTGCTCGAGACCTTCGGCGATCCGGTGCCTCACCTGGGCCCGCTCGGCTCAGGGCAAGAGGCGAAGGTGCTCAACAACACCGTGTTCGCCGCGCAGCTCGCCCTCGCCTCGGAGGTCTTCGCCCTGGCCGCCGACCGTGGCCTCGACCTCGACGCCCTCGCGACGGTCCTGTCTCGCGGGAGCGGCCGCAGCTACGCAGCCGAGGTGGTTGCCGGCGGCGGATTCGACCTCGAAGGCCTCGCTCCTCTCGCTGGTGCGCTGCTCGCGAAAGACGTCGGCATCCTCGTCGGGCGGACAGATCGCGCGGACACTGTCCTCGTCCGCACTGCTGACGTCGCACTGTCCGAGATGCACGTGTCTCGAGACGAGGCCGAGCGTTCGAGCGCGCTCTAGGCGCGCCAGGTGATCGGTACCGCAGATACGCTGCGGAGCGTCGTCCGGCCGGACCACTCGACGTCACCTCCGGGGGCGATGTCGGGGAGGCGCTCGAACATCGCGGTGAGCGTGATCTCGGCCTGCATGCGGGCGAGATGGGCGCCCAGGCAGCTGTGCGCGCCGCCGCCGAACTGGAGGTGGGCGGCGGCGGCGTGTCGATCGAGCACGAGCTCACCGGCGTCGGGACCGAAGCGGGCGGGGTCGTGGTTGGCGGCGCCGATCCCCACGTAGATCACGTCGCCCGCAGCGATGGCCACTGGCCCATCGGGACCTTCGATCGCTGTCGGTTCGAGGGCGATGCGACGCACGAACTGGTTCGGTCCGTCGAAGCGCAGCAGCTCCTGCACCGCGGCGGGAACGAGCGAAGGGTCGGCCTGCAACGCGGCGAGCAGCTCCGGGCGGTCGAGCAGGTGCGCCATGCCGTTGCCGATGAGCGCCGTCGTCGGTTCGTGGCCGGCGACGTACAACGTGACGAGGTTGACGATCAGCTCGTCGCGGGTGAAGCCGACACCGTCGACCTCGGCCGCCAGCATGGCGCTGAGGATGTCGTCGGCGGGCGCCTGCTCCTTGGCGTCGACGAGCGTGCCGAGGTACTCCTCCATCTCCTCGATCTCAGCCAAGCAGGCGTCGTACTCCTCGCCGGAGATGACGAGATCGAGACTCCGAGCGACCGCGGCCGTCCAGCCGTGGAACTGAGGACCCGCTTCGTCGGGGATGCCCAACATCTCGCAGAACACGGACACGGGAAGCGGATAGGCGAGCTCGCTGATCAGGTCCATCGAGCCGAGTGGCTCGATCGAATCCAGGGCGGTGTCGACGCGGCGGTGGATGGACTCCCGAATCTTCTCGACGCTGCGCACGGTGAACGGAGCCTGGATCAGGCGACGGATCCGAAGATGCTCGGGGTCGTCGAGCAGCACGATCGTCCGGGCGCCTTCACGCATGCGGTCGCGGTCCCGGAGCAGGTCGACGACCGTGGAGGAGGCGGCGTTGTTGAGGTCGCTCGACATCGTGCGATCGCGCAGGATCGCGGCGACGTCTTCATACCGAGTGACGATCCAGCCGCAGAGCAGCTCCGACCAATGGATCGGGTCCTGCTCGCGCAGTCGCCCGTACTGCTCGTAGGGCCAGGCGTCGAAGCCGGCCTCGAACGGGTCGAACGCCACCGCGGGCGACGGGCTGGTCGGTTGGTTGCTCATCGGGTTCGGTCGACTCCTCGCGACCTCATGTGGTCAGCTGCCCAGACCGTGGTGGGGTGGTACGTCCTGTCGACCGATGGCATCGGCGCGGCGATGCAGCAGGTCGACGGTCTTGTCGAGGTTCCGGCCGATGATGTAGCGGCGCTGGCTCACCTGGTCGACGACGAAGTCGCCCAGCTCGTCGAGGTCAGCCTCGGTCACGTCGTGGCCTGCGCCTTCGAGCCACGACTTCATCTGGTCGAAGGTCATGCTCGTGCGCCCGGTGCCCTCGCCCTGGCGGGCGAGCTCGTCGGGTCGGTTCCGGCTCGCGGTGAACAGCCCGGTGCGCAGGAGGCCACCCGACGGGTAGAAGACGGACGCTCGGAGGTTGGTGCCCTCGGAGATGAGGTTGTGGTGCAGCGCCTCGGTGAAGCAGCTGAGCGCAGCCTTCGACGCGGCGTACACCGATGCGGTGGGGACCGGAGCGAAGCCGCCGTCACTCGACGACGTGATGACCACCTGCCCGGGCTCGCCGCCTTCGATCATGCGGGGCACGAACTCGCTGGTGCAGAACGCCGTGCCGAACACGTTGACGCCAAAGCACCAGCGCCAGTCGTTGGGCTCCTGCTGCCACGGCTTGCCGCCACCGCCGGAGGTGACCCCGGCGTTGTTGAACAGGAGGTTGCACCGACCGTGGAGCTCGTAGACGTGGTCGGCGAGCGCGGCGATGGCGTGCTCGTCGGTGATGTCGGTGCGCCAGCCCGACACCGAGCCGAGCGCCGAGAGGTCGGCGACGGCGGCGTCGATGGCGGTCTGCTCCACGTCGGCGATGACGACGGTGCTCCCCCGCCGCAACAGGGCGCCGACCAGCCCGCGGCCGATGCCACCCGCTCCCCCGGTGACCACGGCGACGGTGCCGTCGATCTCCAGCGGCGGATCCGTCGCGACGTCCTGATCGATCACGTCGGCCATCAGTCGACCCACTCGATGCCGTAGTCGTCGAACCAGAACCGGGCTTCGCGGATGGCGTTCGGCGGGGTGCGCAGGTCGAGGTCCTGACCCAGCTGCTCAGGCGTGGGCCCGATCTCCGATGCCAGCTCGGTGAGCGCGGGCAGATCGAGGTCGTAGCAGCGCACGGCGTTGAGGCCGAGCAGCAGCCGGGTCTCCTCGACCGGCACGGCTGCGAAGTCCTTGGTGAGTCGTTCCTCGGTGTGGGGCCACGTGCCCTCGGGGTGCGGGTAGTCGGTTCCCCACATGAGCCCGTCGAGGCCGTTGACGTAGCGGCGCCGGATCTCGGGCTTGCTCATGGCCGAAGCCCCGATGAACACGTTGGTCCCGATGTACTCCGACGGCAGGCGCTCGATGAGCCCGGCGGTGCGGGACGACATCTTCTTCACCTTCCAGTTCTGACCGCCGAACATGACGTCGGCCTTGAACAGGAGGTCACCGAGCCACCACGAGCCGCACTCCACCGGCGCGTACTTGAGGTTCGGGAAGCGATCGAACTTGCCGGACAGCAGCAGCTGCCACAGCGGCCGGTGGGTCCAGAAGGGGACCTCGAGCATGAACTGCGCCATGTTCTCGTTGTAGGCATCGGAGTCGGCCTCACCCGAGTGCGTGTGCACGACCAGGCCGGCCTCGGCGCACGCGGCCCACACCGGGTCGTAGCTCTCGTGACCGTACGACGGGTTGTCGTGCCACATCGTGGGGATCATGATCCCGCGGATCGCGGGCTGCTCGGCGAGGTGCTCGATCTCCTTGACCGCCTCGTCGATGCCGTGCGTGATCGGCACGAGCGCGACGCCGGCGCGTCGAGGTGGGTTGGTGGCGCAGAACTCGGCGAGCCACCGGTTGTGGGCTCGGGCCCCTCCCCATGCCTGGCGGGGGTCGGTGATCATGCCCGCCTGCAGGCCGGCACCGAACGGCGGCGCCTCCATGCCGGTGACCGAGTCGCCGTCGGCGAAGATCACTTCGCCGGCTACCCCGTCGGCATCGAGCGTCTTGTCGCGGATGTCAGGGTCATAGGCACCCTTGAGCCCGACCTCGTTGGTCTGCTCCCACTGCTCGACGTACGCGCCGTTGAGCTCCTCGACCATGGCGCGGTGCTCATGGCGGGTGACCAGCCACTCGTCGAACTCGGTGTGCAGCGACGACTCGAGGTACGGCCGATAGTCGTCGACCTGGAGACCCGCGTGGGTGTCGGACGAGACGATGACATACGGCGCATTGCTCTGGTCGACGCCCTCGACAGGACTTGGCATGGCTTCCCCCAACCGTTCGACGTGGTCCTTCGAACCCCTTGCCGGTTCTGTGACACTGTCCTAGTGTTCCCTTTGACACTGTTACAGAGGGTGTGGGAGGGACGCAACCCCCAATGGCGAAGCCGATCGCGAGCACCAACGAGGAACCACGCGTCGGCGGGTCGACCTCCCCCGCGACTGCCGGGACGACCTCGCCTACGGCCGGCGGCCAGATCTCGCCTACGGCCGGCGGCCAGGGACGCCGC
>CAZALT010000056.1:0-2829 GCA_964485515.1 uncultured Rhabdothermincola sp. | reverse complement strand
CTCGCCTACGGCCGGCGGCCAGATCTCGCCTACGGCCGGCGGCCAGGGACGCCGCACCGGGCTCGACCGCGACGACGTGATCGCCGCCGCCCTCGACCTCGTCACCACCGAGGGACCGTCCGCCCTGACGATGCGCCGCCTCGCCGTGCGGCTCGGTGTGGGCACGCCCACGATCTACTGGCACGTCGGCAGCCGCGACGAGCTCGTCGCCGAGGTCATCCGCGCCCACTCCCGCCACCTCGCCGAGATCGAGGTGGTCGGCGACACGCCGAGCGACCGGATCTTCAGCGCGGCCCGCCACATCTGGGAGAGCTCCATCGAGCACCGGGCCTTCACGTCGCTTGCCCACCAGACCGGCACCTCGAACCTGCTCGCCCATCCGCTCGAAGAGGCGCTCGTCCTCGAGATCGAGGCAGCCGGCCTCACCGGTCAGGATGCCGCCGACGCCACCCGGTCGATCATCGCCGTCATCGGTGGATCCCTCCTCCTCGAGCTGCGCGACCTGTCGTCGATCCCGCCCGACTACCAGCCCGCCGCGCTGTGGGCGACGAGCGACGCACCCATCGACGCCGCCACCCGAAAGGCCCTGCGCGCCGAGCCGGACTTCGACGCCGTGTGCGCGTCGACGCTCCGTGCCGTGATCGCCGCTCGCCTCATCGACGCGCCCGGCGCATCTGACCTGCCCGACGAGCCTGGCTCGTAGCGCACCAACCCGAACCGATTCGTGGGGGACCTGACATGACCGACGTGCCGATGAGCAGACCGGGCGAGGTGGCCGGCTGGCCGAAGCTCGTCATCACCTACGCGACCGATCCGACGGGCATCGCCGCGCTGCTGCCGTCCGGCATCGAGCCGCTCGATCCGACGGTGACCGTCGCGTTCTACTGCGTGCCGGTCATGGGCGAGCCCGAGTGGGGCGTGAGCATCAAGGTCGCGGCGTCGTGGCAGGGGGTGGCCGGGCTCTACACGCTCGGCATGGGCATCACCCAGGAGGCCGCGGTGCACATCAGCGCCGAGACCAACGGGCAGCCCAAGTACCTGTGCGACGTCTCGTTCTTCCGCCTGGGCGACACCGTCCAGGCCAAGGCCAGCCACCAGGGCTACACGTTCATCGAGTACTCGGGGCACGTCGTCGGCACGAGCGATCCGCGCCCCGATGACTTCACCGATCACGAGTGGTGGACGAAGTACTCCCGGGCGATCGGTGGCGAGGAACGCTCCTACGACTACCCGCCCCACGTCGTCGACGTGGCCACCACGCTTTCGCAGCGCTTCATCGAGGAGCTCGATGGCGACCTCCTCCTGCGGTGCAGCCCGTGGGATCCGATCTACAACTATCTGCCGATCATCACGTTCGGTTCGGCCCAGCTGGTCACCCACCAGCCCAAAGCGCGCAGCATCACCAACGCCGGCCCGCTCGACCCCGACGCGTTCTGGCCGCACGCCGACGTCATCGGCGGCAGCCGCTGGCCGGGCACCCGCGGCGGTCCTCGCTCCACCTGAGCCGGCCACCACACGGGCGCGAGTCGCTCGACCGCATCTCTGCTTCACGAACCACCGGATATCGGAAAGGGGTTCCCCATGGGCGCCACCACCAGCAACTACGTCGTGATCTCCGCCGACTGCCACGGCGGGGCGAGCATCACGGGCTACAAGCCGTTCCTCGCGTCGTCGCGGCACGACGAGTTCGATGCCTGGGCCGCCAGCTTCGACAACCCCTACGAGGACAACACCGGGCCGAACGCCGCACGCAACTGGGACTCCGACACGCGCCTGCGCGAGATGGAGGCCGACGGCGTGATCGGCGAGGTCATCTTCCCGAACACGATCCCGCCGTTCTTCCCGAAGGTGTCGCTCGTCAACCAGGCGCCCGGCGCGTCCGAGGGCGACCTGTCACGCCGGTGGGCGGGACTCCAGGCGCACAACCGGTGGATGGCCGACTTCTGCGCCCAGGCGCCGGGCCGCCGCGCCGGCATCGCGCAGATCATGCTGCACGACGTCGACGCCTCGGTGCGTGAGATCGAGTGGGCCAAGGATAACGGCCTCACCGGTGGTGTCTTGCTGCCCGGCGCTCCCCCGGGTTCGGGCGTGCCGCCGCTCTACGCCCCCGACTACGAACCGATCTGGGACGCGTGCGAGGCGCTCGGCATGCCGCTCAACCACCACAGCGGCAGCGCGGTCCCCGACATGGGCCCGTACCCGGCGGCGCAGATGATGTTCCTCCTCGAGGTGACATGGTGGGCGCATCGCGCACTGTGGCACCTCATCTACTCCGGCGTCATGGAACGCCATCCGAACCTGCAGTTCGTGTTCACCGAGCAGGGCACGGCGTGGGCGGTCGAGGAGCTGACACGGCTCGACTACTACCGCGGGCGCCTCTCCGGATCGAGCGGCGCGGGCGGATCGCAGGAAGCCATCTTCGGCGCCGGCGTCGTCGACCAGCTGTCGCTGTCGCCGTCGGAGTACTGGGCCCGCCAGTGCCACCTCGGGTCGAGCTTCATCCGCCGCGAAGAGGTCGCGGCGCGCACGGTCCTCGGACCCGACCGGATCATGTGGGGTAGCGACTACCCACACCTCGAGGGCTGCTGGCCGTACTCGACCGACCACCTCCGCCTCGCCTTCGCCGACGTACCCGAGGACGAGGTCCGCCAGATGGTCGGTGGCAACGCCGCCGCGCTCTACGGCTTCGATCTCGACCTGCTGAACGGGCTGGCCGACCGGTTCGGACCGACCGTCGCGCAGGTCGCCCAGCCGCTGGTCCCCGACCAGATCCCCGACGAGGCGCTCCGCTGCCCGGCCTTCGCCTCGGCCCGGTTCTCCGTGGCGTAG
>CAZALT010000055.1:0-19561 GCA_964485515.1 uncultured Rhabdothermincola sp. | reverse complement strand
GAGGCGCTCGACATGCTCCAGGCGATGCAGACGGGCCATGACGGTTCGCTGTCGACGTGTCACGCCAACCGTGGGGTCGAGGCGCTGCGTCGCTTCGAGACCCTCGTGCTGATGAGCGAGGTCGAGCTGCCGCTCGTCGCGGTCCGCGAGCAGATCGCGGCCGCGGTCGACCTCGTCGTGCGCGTCGAACGTCGGGTGGGTGGCGGCCGGAGCGTCGTCGAGGTGCTCGAAGTCCTCGAGGTGGGCGCCGACGGGCGGCTCGCGTGCCGATCGCTCATCGACGACGATCGGGTCGTCGCGGCTCCGGCGCGACCGTGCCGAAACGTCCTGGCCACCCCGTTTCGCGCCCGTGCCGATCGAGCCTCATCATCTGCCGGAGGTGGGGATCGGTGACGTCGCCGGTCTCTGCCGCTCTGGTCGCCGCGGCCGTCGCGGTGCTCGCCGGCACCGCGGCCGGCCAGCTCCGGCGCGAGGTGGTGACCCGTCGGGTCCGGCGCCGGTTCGCCGGCGCACGGCCCACCGGAGACGTCACCGGTGGGTCACCGGTTCGCCGATGGTTCGGTGGTCTCGCGCGCAGCGTCTCGTCGGGCTCCCGCCAGCGGCGATCCGAGGCCGAGCTGCTCGAATGGGTCGACGGGGCGACGCGCATCGTGCGATCGGGCGGTTCGCTCCGCCATGCCCTCATCGGCGGTGTGGGATCTCCGACCGCGTCGCCCGAGCTGGTGCAGCTCCGTGACGACCTGCTCGATGCGGCACCGCTCTCCGAGGCCCTGGCCCGATTCGAAGCCCGTCATCGGTCGCCGTCGGGTGTGCTCGCAGCGCGATCGATCTCGCTGGCGGGCGAGACCGGTGGTCGCCCCGCCCACCTGCTCGAGAGCGTGGGCTTCACGGTTCGCGAGCGACTCGAGTGCGGCCGCGAAGCCCGAGCCCTCGCCACGCAGGCTCGTTCCTCGGCGGTCGTGATCATGGTGGCACCGCTCGCCTTCGCCGTGGTCGGTGCGGGTGCCGACGGTCGGGTGGCCGCGTTCCTGTTCGGGTCGGTCGGTGGACTGGCCTGCATCGGAGGGGGTCTGCTCCTCGAGGCGATCGGCTGCGTGTGGATGGCGCGGCTGGTGGGGCGGATCGCGTGAGCGCGACCGCGTCGATGGCGGCCCTGCTCGCCGCAGGTGCCGTCGCGGCGGCGTCCGCCCGGCGGCGTCGGCCCGACCGGGTGCGGGCGCTGTGGTCCGACTCCGGTGGACGCGCCGCGCACCGGCGACGGGCGAGGTCCGGGTCTCGTCTGGCCGATCTGCGCACCGATCGTCGGGCGCCGATCGCGGTGGTCGTGATCGTCGCCCTGTGCTGGATCGTGCATCCGTGGTTCGGTGTGCTCGTGGTGGGTGGCGGCGCCGTGGCGGCCCCCCTGAGCGCTCGTCGTTCGGAGCGACGACGCACCCAGGAGATCCGCGAGCGGCTCCCCGACGTCATCGACCTGCTCCGCAGCTCGGTCGATGCGGGGCTCACCGTCGGCGGTGCGATCGACGCGGTCGCGTCCCGAACCGACGGCGCCTGGCAGGGGGCGCTCGTCGACGTGCAGCGCCGGGTCGCGCTGGGCGAGCGTCGAGCGGTTGCGCTCCACGGACTCGACCAGCTCGGAGACGCGGCACGCCCCCTGGTGCGCGCCCTGATCTCGTCCGAGCGCGACGGGGCGCCGCTCACGCTCGCCCTCGACGCGCTCGCCCGCGATGCCCGCCTCGAACGCCGACGCGACGCAGAAGAGCGCGCTCGCCGGCTGCCCGTCCAACTCCTGTTCCCGCTGGTGCTCTGCATCCTTCCCGCCTTCGGTCTCCTCACGGTCGTGCCCCTCCTCGCGGGCACCTTCCGGTCGCTCACGAACTGAGCGACCCTCGCCGACTTCGGCCAGTCCGGGCCCCGCGCCCGATCCCATCCCACGCCCAATCCCACGGAGGTGCTCCATGCTGGAGCTCAGCGTCCACCTGCAGGTCCTCGGCCTGCTCACCCTCGACCGACTCGCATCGGTCCCCGATCACCTCACCGCCCGACGCGCCGCGCTCGGTCACGGCGACCGAGGCCAGACCACCGCGGAGTACGCCCTGGTGCTGCTCGCCGCGGCCGCCATCGCCCTGCTCGTCATCGCCTGGGCGACCAAGACCAACCGGATCGGCAAGCTGTTCGACTTCGTCGTCGACCAGATCATCGGCAAGGTGACGTGAGGTCACGAGGCGGGAGCGACGAGGGCCAGTCCAGCGTCGAACTGGCCCTCGCGCTCCCCCTCGTCGCGCTGCTGGCCCTGCTCGTGGTCCAGGTCGGCGTGGTGGCGTATCGCCAGGTGCTCGTGGTGAGCGCGGCCCGCGAGGCCGCTCGCACCGCCGCGGTGGCGACCAGCGACCCCGCGGGTGCAGGGCTCCGCGCTGCTCAGCGAGCCGGACCGCTCGCCGCCGATCGCCTGTCGGTCGACATCGCCGAGGACGACGGTCTGGTGCACGCCACCGTCGAGTACGTCGAGCCCACCGACGTCGCCCTCATCGGCGTGCTGCTCCCCGACGTGATCCTCACCGCTCGGGTCACGATGCGCGCCGAGCGGTGACCTCGGTGCGTCCGGTGCCCAGCAGCGCGTCGAGCAGCCGCTGGGCGCCCGACTTGTCCAGGGGCTCGTTGCCGTTGCCGCACTTGGGTGACTGCACGCACGACGGGCAGCCGGCATCGCAGGGACAGGCGGCGATGACCTCGCGGGTGGCGTCGAGGTGGCGGTCGGCGGCCTGGTAGCCGAGCTCGGCCACCCCGGCGCCGCCGGGATAGCCGTCGTAGACGACGATGGTGGGCATCCCGGTCTCGGGCAGGAACGGGGTGGATACCCCACCCACGTCCCAGCGGTCGCAGATGGCGAACAGGGGCATCATGCCGATGGCGGCGTGCTCGACGGCGTGCAACGTGCCCGGCACATCGAGCGGGTCGACGCCCGCCGCGGCCAGGAGCGTGTCGGGCACCGTGTACCAAAAGGCCCGGGTCTCGAGGTCTGACGGTGGCAGGAACAGCTCCTCGTGGCCGACGAGCGAGCCGGTGAACCGATCGAACCGCTTGTAGCCGATGACGCGCGAGTGGACGCGGACGCGCCCGAGGTACAGCCCGCTGCGACCCACCGTGCGCTGCTGCTCAGCTTCGATGAGCTCGATGTCGGTCTCGGAGCGGGGCTGGGTGTACTCGGATCCGTCGTGCGGCTCGACGATGGCGTAGCGGTCCTCGACGTGGAGCTCGCGCACCCGGTAGGTCTGTCCCTGGTGCAGGTAGATGGCGCCGGGGTGTACGAGGTTGAACGCCCGCGCGGCGTCGACGGTGCCGACGAGGTCACCCGAGTCGAGCGCGATGCTGAACTCGCTCCCACCGGTGGAGCGCAGCCCGACCCCCGACGACGGCCAGCCCCGTGCCGCGTAGTAGGCGACGGACTCGTCGGTG
The DNA here is from genome assembly GCA_964485515.1 of uncultured Rhabdothermincola sp. GTDB lineage: Bacteria > Actinomycetota > Acidimicrobiia > Acidimicrobiales > Acidimicrobilacustridaceae > CAZALT01. The sequence goes on along the minus strand of CAZALT010000055.1, from coordinate 16,108 downwards.
CCGGTGCCGGTGCCGGTGCCGCGGTCGGCGAGCGACGGGCGGACCTTCAACGCGTCGAGCTGGACGAGGTCGCGGATGCTGTCGCCGAGGACGTCGGGGCTCCACCACTGCTCGTCTCGGGCGCGCAGCGGGAGCTCGTAGGCGGCGCACGCCAGGTGGGGGAGCGCCACGAAGGGGTTGGCCGCGTTGATGACCGCAGGTTCGGGCGGTCGGGTGAACAGCTCGGTGGGGTGCGCCATGAACCACTGGTCGAGCTGGTCCTCGCCGGCGACGAGCGCCGCGACCGACGTCTCGGTGGCACGGCCCGCTCGGCCGGCCTGCTGCCAGAGCGACGCGACCGTGCCGGGGAACCCGTTGATGACGCAGGCGTCGAGCCCGCCGATGTCGACGCCGAGCTCGAGCGCCGAGGTGGCGATGACTCCCCGCACCGTCCCGTCGGCGATTCGCGCCTCGATCTCGCGCCGCTCGGAGGCCAGGTAGCCGCCCCGATACGACGCGATCGACGTGGCGGCCGATTCGGAGAGGCGGCGGCGCACATCGCCGGCGACGAGCTCGGTGCCCTTGCGGCTGCGGCAGAAGGCGATGGTGCGATGCCCGGCGGTTACCAGCGCCGCGGTGAGCCGAGCGGTGTCCTGGTTGGCCGAGGTCGGCCGGGTCGAGGTCGGCCGGGCCGAGGCAGCACCGGCTGGCTCGGCGCTCGCCGCGGATCGCATGCGAGTGGCCTGAGGCTCCGGGTCGGACTCGGGCTCGGCCTGCGGGTTCCACAGCACGAAGATGCGCTCGCCTCGGGGCGACCCGTCGTCGGTGACCGCCTGCACCGGGAGGCCGCACAGGTCGGAGGCCAGCTGCTCGGGCTGGCCGATGGTGGCCGACGAGAAGACGAAGGTGGGGTGCGATCCGTAGTGGGCGCACACCCGGCGCAGGCGCCGAAGGACGTGGGCCACGTGGCTACCGAAGATGCCGCGCAAGGTGTGCAGCTCGTCGACGACGACGAACTCGAGCCGCCGCAGGAACGGGCCCCACCGGGCGTGGTGGGGCAGCACCCCGACGTGGAGCATCTCGGGGTTGGTGAGGATCACGTTGGCGTTGGCTCGGATCCACGTGCGGGTTCCGGGGTCGGTGTCGCCGTCGTAGGTGGCGGCGGTCATCCCGGGGATGTCGAGCGTGCCGAGGGAGCGGAGCTGGTCCTGGGCCAGCGCCTTGGTGGGGAACATGGCCAGGGCGGTCCCCGGGCGGATCGTGCGGTTGACGGCCTCGGCGATGGGCACCTGGTAGCAGAGCGACTTGCCCGACGCCGTTCCGGTGGCCACCGAGACCGAGGTGCCGGCACGGGCCAGGTCGATCGCGGCTGCCTGATGGGTCCACAGCCGGGTGACGCCCAGCCGGTCCTGGATCTCGCGCGGCAGTGGTCGGGCCAGGTCGCCGAACCGTGCGGTTCGTGCCGGGATGCGCTCGACGTGCACGAACCGCCGGTCGGTCCGGAGCTCAGCGACCAGCGCGTCGAGGCCGCCCGCCAGGAGCGGCGAACCATCGGGTGAAGAGGGACGCGACCGGTCAGCCATCGTGGCTGCCATGGTACGGGTCGCGTCTGACATCTCACATCGATGTCGTTTGCCGGTCGGCCGGGCTCAGAGCGCCTCGGGGCGCCTGACTCGGGGCTGGCTCGGGGCTGGCTGGGGGGCTGGCTCGGTCGGGAACCGACCCTGCTCTTCCACGTCGTCCGGTATCGTCGGTTTGCGGTCGCGAACGGCGACCCAGAGAGGATCCTGGTGCTGTTCGACATCCAGACCGACGAGCTCGACACCCCGGGGGTCGCGGTGGTCCGGGTCGTCGGCGAGCTCGACGTCGCGACGGCGCCCCGACTGCGCCAGGAAGCGGTCCGCCTCGTCGGCATCAACATCAACCGGGTCGTGCTCGACCTCAGCGGGATCGACTTCATCGACTCGACCGGGCTGGGGGTCATCGTCGGCATGGTCAAGCGCCTGCGCACCCACGGCGGCGACCTGTCGGTCGTGCGCGGCCACGATCGGGTGAACAAGGTGTTCGACATCACCCGCGTGTCCGAGATCCTCCCGCTCAACGACTCGCTCGCCGTGGCGCTCGCCGCGCTGCCTCCGATCGATCCCTCGTCAGGCGGGGAGTAGCGGGCGATGGCACTCGTGGAGCTGGAGATCCCGGCCCACCGTGCCTATCTCGCGTTCGCCCGCCAGGTGGTCGGCGCCGCCGCGTCGGTCGAGCCCCGGTTCCGTCGGGAGCGCATCGACGACCTTCGCATCGTGGTGTCCGAGGCGATCACCAACGCGGTCGAAGCGCACCTCGACCTGGGGCGAGACGATCGGATCCGGATCCGCTGCAACCTCGAGGCCGACCACATCGAAGTCGAGGTGTTCGACCGCGGTGGCGGCTTCGATCCCGACGACCTGCCGGTGCTACCCGACGTCGAGTCGCCGGAACGCCTCGACCACGAGGGCGGGCTGGGCCTGCCGCTCATGCGGTCGCTCGCCGACGAGACCGAGATCCGCACCACCGACGGGGGCACGACCGTGCGCCTCGTGGTCCACCGATCGGTGGCGAGCCGTCAGGACGGAGATCTGCCGTAGTCGTCGTCGAGGCGGACGATGTCGTCCTCACCGAAGTAGGTGCCGATCTGCACCTCGATGAACACCAGCTCGGCGTCACCCGGGTTCTGCATGCGATGGGCGGCGTGAAGCGGGATGTCGATGGCGTCGCCGACGCCGAGCTCGTGGACGTCGCCGTCGAGGGTCACGTGCGCGGTTCCGGCGACCACGACCCAGTGCTCGGCCCGCTTGGCGTGCTTCTGGTAGCTGAGCCGCTGGCCCGGGTCGACGCTGATGCGCTTGACCTTGTAGGTGTCGGTGTCCTCGAGGACCTGGAAGGTCCCCCACGGCCGCTTGTCGAAGAGGGGGGCGTTCGGGTCGGTCACGTCGCAGACTCTACGCGACGTCAGATCCGCGCTCCGCCGCTCGGGCGTGTCGGTTCGCTCTCCGCCGCTCGGGCGTGTCGGGTCCGGTTGGCACCGACCGACGACGACGTGCTGGGCTGCGCCCCGTGACTGCGACCCTGGAGCTCGACTACGACATCATCGATCGGGACGGTCCCCAGGACCGTCTGCTCTTGCTCATCCACGGCTACGGCGAGTCACCTGCGCCGCTGCTGGAGCGCTTGGCACTCATCGATCCCGACGCCGACTTCCTCGTGGTGGTGCCGCACGCACCGTTCGAGAAGGACGGCCATCCGCTGTGGCACCGGGGCCTGTTCAAGGGCACCCCGGAGCCCCGCGAGCAGTTCGCCGCCTCCGTGCGCGCCCTCGACGCGCTGCTCGACACCGTGCAGGAGCGCACGGGGCTGCACCGGACCGACGCGGTGATCGGCGGGTTCAGCCAGGGTGGTGGGATCTCGCTCGGGCTGCTCCTGTCCCCTGGGGTGGTGGCGCCGTCGGCCGTGTACGGCATCTGCACGTTCCTACCGTGGTCCGGTGCCCACCACCCCCGCGATCCGGGACCGGTCGCGGGTCGGCCCGTGCTCTTGACCGGGGCGAGCGAGGACCGCTTCGCCCCGGTCGAGGTCGCCGAACAGGGTGCCCGGTCGCTGGCCGAAGAGGGCTTCGCCGTGACCTACTTCGAGGTGCCTGGGGCGCACGTGGTGACCGACGAGGCCGCGCGGCACGTGGGCGAGTGGCTGGCGCGGGTGCACCGAGGCGAGGCTCCGGCCAACCTGTGAGCTCGGCCGGTCTCGGAGCCCGCGCCCACCGCGAGGTTGACGCCACGCACCGCGGTCCCAGCGTTCGCTCGTGCCGAAATTGCGTGCCTCGCCGTTGTTGGACAACGGCGAGGCACGCAATTTCGAGAAGCGGGCCGCGCCCGGGCGTGCCGAGCGCGGCCCTCCTCTGAGCCGGTGGCTATTCCTCGTGCTTGATCTGCTGGGCGAGGTAGTTCTGCAGGCCGACCTGCTCGACGAGCTCGAGCTGCGCCTGGAGCCAGTCGGCGTGGGACTCCTCGCCGGTGAGGCGGCTCTCGAGCAGATCGCGGGTGCCGTTGTCGCCCTTGGCCACGGCGAGGGCGATGCCCCGGTTGTAGCGCTCGATGGCAGAGCGCTCGAGCTCGAGGTCGAGCTGGAGCTGCTCGTGCACCGTCTCGCCCACCGCGACGGGGTTCAGTCGCTGCATGTTGGGGATGCCGTCGAGGTAGAGGATGCGGCCGATGAGCTCGTCGGCGTCCTTCATCTCGTCGATCGACTCTTCGCGGTTCTTGGCCGCCAGGCGCTCGTAGCCCCAGTTCTCGCACATCCGATAGTGGATGAAGTACTGGTTGACCGCGGTCAGCTCGGCGGTGAGCACCTCGTTCAACAGCTCGATGACTTCAGGATCTCCCTGCATGGCGGTCTCCTCTTCCTCTCGGCGGGTTTGGCGGTCGACCGGCGCGCGGGTGGCGCAGCTTCGGCGTTGCGAGGAGTATCGCATGACACCGAATGGGTGTGGGATGCCACAATGTTCCGGTTAGCGGGTGTTCCAGCGTCGGGTTAGGCGACGTTGATGGTCGGCACCAGCGGGCGTTTCCACGCGATCGGCCGTGCGACGCGGGCCGGGCGGCCACGGCGGGTCCGGTCGCGAATATGCCGCCCGACGGGCGGCGATCAAGGCGGTTCGGTGTGACCGATGTCAGGCGGCGACGGGCTCGGGCTCGAGACCGAACTGGGCGAGCAGGCGCTCGATGGTGCGGTGGCAGCCACCGCAGTCGCTGCCTGCACCGCAGGCGTCGACGACGTCGTCGACCTGGCCTGCGCCTGACGCGATCGCATCGCGGACGGTGGTGTCGTTGGTGGCGGTGCAGTGGCAGACGATCATGGTGCGGCTCCCCGATTCGGTACCCACAGCACCCGACGGGATACGGGTAAGGATGCCTAACAGATCTCTCGAAGTCAACCCCCCGTCTGATGGACAGGCCCTCTTCGCACGCGACCAGGCCATCGCCGATGGACTCACCGACGAGCTCGCCGAGGGGCTCATCGGGACCCCGCACGATCGGCTCGATCCTTCGGCTCGGCGACGGCCGGGCGACGCCGCCAGTTGACAAAGGCGCCGTCGTGCTCTCAACCTGTCGCCACATGGCCAGAGCACTGATCATCGTGGAGTCGCCGGCAAAGGCGCGGACCATCGAGCGCTTCCTCGCGGACACCGACATATCCGTCGTGGACGGCACACCCGCCGTCGAGGCGTCGGTCGGCCACGTCCGCGATCTGCCGGCCAGGGCATCGGATGTGCCCGAAGCAGAGAAGCGCAAGTGGGAGATCCTGGGGATCGACGTCGAGAACGACTTCAAGCCGCTCTACGTGATCAGCCCCGACAAGAAGGACCGCATCAGAGATCTGAAGCGCCTGCTCAAGGAGTCCGACGAGCTGTACCTCGCCACCGATGAGGATCGCGAAGGCGAGGCCATCTCGTGGCACCTCCTCGAGGTGCTCAACCCGCCCACCTCCATGCCGGTCAAGCGCATGGTGTTCCACGAGATCACGCCCGCGGCGATCGCCCATGCCATGGCGAACCCACGGGACCTCAACGACGACCTCGTGAGCGCCCAGGAGGCCCGTCGCTTCCTCGACCGCATCTACGGCTACGGACCGCTGGCCGCCGCCGCCCGTCAGAAGGTCGGCCAGGGCACCACCGTCGGTCGAGTCCAGAGCGTCGCCACCCGACTCATCGTCGAGCGTGAGCGCGAGCGCATGGCGTTCGTCTCCGCGTCGTACTGGGACCTCGACGCGCAGTTCGTGAACACGTCGGTGGCCGGGTCCGACTCGCGGACCTTCGGCGCGCAGCTCGTGCAGCTCGACGGCAAGCGCCTCGCCTCCGGCAAGGACTTCGGTCAGGACGGCGTGGTCCGTGAGGGCGTCGCGGTCCTCGACGGCCCCCGCTCCGAGCTGCTGGCGCGGTCGCTCGAAGGAGATGCGGTCGACTTCGGCGTCCGGAGCGTCGAGCGCAAGCCCTACCGCCGTCGGCCCGCCGCGCCGTTCACCACCTCCACGTTCCAGCAAGAGGCCGGTCGCAAGCTGCGCCTCTCGGCGTCGCAGGCCATGCGCTCGGCGCAGAGCCTCTATGAAGCCGGCTACATCACCTACATGCGAACCGACAGCACCACGCTGTCGGACACCGCGCTGGCCGCGGCCCGCCGCGAGATCACCGAGCGCTACGGCGCCCAGTACGTCCCCGACGCGCCGAGGGTGTACACGAAGAAGGCCAAGAACGCGCAGGAGGCCCACGAGGCCATCCGCCCGTCGGGTGAATCCTTTCGGTCGCCCGACGTCGTGGGCCGCGAGGTCAACGGCCAGGACGCCAAGGTCTACGAGCTCATCTGGAAGCGCACCATCGCCTCGCAGATGACCGACGCCACCGGTGAGACCGTCACGGTTCGGCTCGGCGCGGCCAACCCCGCTCCCCAGGATGCTCTCCCCCTGCCCACCGGCGAAGCTTTCCGCTGGGAAGACGTCGAGTTCTCCACCAGCGGCACGATCATCGGCCACCAGGGCTTCCGCCTCGCCTACGTCACCGACCTCGATGCCGAGGACGCCGAAGACGAGCAGGAGCGCCAGCTCCCGGCGCTGTCCGAAGGCGATCGCGTCTCGGCCACCGACATCAGCGCCAACGGCCACGACACCCAACCTCCGGCCCGGTTCACCGAGGCGTCGCTCGTCAAGCGCATGGAGGAGCTCGGCGTGGGTCGCCCCTCCACCTACGCGTCGACCATCAAGACCATCGTCGATCGCGAGTACGTGTGGAAGAAGGGCACGGCGCTCGTCCCGTCGTTCAAGGCGTTCGCGGTCGTGAACCTGCTCGAGCAGCACTTCCCCGACCTCATCGACTACGCCTTCACCGCCCGCATGGAAGACGAGCTCGACCACATCGCCAGCGGTGACGAGGAGCTCGTGCCGTGGCTGTCCGAGTTCTACTTCGGTCAGGCCGACGACGTCGGTCGCCGCTCGGGTGGCCTCAAGGACAAGGTCGCCGATCGCATCGAGGCCATCGACGCGGCGGCCATCAACTCCATCCCGATCGGCTTCGATCCCAACGACGTGCTCATCGTGGCCAAGCCGGGTCGGGACAACAGCCCTTACCTGGTGCGCGGTGAGGACACGGCGTCGATCCCCACGGGTCTCGCCCCCGACGAGATCACCGTCGAGCTCGCCCTCGAGCTGCTGGCCATGCCCAAGGGCGGTCGGCCCCTCGGCGACGATCCCGAGTCGGGCCTTCCCGTGTTCGCCAAGAACGGTCGTTTCGGCCCGTACGTGCAGCTCGGCGAGTTCGACGACGACACCGGCTTCAAGCCGAAGATGGCGTCGCTGTTCAAGACGATGACCCTCGATCGCATCACCCTCGACGATGCACTCGAGCTGCTGTCGCTGCCCCGGGTGGTCGGCGTCGATCCGGCTGACGGGATCCAGATCACCGCCCACAACGGCAAGTTCGGCCCGTTCATCCAGAAGATCGACGCGGACGACAAGAAGGACAGCCGCACGATCGACAACGAGGAGCGACTCCTCACCATCACCCTGCCCGAGGCGCTCGAGATCCTCGCCCAGCCCAAGATGCGTCGGGGCCAGGTGGCCAAGCCGCCGCTCAAGCAACTGGGCAAGGACCTCGTGAGCGGCAAGCCGATGGTGGTGAAGGAGGGCCGGTTCGGTCCCTATGTCACCGACGGCGAGACCAACGCGTCGCTGCGCCGGTCGGACGATCCCGACAACATCACCGACGAGCGGGCCTCCGAGCTCCTCCAGGATCGACGGGACAAGGGTCCGTCCACCAAGAAGGCGGCCAAGAAGCGCCCGGCGAAGAAAGCAGCCAAGAAGTCGGCCGCCAAGAAGTCGGCGGCCAAGAAGCCGGCGGCGAAGAAGTCGACCGCCAAGAAGTCGGCGGCGAAGAAGTCGGTTGCGAAGAAGGCGGCCAGCGGCGACGCGACCGACGCTCCTGTCGCCGATTGAACCGGCGAAAGCCCCTTCCGCGACCGTCCCACCACGTAGCGTTGCACTCCTAGTGGCCACCCTCCGACCAGATCCCGGGCACGGTCGCGTCCCGGACCACACCGATGCGGCCGTGGACGCGGCGCACGACGCGGCGAGCGCCGAGCTCGACGAGTTCCCCGCCACCATCGAAGAGGTCCTCATCGAGACCGCCGAGGCGATCCACCAAGCCGATGGCCTCCGTCGAGGTGAGGAGCTGGTCCGCTCGGTCGAGGCACGTGACGACCTGGCCGGACTCGGCTTCGGCCTCGGTCCCGACGACGCCCCGACCCGCGACGACATCTACACGCCCAACGCCAGCGATCGACCCGGCTGGCACGTCCGGTTGTTCGCGACCGACGAGTTCTTCCGCCTGTGGCTGGTGCAGGTCGTGGCATCGCTCGGTGACTGGCTCGGGTTCTCGGCCATCATCGTGCTCGCCACGCGCGTCGGTGGGGGCAGCGGCGCGGCCGCCGTCTCGCTCGTCATGGCGGCGCGCATCGTCCCCGGCTTCTTCTTCGGTCCCGTCGCCGGCGTCTTCGTCGACCGGCTCGACCGCAAGAAGGTCATGGTCGTGTGCGGGCTGGGCCGAGCCGCGGTCATGTTGGCGTTGCCCTTCGTCGACGGCCTCGGCGGTCTCGTCGTCGCGTCGCTCGTCCTCGAGATCTTCACGTTGCTGTGGGCGCCGGCCAAGGACGCGACGGTTCCGAACCTGGTTCCGCCCGACCACCTCACGACGGCGAACTCGCTCGGTCTCGCCGCCGCCTACGGCACCTTCCCCTTCGCCTCGCTGCTCTTCGCCCTGCTGGCCGTGGTGGCGAGCTGGCTCGCGAGCTTCGACGTCCCGGCGTTCCTGCAGCCCGACCAGATGTCGCTGGCGCTGTACGTCAACGCGCTCACCTTCCTGTTCGGAGCATGGATGATCCATCGGCTGGTCATCCCGCAGCGAGCCCGTGGCGCGGCACGCTCCGACTCGCGCCGCGTCGACCTCATGGCCACCGTCCACGAGCTCAAGGAGGGGTGGCAGTACATCTTCATCAACCACACCGTTCGGGCGGTGAACCTCGGTATCGCCACGGGCCTCATCGGCGGCGGCATGCTCATCCCGCTCGGGGCGCTGTTCGCCACCGACGTGCTGGGCGCGGGTGACGCCGGCTACGGCCTGTTCATGACGGCGCTCGGCTTCGGCGTCGCCACGGGCGCGGTCGCCATCTCGATGCTGCAGCGCCGACTGTCCAAGCCCCGGGTGTTCACCACGTCGCTGTTGGTGGCTGGTGTGGCCCTGTTCGCCGCGTCGTCCTCGTCGGTGCTGGGGGTGACGCTCGTGTTCGTGTTCCTCATGGGCGCGTTCGTCGGTCCCGTCTACGTGGTCGGCTTCTCGCTGCTCCAGGAGGAGGTCTCCGACGAGCTGCGGGGCCGGGTCTTCAGCTCGCTCAACACGCTCGTCCGCCTGTGCGTGCTGGTCTCGATGGTGGCCGGGCCGCTGCTCGCCGCCGCGCTCGGTTCGCTCTCCGAGTCGCTGGTCGGCGGGGTGGTCGAGATCGGGCCGTGGTCCATCGCCGTGCCGGGCGTACGGCTCGCGCTCTGGCTGGCCTCGCTCATCATCGTCGCGGCCGCCTTCCTGGCCCGGCACACGATCAAGGCCGGCCAACGGGTCGACGCCGCCCGCGATGGCCACCACCCGTCAGGTGGATCGGCGCCAGGGTCCGAGTCCGAGTCCGAGCCCGAGTCCGAGCCAGGGCCCAGCCCGGTGGCCGACTCGACCGCTGATGGGTTCGCTGACGGCACCGACCTCGCTGACGAGCGCGCGTGACGGTTTCGGACCGCCCGGCTCGGTCCACCGGTTCGTTCATCGCGTTCGAGGGGGGAGAGGGGTGCGGCAAGTCGACCCAGGCGGCGCGGCTCGCCGACCGGCTGGGCGCGGTGCTCACCCGCGAGCCGGGCGGCACCGACATCGGCGGGCGCATCCGTGCTTTGCTGCTCGACCCCGAGACCCGCGGCCTCGACTTCCGCGCCGAGGCCCTGCTCATGGCTGCCGACCGTGCGCAGCACGTCCGGACGGTCGTCACGCCTGCCCTCGAGGCGGGCCGCGATGTCGTGACCGATCGGTACGCGGCGTCGTCGATCGCCTACCAAGGCGCAGGACGCGGGCTCGATCCCGTCGAGGTGCGCGACCTCTCCGCGTGGGCCACGGGCGGGCTGTGGCCCGATCTCACGATCCTGCTCGACGTCCCCCTCGACGTGACCGCGGCGCGCCTCGCACGGGAGCTCGACCGCTTCGAACGGGAAGACCTCAGCTTCCACGAGCGGCTGCGCGACAGCTTCCGCTCCCAGGCGCAGGCCGATCCCGACCGGTGGGTGGTGCTCGACGGCACCCGAACGGTCGACGAGGTTGCCGCGCTCGTCGCCGCCGCGGTCGACGAGCGGCTACAACGGTCGTCGTGACCGACCTCGCCGTGCCGCCCTCGACCCCGAACGGCAGCGCCGGTGCGGTGAGCCCTGGTGAGGCGAGCACCGGCGAGGCGTGGGCCGAGGTCGTCGGCCAGGACCGAGCCGTCGGCGAACTGCGCCGGGCGGTGCTCGCCCCCGTGCACGCCTACCTGCTCGTGGGCCCGCGGGGCAGCGGCAAGCGGGCGCTCGCCGCCGCCTTCGCGGCCGAGCTCCTCGCCGACGGGTCGACGGGGTCGAACCGGCAGCGCATCGTCACCTTGGCCCTCGCCGAGGAGCACCCCGATCTCGTGGTGGTCGAGCGTGAGGGAGCGTCGATCAGCGCCGAGCAGGCCGACTTCATCATCGACCGGGCCAGTCGGTCGCCGGTCGAGGGTGCCCGCAAGGTGCTCGTCCTCGACGAGTTCCACCTCGTCACCGAACGCGTCGGACCCAAGCTCCTCAAGACGATCGAGGAGCCGCCCGCCGGCACGTACTTCATCGTGCTCGCCGAGGAGATCACCCCCGATCTGGTGACCGTGGCCTCGCGCTGCGTCGAGGTCGCGCTGGGTCCGGTGTCGGTGGCCGACATCTCGGCTCGGCTCGTCGCGGAGGGCATCGACGCCGCCCGGGCCGACGACGCGGCGATCGCCGCGGCCGGTGACCTCCGACGGGCCCGGGTCCTCGCCACCGACGACCGGCTCGCGCTCCGCCGCGACGCGTGGTTCGCGGTCCCCGATCGACTCGACGGATCGGGTGCCGCGGTCGTCCGGGCCGTCGACGGGCTGCTGGCGATGATCGACGACTCGCTGGCGCCCCTGAAGGAGCGCCAGACAGCTGAGCTGGAGGAGCTCGAGGAGCGGGTCGCGGCCCACGGCGAGCGTGGCTCGGGGCGCAAGCAGCTCACCGAGCGGCACAAGCGCGAGGAGCGCCGGTATCGGACCGACGAGGTCCGGTTCGGGCTGCTCACGTTGTCACGGCGCTATCGCGACGAGCTGGTCGTGTCGGCTCGGCCCGACCGGTCCATCGCCGCGCTCGATGCGATCCAGGACCTGTCCGAGCACCTGATCCGCAACCCGAACGTCCGTCTCCAGCTGCTGGCGTTGTTCGTGACGTTGGGAAAGGCGTAGCGGACCGAGGGAAGGCGTCGCTCGCCGACGGCGACTACCAGGTGGGATCGTCGACGAGGAGCTGGAAGAGCGCGTCGGCCGGGACGGGGCGGGCGAACCAGAAGCCTTGGGCGATGTCGCATCCCAGGGCTCGCAGGCCGGCTAGCTGGTCGGGTTCCTCGACGCCTTCGGCGACGCACCCGAGGCCCAACGCCCGTGCCATGTGGATCACTGCCGTCGCCACGGGTGAGCCGTGCCCGTCGGCGGTGAGCGGGGTGACGAAGGCCCGGTCGACCTTGACGAGGTCGACGGGGAAGCGGTGCAGGTAGCTCAGCGACGAGTAGCCGGTGCCGAAGTCGTCGATGGCCAGCTTGACGCCGAGGTGCTTGAGCTCTTGGAGCACCTCGAGCGTTGCCTCGGCGTCGTCGATGAGGATGCTCTCGGTGAGCTCGAGGGTGAGGTCTCCAGCCGGCCAGCCGTAGCGGACGAGCGCCCGCTCGACGGTGCTCACCAGGCCGGGAGAACCGAGCTGGCGGGCCGACAGGTTGACCGCCACGGTGAGCGTGTCGCGCTGGGTGGAGCGGTCGAGCCACGCCCGGGCCTGACGGACGGCCTCGTCGATGACCCACGTGCCGATGCGCACGATGATGCCGGTCTCCTCCGCGGCTCCGATGAACTCCGAGGGCAGCACGACGCCACGCTCGGGATGGTGCCACCGCAGCAGGGCCTCGACGCCGCAGATCCGGCCGGTGCCGAGGTCGATCTTGGGCTGGTAGTTGAGGTGGAGCTCGGCGCGCTCGATGGCCCGGCGCAGGTCGGCGTCGAGGCGGAGCTGCGCTGCGGCACGAGCCTGGAGCGCCTCGTCCCACACCTCGAGGCGGTCGCCACCGCGGTTCTTGGCGCCGTACATGGCCGAGTCGGCCCGTTGGATGAGCTGGTTCGGGGTGGTGGCCGAACCGTCGGTGATGGCGACGCCGATGCTCGCCGAGAGGAAGATCTGATGCTCGGATGCATCATCGATGGACTCGATGTCGATGGTGAACGGCTCGCTGAGCGCGAGGTCGAGGCGGCTGGCGATGTAGTGGACGTCTTCCACGTCGCGGATGCCTTCGAGCACGATCGCGAACTCGTCGGCGCCGAAGTGGCCCACGAAGTCGCTGGTGTTGACCAGCGATCGGAGCCGAGCCCCGAACGCATGGAGCAGCTCGTCGCCCGCGCGGTGCCCGAGGCTGTCGTTGACGACCTTGAACCGGTCGAGGTCGAGCAGGAGGACCGCCATGTGGGTCCTGGTGGCGTTGGCCCGTTCGACCGACGTGCCGAGCCGTTCCATGAGTGCCCAGCGGTTGGGTAGCCCGGTCAGGTGGTCGTGGCGGGCCTGGTGCTCGAGTGCGGTCTGGGCGACGTGGCGCTCGACGGCGATGGCCGCGAGGTGTGCGGCGACCGCCGCGACGGTGCGCTCCCGGTCGAGCGGCCGGCGGACGCGGTCGTGGTAGATGCTGATGGTGCCGATGACGTCGATGCCGGTGGTCTGCACGATCGGCTGGGACCACCCCGACCGAATGCCCCGCGCGAGGAGGAGGTCGATCTCGTTCGCCGTGATGGGGTCGGCTTCGACGTCTTCGACGACGACGACCTCGCCGGTCTGCACCGTCGTCGCGCTCAACGGGCAGAGCTCGATGGAGGCGGCCAGATGGAGCTCGTCGTGGAGGTCACTGTCGACCAGGGCGACGTTGGCTGAACCGCCGGTGTGGTCCTCGACCACGCGCTGGATCTCGCTGAGCACCTGGTCGAGGGGTGCGTTGCGGGCCACGAGCTGGAGGATCGTGGCCTCGTCGGCGAGCAGTGCTTCGGTCTGGAGGAGATCGGTGACCACCCGGATGCGCACGACGATGCCCCCGAGGAGCGGGTCGTCGACCTTGTTGGCGGCCTGGCACTCGAGTCGCTCCCAGTGGCCGTCGGCGTGACGCGCTCGGACGATCTCGGTGGGGGTGAGGGAGGGGTCTTCCACCACGGAGACGAAGGTGTTCATGGTGCGGGCGAGATCGTCGGGGTGGATGAGCGAGAAGGGGTTCTCCCGTCGCTCGTCGTCGACGGGGAAGCCGAGGACGCCGCTGATGTCGTTGGTCGACATGATGAGCTCGCCCTGGGGGCTCATCAGCACGACGACCTCCCTGCGGCTCGACACGAGCAGCTGCCAGCGCGCCTGCGCCTCGCCGTCCCATCCGACCGGTTGGCCGTGGGCGTCGATGAGCAGGGGATCGATGGCGCCCAGATGCTGCTCGCGGTCGGTGTCGTCGGTGAGCTCGCTCAGGTCGAGGTACGCGTCCGTGTCGGTGCCGGCAACGTCCTCATGGATCACTGAACGCAACCCCCGATCCCGCAGCGCCGTCACCCCCGTGACGACCTGCGACAGGGTAATCCAGGTGCGGTCGGGCTGTCACCGGGTCGCATGGCCCAACCTCGGACCCGACCTCGGACCCGACCTCGGACCCGACACCGCCAACGGTCCGACGACGTGGGGAAGAACCCAGTTGACAGAGGGAGGGGATCGGGGGGACGATCGACAGCGATGACGCCGAACCCGTTCACCGGTCTCCTTCTTCTCACCTAGGCGAGCACCCCAGAGGTACTCGCCGAAGCTCCTGCGCCCTCGGGCCGGGAGCTTCTTTCGTTTTCGGGGCCTACCCTCCCGAGACGACCGGGTCCGCCGCCATCGCCCAAACCGGCAGCCAAGTCCACAGGAAGCCACGTCCCACAGGGAAGCAGAGCCATGCCACCCCAGCCCGTCACCCCCACGTCGATGCCGTTCGAGAAGTACCAGCCGATCGTGCCGCTCGACCTCCGCGACCGCACCTGGCCCGACAAGCGCCAGGACCACGCGCCGCGGTGGTGCTCGGTGGACCTCCGGGACGGCAACCAGGCCCTCATCGACCCGATGGACCCCGAGCGCAAGCGCAAGATGTTCGAGACGCTCGTGGCCATGGGCTTCAAGGAGATCGAGGTCGGCTTCCCGTCGGCGAGCCAGCCCGACTTCGACTTCTGCCGCCAGCTCATCGAGGAGGACCTGATCCCCGACGACGTCACCATTCAGGTGCTCACCCAGTGCCGTGAGGACCTGATCGAGCGCACCTACGACGCCATCCGGGGCGCCAAGCAGGCGATCGTCCACTTCTACAACTCCACCTCGGTGCTGCAACGCCGAGTCGTGTTCCGCCTCGACAAGGCCGGCATCACCGAGATCGCGGTCAACGCCGCCAAGCTGTGCCGCAAGCTCGAGGAGACCGTGCCCGGCACCGCGGTCCGCTACGAGTATTCGCCGGAGAGCTACACCGGCACCGAGCTCGACTACGCGGTGGAGATCTGCAACGCGGTCGCCGACGTCATCGAGCCCACTCCCGAGCGGCCGCTCATCATGAACCTGCCGGCCACGGTGGAGATGTACACGCCCAACCTGTACGCCGACACCATCGAGTGGTTCGGTCGCACGGTGCGCAACCGCGAGTCGATCGTGCTGTCGCTGCACCCGCACAACGACCGCGGGACCGCGGTCGCCGCCGCCGAGCTGGGCGTGCTGGCCGGCGCCGATCGGGTCGAGGGCACGCTGTTCGGCAACGGAGAGCGCACCGGCAACGTCGACCTGGTGACGCTGGGGCTCAACCTGTTCAGCCAGGGCATCGACCCGAAGCTGGACTTCAGCGACATCGACGGCCTGCGCCGCACCGCCGAGTACGCCAACCGGCTGCCGGTCCACGAGCGTCACCCCTACGCCGGGGACCTCGTCTACACGGCGTTCTCCGGCTCGCATCAGGACGCCATCAAGAAGGGCTTCGCCGCGCTGTACGCCGGCGCCACAGAAGCTGGCCGGGAGCGCACCGACTACGAGGTGTGGGAGGTGCCGTACCTGCCCATCGACCCCGCCCACGTGGGCCGCACCTACGAGGCGGTCATCCGGGTCAACAGCCAGTCGGGCAAGGGCGGCGTGGCCTACATCATGGAGTTCGAGCACGGCTACGCCCTGCCCCGCCGTCTCCAGATCGAGTTCTCGCGCAGCATCCAGACCATCACCGAGGACACCGGCACCGAGATCAGCCCCCACGAGATGTGGGACACGTTCTCGGGCATCTACCTGCCCGGCGACGACGCCATCGTGAAGCTGCGCTCGTACGAGTTGGCCAGCGACGGCGAGGAGCTCTCGACCATCACCGCCCAGCTCGACATCGAGGGTGTGCCGGTGACGGCGGGCGGCCAGGGCAACGGACCCATCGCCGCCTTCGTGGACGCGTTGACGAAGGTCGTGGGCATCGAGCTCGACGTGGTCGACTACGTCGAGCACTCCCTCGGGTCGGGCGCGGATGCCACCGCGGTCGCCTACGTCGAGACCCTCGACCAGCGGGGCACGACCCGGTGGGGAGTCGGTTCGCACCCCAACATCATCACGGCCTCGCTGCGCGCGGTGCTGTCCGCCGTGCACCGGGTGAGGACGGAACCCGCCGGGGACTGAACACACCCACACACCCTTCTGGCGTCGATCCTGTTCGGGTTCCGGGCAAGATCGACGCCAGAAG
>CAZALT010000054.1:8508-19619 GCA_964485515.1 uncultured Rhabdothermincola sp. | reverse complement strand
GCAAGGACCACGACATGCTCGACCAGGTGGCGGTCGCCTTCGTCATCAAGGCCGATCCCAACCAGGACGACGACGAGCTCGCCGGCCTCATCATCGACGCCTGCAAGGCCAACCTGGCTGACTTCAAGGTCCCGCGCGCCGTCTACTTCGTCGAGGAGTTCCCCACCGCCCTGCTCGACAAGGTCGCCAAGAACGAGCTCCGCGAGATGGCCAACGCCAAGCCCCCGGTCTGAGGGTTTCGGGCTCCGCGAGCACTCGAACAGCTGCGCTCGTTCTCTTCCTCCGAGTTCCTGACGGGGGCCGTGCGGTTCACGGTTGGCCCGGGCATGCCGATCACGTCGCTCGGTCCCAGCCAGAACGCTGTCGGTCAACGACAGAGTGGTGGCCGGACAGCGGACGAGGCGCTGCCGGCCGCACCGCAGACCTCAACAACGCGTTCCAGCGAGTCCGACACGTCGAGCGACGTTGGGTCCAGGGTCTACGGGTGTCACACTGTCCAGTGATGCGTCCTACCGCTTACCGACTGCGAATGAACCCCGTGCGCCGCTACGCGACCGTGGCGCTGCTCGTGCTGTGCGGCTTGTTCTTCCTGTCGGGCGTCGTCGCGGACATCGACATCTGGTGGCGGCTCTTCAGCCTCGGCGGCGTGGTGCTCACCACCCTGGGTCTGCGCACGCTGCTCGGTCCGGTCGTCGTCGTCGGCCCCAAGGGCGTGCGCATCCAGCGCAACTGGCCGATGCGGCGCGAGTTCCAGTGGCACCGCGTCCTGCTCATCGATGTGATCCCCGGATTCTGGAACCTCGAGATGGAGCTGAACTCGGGCGAGCGCATCAGCCTGCCCTGCGTCGAGGATGTCGACGGGCTCTACCGCCAGATGGAGAAGTTCCGCACCGCCATCGACGCTGCGTAGGTCGCGGAAGACCGCTGGTGCTCGGTGCGGCCAGCCGTGCTGGGCCCTTACGTCCGCGGTCCGGCCACCACGTCTGACGTTGACCGGCAACGTCACCACTCGCTCCGGGCCGCGTTGTGCCCTTCTGGCCGCGCCGAAGCCCCTACCGGACGGCGTCCTTCCAGGGGACGTTCTTGTCGGTCCTCGGCTCGGGTGGGAGGCCGAGGGCGCGCTCGCCGATCATGTTCTTGTGGATCTCGTTGGTGCCGCCGCCGATGCGGGGGGCGTACTGACCCATGCACTGACGCTGCCAGAAGCCGTCCTGGATGGCGTCGCCGTCGGCGAGCATGCCGGCCGCTCCTTCGAGCTCGACGGCCAGCTCGACGCGCTTGGAGAGCGCTCGGGTGAACGTGTTCTTGAGCACGGACGGGTCGGGCGGCGTGCCCCGCTTGTGCATGATCGCGGTCTGCATGCGCTGGCCGTGCCACTTGAGGATGCGCTCGTTGGCGTACACGTCGGCGAGGCGCTGGCGGATGAGCGGCTCGCCGGTGCGGCCGCAGTCGCGGGCGAGGGCGAGGACGTAGTCGTAGGTGCTGGTCTGCCCGGCGCCACCGATCATGCCCGCTTCGCTGGCGAGCGTGACGCGCACGGCGGCCCATCCGCCGTTGACCTCGCCGAGGACGTTGGTTGCGGGGATGCGCACCTCGTCGAGGAACACCTCGCTGAAGTGCGAAAGGCCCGTGGACTGCACGAGGGGTCGGATGTCGACACCAGGTGTGCGCAGATCGAGCAGGAAGAAGGTGATGCCCTTGTGCTTCGGGGCGTCGGGGTCGGTGCGGGCGAGGAGGAGGCCGTAGTCGGCGTGCTGCGCTTCGGAGGTCCACACCTTCTGGCCGGTGACCACGAACTCGTCGCCGTCGCGCACCGCACGGGTGGCGAGCGACGCGAGGTCGGAGCCGGCGCCGGGCTCGCTGAACATCTGGCACCAGATCTCGTCGCCGCGCAGCAGCGGCGGGATGTAGCGCTCCTTCTGCTCGTCGTTGCCGACGTAGAGGATGGGTGGGCCGGCCAGCTGCTGCGCGGCCCCGAGAAAGCCGGAGGTGGCGTCGAACGCGGCGAGCTCCTGGTTGAAGATGATGCTCTCCGCGGGGGTGCGGCCCGCGCCCCCGTACTGCGTCGGCCAGGTGAGCCCGGCCCATCCGTTGTCGAACAACGTGGACTGCCACTCCCTGCACTTGCGGAGGTACCGCTCGATGGCGACGGGGTCCTGGTTCATCGAACCACGGGACCAGTCGGCGTCGGTACCGGTGCGAAGAGACGCATGCGCCTCGAGGAACGCCCGAGCCTCGGCCCGGAACGCAGCTTCTTCGGGGGAGTCTTCGAAATCCACGGGGCGATCGTAGGTCAGGCCTTTCGTACCTCCCAATGAGCTGTCGGACACGAGACGTTCACGTCCGCGAGAGAACTCGCTCGGACCGGCCGCCTACGCTGTGCGACGAATCGCGACCGGCGAGACGCGCTTGACGACCACGGACCCCCCAGTTCTCCAGGAATCGACGGAACCCACCAGCGAGTGGCGCGCGCCCCGACTCCCCCCGGCGCCGCGGCTGTCGGACTCCGCGCTGCGCCTTCTGGCTGTCGGCGCGGTCATCGTCTGCGTGCTGTGCACCGCGTCGACGGTCGCCTGGCGGGCGCAGGGCGATGCCAACCGCGCCGATGCCGCCGCCGCTCGCGCCAGCGTCGTGGGGGCCACGGCAGGAGCGAGCGAGCTCCAGCGCGAGATCGACCTCCTCAGCTCCGAGCTGATCGACCTCCAGCAGCGCATGCAGGGCCAGGAGGTGGAGCTCCTCACCGCCCTCGACGACCGCGACCAGATGCGCGACCAGCTCTCTCTCTGATCGAAGCCCAACTGACCGACCTCCAGGCCGAGGTGGACGGCACGTATGCGACGGTGCTCATCCAGGGCGACACCATGGTGCTGCTCGGCGAGTGCCTCCGCGGCGTCGGTCGGGTGCTCAACCTGGCCGCGCTCGAGATGGACGACGAGGCCTCCACCGAGCTGTTCGCCCACTACGGCACCTGCGTCCGAGCCAACGACGCGTTGGATGCGCGATGAGCCTCTCACCGGAGGAGCGGGCGAGGGCGACGCGCCGCCGATGGAGCACTCGCATCGTGGCCGCCTCGGCGATCTGGCTCGTCCTTCTCGCCACCCCGATGGTCCTGACGAAGAGCGACCACGACCGGTCGGCCGCCGAGCTGCGCACCGCGCACGCCGCCGAGGATCGGACGGCAACGTTGCAGCAGCAGCAGGTCGCTCAGCTCACGGACCTCGACGCCAAGCTCGATCACCTCGAACGCACGCTCAAGCTCCTGGAGAGCGCGGCCGCTCGCGCCACCGACGAGCGTGCCTCGGCCGAGGCCGACCTCGCCCAGCTCGTGCCGGCGGTCGAGCGGGCGACTCAGCAGCTCACGCAGACCTCGGCGCTCGCCGAGCACCAGGTGCTCGCCTCGATCAACTTGCGCACGTGCAGCCAGGGCACGACCGACGCCCTGGCCATCCTGGTGGCGGGCGACCGCCGCGGCAGCCTCGAACGGCTCCGTGGCGTCGTCGACGCGTGCCGGTACGCCCAGCTCGCCATGACCGACGGGGACATCGCGTTCCCGTGGGACTTCGCTGATCCGTCGGTCCTGCTGGCCGACGGCACCTACTACGCCTACGCCACCAATTCGGTCGGCGGCCACACCCAGGCCATCCGCTCACCCGATCGGCAGGCGTGGACCTGGGTGGGCGAGGCACTTCCTGCGCTGCCCTCCTGGGCCGAGCCCGGTCAGACCTGGGCGCCGTCGGCCATCCAGCTCGGCGACCGCTACGCCCTGTACTTCTCCGCGCGCCAACGCGGGTCGCAGGTGAAGTGCATCGGCGTGGCGTTCAGCGACACCCCGGCAGGACCGTTCGGCGCATCGCCCTCCGAGCCGCTCATGTGCCAGGCCGACGAGATGGGCTCGATCGACCCGAGCCCGTTCGTCGACCTCGACGGCGTCGCCCACCTCGTGTGGAAGTCCGACGGCGACTTCCACCGGAACGCCCCCGCCAAGCTGTGGTCGGCGCCGCTGAGCGAGGACGGGGCGATGGTCGCGTTCTTCCCGTCCGAGCTGCTCGTCGCCGACCGCGACGACGAGGACTTCACGATCGAGGGTCCGAACATGGTCCGCGTCGCCGACGCCTGGTACCTGCTCTACTCGGCGAACCGCTGGGAGACGACCGAGTACCGCATGGACTACGCGCGCTGCGACACCCCGGCGGGACCGTGCCACAAGCCTGCGCACAACACCATCCTCTCCAGCTACGACGCGACGATGGGACCGGGCGGTGGCGAGGTGTTCCGCGACCAGGACGGCACGCTGCAGCTCGCCTACCACGCATGGCTCGACCCCGACGTCGCGTTCCCGAACAACCGGTACCTCCACTTCGGCCGGTTCCGTGTCGAGCCCGATGGCCGACCCGTGGTGGACCGTTGAGGTGCGCCCGCTCGGGGACGAGACGGGTAAGGTCCGGCCTTTGATGCGTCGCGCCGGCCCCACCCGAACCGCTCTCGCCACGCTCGGCGCGCTCATGGTCCTCGCCGGGTGCTCGGGCGAGGAGCAGCCGAGCTCGTCGACGGCCGCGACCGCCAACCCCCTCGGCGACGGCACCGTCGCCCCCGCCGATCCGCTCGCGTACGTCACCTTCGGCCTGCCGGCCATGCCTCAGTGCGTCGCGCTCGGCCACCGGTTCACCCTCGATCTCGAGGCGCAACCCGCGGAGGGAAAGCAGTGGCGCGTCGTCGCGCCTCCCGTGACCCCGATCGATCAGTCGGTCGTCGTGCTCGGTGGCACCGAGTTCGTCGGCGTGCCCGACGACGACGTCGAGATCCAGCGGCTCACGTTCGCGGCAGCGTCCGAGGCGGAGGTCGACATCGTCGTGCAGTACGTCGACGCCGACGGGTCACCGGTTCCCGGAGCGGCGGAGGAGACCTGGCCCATCACGGTCACCGCCGACGGATCGTGCCCGCCGCCACCCGTGACCGACACGACCATTGCTCTCGAGGAGTGAGCGTTCGCTCGTCGATCGGAGAGGTCAGACACCCCGTTCGGCGATGCCACGCGTCCTGTGACCTCTGTCGAGCGCGAGCTTCCTGAGGCACGCGCCCACTACGATCGCCACCTATGGCGGCTAAGCGGACCGGATGTGGCGTGCTCGTCGCGACCATCGTGCTCTCGACGATCCTGATGGCGACCCCCCGGCTCGACGCCGCGCCGGCGCCTCCCGACCACGCATCGGCATCGACCACCTCGACTCCGACGGGCTCCACCACTTCCACGCCGACCACCTCGACCACCTCGACTTCTTCGACCTCGACGCCGGCCGAAGCGGCGCCCGCTGTGTCGATCCCGGCCCACGACCGCTCCTACCGCGAACCCACCGGCGACGTGTCGAACGACCGCACCGCGTCGCTCGCGCCCACCGACGCCATCGCCGACCCGGACCTCCTCCGGGTCGGCACCGGCAGCCAGACCAGGTTCTTCGCCTACGCGACCAACAACCTCACGGGCCACATGCCCTACCGCACCTCCACCGATCTCGTGCACTGGGCCGTCGGCGGCGACGCCATGCCCTGGGGGCCCGGATCGTGGGCCGAACCGGGCTACACCTGGGCTCCCGAGGTCACCCGCTTCGGATCGACCTACGTCGCGTTCTACAGCGCCCGGGTCAAGGGCGGCTCGTCCCGCCAATGCATCGGCCGCGCCACGGCGACCGCACCAGAAGGCCCGTTCATCGACACGTCCTCGGCGCCGTTCATCTGCTGGGCGACGGGCGGGTCGACCCTGGGAGGTGCGATCGACGCCTCGGTCACCTTCGACGGCAACGGCATCCCCTGGATCCTCTGGAAGAACGACGGGAACAACCCCGACCTGTGCCGCTGCGCATCCAAGATCTGGATCCGGCGCCTGAGCACCGCCGGGACGACCATGGTCGGAGCGAGCCCGGTCGCACTCATCGACTCCGGCTCGGACTACACGATCGAGAACCCCGATCTGGTCCCGACCGCGGGCGGTTGGACGCTCTTCTACTCCGCCGGGTTCTTCGGTTCACCCGACTACCGCACCGACTACGCCCGATGCTCCACACCCCTCGGCCCGTGCGTGCGCACGACCGAGAGGTTCCTGGCCACCGGCGGCACGCGGGTGGGGCCAGGGGGCGCGAGCTTCGCCCAGGACCTGTTCGGACACTGGTGGACGGCGTACCACAGCGGTCTCGCCTTCGAGGGAGGCCGCGGCCTGCGCATCGGTGCGGTCGCGGTCGATCCGCCGAGACCACGGATCGACTGGGGTTCGACCCGCCACGCACGCGACCCCGGAGGCAGCCTCGACGCGGTCGTTCCCTCCGGTGGGGGCGCGATCGTTCGGGGCTGGGCCGCGGACCCCGACGCCACCGGACCCGTCGAGGTGCACCTGTACGCGAGGACGCCGACCGGCGCCATGGTGGCGAAGGGCGCCGGGTCGACGGCGAGCGATCGGGGCGACCTGATCGGCTACGGGCTCGGCACCAAGCACGGCTACTCGGCGTTCGTGTCGCTGCTCGGCGGCACCAAGTCGGTGTGCGCCTTCGCCATCAACCAGGGCCCCGGCGCGGTGAACACCCATCTCGGCTGTCGGGACGTGACCATCCGGTCGGGCAACCCCTTCGGCTCGTTCGACACCACCCGCGCCGCGCCCGGTTCGGTCACCGCGACCGGATGGGCGCTCGATCCGGACACCCGCAGTGCGGTCACGACCCACGTCTACGTCGACGGCCGGCTCCGGACCACCGCCACCGCCGACGGGAACCGACCCGACGTCGAGCGAGCGCACCCCGGCTATGGCTCGGCCCGCGGGTGGTCGACCACCGTGTCCGGCCTGGCCGGAGGACCGCATGAGGTCTGCGTCTACGCCATCAACGCCGGTCCGGGGAATGCAAACCCCCTGCTCGGGTGTCGCACCGTCGTCGCCCCATCGGGGAACCCGCACGGGTCGTTCGACCAGATCAGCGGCGATGCGGCCGGTCTCACCGTCGCGGGGTGGGCCATCGACCCGGACACGGCGGCACCGATCAAGGTGCACGTCTACATCGACGGCAGGCCCAGCCGCGAGATCCTCGCCGACCAGGATCGACCCGACGTCGGCAACGCCTGGCCCGACTACGGACCCAAGCACGGTTGGTCCCTGCGAGCCACGGGCCTCGCACCCGGTCCCCACACCGTGTGCGTCTACGCCATCGATGTCGGCGGTGCAACGGTCAACCCGCTGCTCGGCTGCCGGTCGGCGATCGTGCCCCACTGAAGCCCAGCGGACTCCCCGACTTCCCACTGAAGGCGAGCTGACTCGCGGCGAACCCCTCAGCGGCGAGGTCCCGGCGGCTCGCCGGTGACCAGCGGTCGGAGCTTGGCCCGTTGGGAGGACCCGGCGACCATGTTGCGGTCGCCGTCCCACAGCTCGACCGTCGCCGACACGAACCCGTCCCGGACCACCGGGGCCTTCGAGTGCTGCAAGATCCAGGGCGACGTCGTGGGCCGCAGGAACTGCACGCCGATCTCGAGGCTCAGCACGAGGACCTCGGAGATCCCGAGGTGGTTGCCGATCGCTCCGCCGATGCTGTCGGCCGGCAGGGTGAGCGAGAGCGGATCGATCGTGCCGTCCGGGCGGCGCGGCTCGCGGATGAACCGAGCCCAGCTGGTGCTCACCGCCGGCCCCGGGGTCCAGTTCTCTCGATCGATCGGTGCGGTCGGTCGCCAGTCGATCTGGCGGTGGAAGTTGATGTCGCTGAACGCGGATCCCTCCGGCAGGCGCGGGGCCTGGGGGCACTCGTCGGGCATCGGAACATCGGGGAACGGGATGTCGACGTAGTCCCACTCGCTCGGTGCGGCCCGGCCGAACGCTGCGGTCACGTGCACGGCAGTCCCGTCGTGACCAGCGTTCGCCAGGTTGGCGACACCCTGGGCCGCCGCCCGACCCCGGCGCAAGATGTCGACGTCGATCTCGACGGGCCCCGCCGTGACCGGGCTGACGAACAGCGCGTTGGCGGTGAGCGGAACGAGCTCGGGATCGTCGAGCTCCCGCTCGATGGCTCGCAGCGCCACCGCCATGGTCATACCGCCGAAGGCGTAGAAGATGTTCCACGCGGGCGAGAGATCCAGCAGATACCGACCCGGCCTCGTGGGGTCGCGCCGGACGTCGGTGTCTCGGAGGAAATCGCCGACGAGCCGGTCGGGAGCATCGGTCATGCAGAGTTGCTATCCGGTGGCGGAGGGTCACCACAACGTGACGACCGCTTCCGCTCCGCGGCGAGGTCGCGTTCGAGCTCGAATCCCGGCGCGACGCCTTCGTCGAAGGCGAGCGGGCGCATGGCGAGGTCGATCGCGGTCCAGATCGTCCGTGAGAACGGGAAGAAGGCGATGGGCACCGTGACCGCGACGACCAACCCGACGGCGAAGATCGGCGCGACGTTCGTGTCGGGGTAGGTGGTCGCCACCCCGATGACGAGCACGGCGACGACGCTGGCCTGCACGACCACGATGTTGAGGAACCACGAGCCCAGCCACTGGCCGGGCACGCGACAGAACTGGAGCCCGCAGCGTGGGCACGACTCCACCATCGAAACCCACCGTCTGAAGAGGTGACCCGACCCGCAGACCGCGCAGCGCTTGGAGAACCCGCGGCGGAGCATGACGAAGGTGCCAGATGTCATAGCGTCACCCAGGGTAGGGTCCGTGCCGTGAACACCCGCCTAGCTTCCGCGTACGTGGCTGGGGCGCTTCTCGCGCTGTCGGTCCTCGGCGCCGCCTGCGGAAACCGCTCCGACACCTCATCGCCGGACGAGGACCCCACGCCCTCGACCGCCGCGACCTCGCCGTCGACCGCATCGACCGCATCGACCGCATCGACCGCGCCATCCACCACGACGAAGCCGCCGACCGAGCCCACCCCGACGTCGGCCACGGACGAGCTGTCGATCTTCTGCACGAACGCGAAGCCGATCGGCTTCAACAGCCTGGCCGACATCCAGCCGCTCGACGTCACCGGAGCCCGCCAGCTCCGCTCCCAGCTCGATCTCCTCCAGGCCAGCGCTCCCGACGAGCCCGCCAAGATCCTCATCACCATCCGCGCCATCACCGACCCGTACCTGACCGCCGTCATCGCCGGTGAGATCACGACCAACGAGGACGTCATCGATTGGGGTGGCACCCTCGACGTACCGACGCTCGAGGCGACGATCAACGCGGTGCCCGAGATGCAGGCGTACATCGCGGCGAACTGCTGACCGACGAGCGGTCAGCAGTCTCCACCGGGCCCTGGTTCCCTCGCCCCACGTGGCGCTGGCCACGAGCACATCGCGAGCAGGCCGACCAGCTCCCGCCGCTGGTAGACCGTGGGCGTGTCCATCGATGTCCTCGCCGACCGCTACCTGCGCCTGGCCACGAGCGAGTTCGCGGGGTACTCCACCCTCTACGAAGGTCTCGCGCTCTCGATGGCCGCGGATGTCGAGGCCTTGGAGCTGATCGAACCCCTGGGCGATCCCAACCAGACACCGGTCCGGCTCTTCGCCTGCGTCCACGACCTCACCCTCGACGAGCCCGATCTGGCGTTGGCCCGTTGCTACCGCGAGCTCAGTTCCGCGGCCTCCGCCGACCTCGACGTTGTCACCACCCGGGCGTGGCCGCTGTTCCGATCGCTGCTCTTCGAACGACGAGAGGACCTCGTCCACGCCATGGGGACTCGCACGATCCAGACCAACGAGGTCGGTCGGGTCAGCGCGCTCGTCCCGGCCCTGACCGACGTCGCGCGGCGATTCCTCCGTGAGGGAGCGCATCGCCCGATCAGCCTCATCGAGATCGGACCGAGCGCGGGACTCAACCTGTTGGCCGACCAGTACCGGGTCGACTACTCCGACGGACGATCGACGGGACCCGTCGACGCCGGCGTCGTGCTGCACTGCGACGTCCTCGGCCCGAACCGCCCCCCGCTGCCCGATGGCGATCACCCCCTCGACATCGGTCGCCGGGTCGGCATCGACCTCGCCCCGCTCGACGTGACCGTCGACGACGACTGCCGCTGGCTGGAGGCCTGCGTGTGGCCCGGTCTCACCGAGCGATCTCGACGCCTGCGCGGCGCGATCGCGCTCGCCCGACAAGCGCCGCCCCTCCTCCATCGAGGCAGCGCCCTCGACCTGCTCGCCCCCGTCGTCGACCAGGTACCCGAAGACGAGCTCGTGGTGATCGTGTCCACCTGGGTGCTGGCGTACTTCTCCAAGCCGGAGCGCTTGCAGCTGCACGATGTCCTGGCTGAGATCGGCGCCCGACGGGACGTGGCATTCATCGCGGCCGAGTATCCGACGGTGACCCCGTGGGCGCCCGAACCCGACCGCGCCCCCGCGGTGGCGGAGGGCAAAGGTGCCACCCTCATCTCCACCGCCGCGTGGCACGACGCCAAGCCATCTCGGCGGTCGGTTGCCTGGATGCAGGCCCACGGCCTCTGGCTGGATTGGCTCGAGGGCTGAGGACCATCGGCCACGGCTGAACCCTCGAGACCTCTCGCTCGCCCGAGCGTCGTAGGCTCGACCCGATGGCTGGTTACGTGCTCCGACGATCCGTCGCCCGGGTCGTGCTGCTCGACGAGCGGGGCCACGTCCTGCTCCTGCGGGGCTCCGATCCGTTCGACAAGGCGAAGCGCTCGTGGTGGGAGATCCCCGGAGGAGGCATCGACCCGGGTGAGACCAGCGCCGAGGCCGCCCTTCGCGAGCTGCACGAGGAAGCGGGCATCGCGGATGCCCGGGTCGGTCCGGTGGTCTGGACCCAGTACTCCCACTTCTTCTGGGCGGGCATCGAGTTCGACCAGGACGAGGAGATCCACGTCGCGTGGATCGATGGCAGCGGCGACGATCGACCGCACGTGCCGGGCGGACTCGAGACCCTCGAGGTGCTGGCCTTCGCCGGTCGACGGTGGTGGCATCTCGACGACCTGCTCGCATCGGACGATCCGGTGCTTCCCCGTCGGCTCCGCGAGGTGCTGCCAGATCTGGCCAACGGTGCACTGCCCGAGGCACCCCTCGACATCACCTTCACCGAACCGCTCATCTGATCGGACCGCATCGACGTCGACGTGCTGATCCCATCGACCCGGCCCGATCGATGACCCGGCCCGATCG
>CAZALT010000054.1:0-8408 GCA_964485515.1 uncultured Rhabdothermincola sp. | reverse complement strand
GACGTCGACGTGCTGATCCCATCGACCCGGCCCGATCGATGACCCGGCCCGATCGATGACCCGGCCCGATCGATGACCCGGCCCGATCGATGATCCGGCCCGATCGGCGGTCTCGCCTCATCGGTGGTCTCGCCTGATCGACGCGCGACGCGATCAGTGGTACTGATCGAGCAGCAGGTGCGTGGCCGAGGAGAGCTCGAAGCCCGTCTCGGAGAAGCCGTACCACCCGTTGACCCAGCCGACGAGCGACGAGAACCACACGTGGCCGAGGGCGCGCGTGATGCGTTCCTGCAGCTCCGGATCGAAGTCCGACGGGAAGGCCAGCCCCTGGATGCGGTTCATGGCCACGCTGACCTCGCGTTGGCACTCCGCCACCCCGCGATCGTTGGACGACAGCGCAGCGACCACGGCGGCGGAGAGCAGCGGATCCTTCTCCATGGCACGGCTGGCCCGCAGCAGCACCTCGACCACGCGCTCCGCGGTCGTGTCGCCGAGCGGCGGACGGAGGTTGACCCGTCGCTCGAGGTCGTTGACCCACTCGACCAGCGCGGCGGCGAGCAGGTGGTCCTTCGAGGCGAAGTACCGGTAGATCGTGCCCAGCGCGACGTTGGCCCGGGCCGCGACATCTCGCATCTGGACCGCGTCGTACCCACCCTCGGTGGCGAGCTCGAGGGCCGTGGCGATGACCCGCTGTCGACGGGCGGCCTGGCTCTTGGTCAGTTGGTCGGTGGTCATGTCCGCCACGCTCATCGTCGGGCAGCCTACCGATCGTGCGATTCCGACCTGACCATCCTCGGCCGCCAACCGCGGAAGCCGCCACCGCCGGGCGGACCGTCGGCTGGTGCCGACGACGACCGATCGCGCAACAATGGCCTCATGGTCGACGCACCCCTCCCCCGCCCAGGCTCGACCGAGATCCCTCGGGTCGCGTTCGGCACGGCCTTGCGCCGAGGGCTCCTCCGCCACTGCGCCAACTGCGGATCAGGCCACCTCTTCCGGCGCTGGTTCTCCATGGTGGAACGCTGTCCGCGCTGCGGGCTCAAGCTCGAGCGGATCGAAGGACACTGGACGGGGGCACTCGGCATCAACACCATCGTCGTGTCCGGCGCCATGCTGCTCACCGTGTTCATCGGCGTCTTCGCGACGTGGCCCGAACCCCAGTTCCTCCCCATGGTGGTGATCGGTCTGGCCATCGCGGTGGTCGGACCCTTCGTGTTCTTCCCCTTCTCCAAGACGATCTGGCTCGCCATCGACGTCGCGATCCGCCCCGTCGAGGCCGACGAGTTGACCCCCGACGCGGCAGATCCCTCCGTGTCGGACATGTGAAATGCGTCCCGCTCGCACGAAATCACGATGAGAAGCCTCAGACAATCGACCCGGCGTGCCGATAGAACAGATAGCGCACGACGGGTCCGCGCCCACATGCCCAGCCCGCGGAGGTTCTTTGCATGAGCAGCAGACAACTTCGAGCACTGATCGCCCTCGTTGCGGTGATCGGTATCGCCATCGTCATCGGGATGAACACCCTCATCCTCGGCGTCGGCATCTTGGTGCTCGGAGTCATCGCCATCGGTGTCGTGCTCAAGAGGACGGCCGACGACGACCGGTCCGAACGTGAGCCCCGCGCTCGTCGGTCACGAGACGACGACGAGACCCACTCCTTCGAGGACCTGACCGATGCGGGTCAACCTCTCACATCGCGCCACCGCCCCGACGACGCGCCCGAACCGCTCCAGACCTGGACCCCGCCCGAACCGCTCCAGACCTGGACCCCGGCGACCAACCGCTCGATCGAGCCCACCAAGGCTCCTGCTGAGCCGGACAACCCGTGGGCCACCACCGACCTCCCGGAGTCCCGGCCCACCACCCCGGCCGCGCCGGCCGCGTGGGACGAACCGTCCGACGACCTCCTCGACGACCTCGATCCCCTCGACGACCTCGACCGCCTCGACGAGGCCGATGTGGCCGCCGAGGTCGGTCGCCTCGACGACGTCGATGTCGTGGCCGAAGTCGAGCGCATCGACAACGCCGCGGTCATCAACGAAGAGGTCGAGTCCTCCGACGACATCTTGGCGGCCAGCGAAGCCACGCAGCTCACCATCGGCGCCGGCGACAACACCGAGCTGGCCAAGCTCCTCGCCAAGGTGCAGGAACGCCTCACCGCCTACGAGTGACCTCCGCGCTCCGGCGCGCGTGGTGTCCTCCCATCCGACGCAGGCCGCGACCTACCGTCCACACCGACGGTGGACGGTAGGCTTCGTCGGTCACGACCTCGGCTTGTGGGAGTTACCGAATATGGGCGACAGCGTTGTTCTGGGGCTTCTGCGGCAACGAAGCGCGGCGGCGGAACCCGATGCGCTACCGGAGACCGACGCGCTCACCGGCCTGCCGAACCGCCAAGGCCTGACCGCCGCGCTCGACGACGCGGTCCGCACCAGCCGCGGGACGAGCTCGGTCGCCGTCCTGTCGTTCATCGAGATCGGCCGCCTCCGCGACATCAACGACTCCTTCGGAGCCGACGCGGGTGATCGCCTCTTGGCCCAGGTCGCTCGCCGCCTCGAAGCGATCGACCTTCCCGGCACCAAGGTCTTCCGGTACGAAGGCGCCGTCTTCGCCGTCGTGTTCCCCAACGTCCCGACGGTGCAGGGTGCCCACGAATCCGCCAGGTTCCTGATCGAGTACCTCACCGAACCGTTCGTGGTCGACGACAGCCCACTGCTGATCAACCCGATCCTGGGTGTCGGAGTGAGCCCGCTGGCCAGCGTGGCGCTCGACGAGATGATCCGCGACACGCAGAGCGCACTGCGTCGTGCCCGCGAGAACGGTGACGCCTACGTCGTGCACGACGAGTCGATGCGCGAGCGGTACTTCACCCGACTGGACGAGCCCCGCCTCCGGGTCGCGGTGGACAACGACGAGTTCCAGCTCCACTACCAGCCCATCGTCAACCTCTCGACCGGCCAACTGGTCGGCGTCGAGGCGTTGCTGCGCTGGGACCAGCCCGGGGCGACCAACACCGGGATGCTGTACCCCAACGACTTCCTCCCGCTGCTGGAGAAGAGCGGCCTCATCGTCGAGCTGGGCGAGTGGACCCTGCACGAGGCGTGCCGGCAGATCCGCCGCTGGGAGGTGCAGCACCCCGACCACCCGAAGCTCTTCGTGAGCTGCAACATCGGACCCCGCCAGCTCGCCGACCCGGGGTTCACCACCGCCGTGGCGAGCGCGATCGACGCGGCGTCGGTCACCACCGACCAGCTGTGCCTCGACCTCACCGAAGCGGCTCTGCTCCAGAACGAGGTTCAGCGCGAGACCAGTCGTGCCGCACTGCGCCTCCTCAAGAGCATCGGCGTCCAGATCGGCGTCGGTGACTTCGGTGCCGGCAGCGCATCGCTCGAGCACCTGCGCGACTACCAGGTCGACATCTTGAAGATGCACCGACTGTTCGCCACGGGCCTCGGCATCAGCGGCGAAGACCCCCTCATCTTCAAGCACATCGCCGCACTCGCGCACGATCTCAACTGCAAGCTCGTGGCCGAGGGCGTCGAGACCGACGAGCAGGCCCGCCTGCTCCCAGACCTCGGGGTCGACTACGGGCAGGGCTTCTTCTTCGGTCGCCCGCAGAACGCAGCCCAGATCGACCACCTCATCGGTTCCATCGTCGATCTCGACGCGAACCCCTCGACGCCCGAACCGGCCTCGTCGGCCGTGCCCGAGCCCGACGAGGCCACGTCGACAACGTCCTGACCGACCAACAGCCGGTCTCCGGTGGTTACCCGGGTGGAGTGGGGGAATCCCCACCCGGGTGACCAACCGCAGGGAACGATCGGCGAACCCGCCCGCCGATCGCAGCCTTCACGCGCACATCATGTGGGGGGAACACGATGCCTCGCGAGTGCATGGCAAGGTTCTACCGACCAAAGGTTGCCGGCGCGTTTCGTCGGATTGAACCCACGAAGTCAGCTGAGCCCCTGAGCCCGACTACCCCCAGGCCTTGAGCTTCTCGATGAGCTCGGTGGGCTCGGCGCCGACGGGCGTGATGTTCAACACGGTGACGCCGGCTTCCTCGTAGGCGGCGAGGCGGTCGCGGATGAAGCCTTCGGGGCCGACGAGGTTGGAGAGCGACAGGAACTCGGCGGGGATGGCGGCGGCCGCTTCGGTCTTCTTGCCGTCGAGGTAGAGGTCCTGGATCTGCTTGGCCTCAGCTTCGTAGCCGTAGCGGACCATGAGCTGGTTGTAGAAGTTCTTGTCCCGAGCGCCCATGCCGCCGATGTAGAGCGCCAGCATGGGGCGGGCCATGTCGAGGATCGGCTCGGGATCGTCGGTGATGCTCACCATGCCCCCGGCGGCGATGTCGAGCGCGGGTCCGAGCGACGCGTCGCGCTTGGCATAGCCCGAACGCAGGTCGTCGCCCCACACGCGATCGGCGCGCTCGGGGAGGAAGAAGATGGGCAGCCACCCGTCGGCGACCTCGGCGGCCATCTCGACGTTCTTGGGACCCAGTGCGGCGACGTAGATCGGGATGTCGGGTCGCACCGGGTGCGAGATGATCTTGAGCGGCTTGCCGAGGCCGGTGCCCTGATCGGCCGGCAGGGGCATGGTGTAGTAGCGGCCGTCGTGCTCGAGCTTGTCCTCACGGCGCCACACCGTGCGGCAGATGTCGATGATCTCGCGGGTGCGCCCGATGGGGGCGTCGTAGGCGATGCCGTGGAAGCCCTCGATGACCTGCGGTCCCGAGGCGCCCAATCCGAGGATGCACCGCCCGTCGCTCATGGCGTCGACGCCGGCGGCGGTCATGGCCAGGAGCGTGGGCGTGCGCGTGTAGATCGGCAGGATCCCCGACGCGATCTGCACCGTGGTGGTGACGTTGGCCAGGTAGCCCATGAAGCTGGGTGCATCGAAGCCGTAGGCCTCGGCCACCCAGGCGATGTCGAGCCCGGCCGCTTCGTACTCGACGACGCGTTGCGCGGACTCCTTGAAGCCCTTGGCGTAGTCGAGCTGCATCCCGAGCTGCATCACCGCTCCTCGAGCTGGGTGGCATCGAGCGAGCTGATGTACACGTCGTTGTCGAAGAGCACGTGGTAGCGGATCCAGGTGAGGCCGACGCTGTACAGCACCTTGCCGGGCGTCCCGGCGGGGACGTTGGGGAGGTCTTCGGCGGCCTTGACCTTCTGGTGGCGCGTGAACACGAAGTCAGTCGTCGCTGCGGGCATGGGGCGAGGGTAGTTGTCGGCTCCCGAACAGACGAACCGCGGCCCTGACACGCCGCCACCGCGACCACGTGCTACACGTGCGGTTGTCCGATGCTCGTCGGGCACCGGGAAGACGTGTCCGGAACCAGGGGGTCGCCGTGTCGAGCTGGAACTTCGCCGATGTCTGGGAGGTGTGCGCCGAGACGTGGCCCGACGCACCGGCGCAACGCCACGGTGGACGGACGTTTTCGTGGAGCGAGTTCGATGCCCGAGCCAACAGCATCGCCAACACGCTGCTGGCGGCCGGCGTCACCGAACAGGACAAGGTCGCCCAGTACCTCCACAACGGACCCGAGTACCTCGAGTCGGTGTACGCCGCGTGCAAGGCCGGCCTCGTCCCCGTGAACACCAACTACCGCTACGTCGAGGAGGAGCTCGTTTACCTCTGGGACAACGCCGACGCGGTGGCCGTCGTGTTCAGCGGCCAGTTCACGGCGCGGATCGACCACATCCGCCATCAGGTCCCCGGCGTGCGGGTGTGGCTCCACGTCGACGACGGCTCCGGTCCGTGTCCCGACTGGGCGCTCCCCTACGAGGAGGCGGCCGAAGGCGACGAGTCCCGAGCTGTCGGCCCGTGGGGGCGATCGGGCGACCACCTCGTGATGATGTACACGGGTGGTACCACCGGCATGCCGAAGGGTGTGATGTGGCGACAGAGCGACCTCGCCAAGGCGGTCGCACCCACGCTCCTGCCCCATTTCGACCAGGACGACGCCGATCTCGACACCGTGCGCACCGCCATCGCCGCCAAACCGGGGTTCGGCATCCTGCCGGCCTGTCCGCTCATGCACGCCACCGGCCAGTTCACGACGTTCATCGCGCTCTGCGGCGCGGGTTCGGTCACGACCCTCGAGGACCACGGTCTCGACGTCGTCGAGCTCCTCGACACGATCGAGGTCCACCGCATCGAGGCGCTGACCATCGTGGGCGATGCGTTCGCCAAGCCGATCTTGCGCGAGCTCGACGCGCACCCCGGGCGCTGGGATCTCAGCTCGCTGTTCCTGGTCATCTCGTCGGGCGTGATGTGGAGCGAGCCGGTGAAGCGAGGACTGCTCGGGCACGTGCCGACGATGATGCTGCACGACGCGTTCTCGTCGTCGGAGGCCATCGGCATAGGACAGTCGGTGTCCACCGCAGGGAACCCGGCGGGCACGGCGAAGTTCGTGCTCGGCGAGCGGTCGAGGGTGATCGACGAGGACGGCCACGACGTGGTGCCGGGGTCCGGCCAGGTCGGCCGGGTGGCCATCGGTGGCCACACGCCGATCGGCTACTACAAGGACCCTGACAAGTCGGCGGCCACGTTCGTCACGATCGACGGTCGGCGGTACTCGATGCCCGGTGACTTCGCGACCGTCGAGGCCGACGGGACGCTGAGCCTGCTCGGCCGGGGTTCGGTGAGCATCAACACCGGAGGCGAGAAGGTCTTCCCCGAGGAGGTCGAGGAGATCCTCAAGGCGCACCCGACCGTTCACGACGCCGTCGTGGTCGGCGTGCCCGACGACCGCTTCGGCGAGGTGGTCACCGCGGTCGTCGAGCTCGAGCCGGGGTCGGAGCTCGACCAGGCGGAGCTCATCCGGGCGGTCAAGGAGCACCTCGCCCACTTCAAGGCTCCCCGCCACGTGGTCACGATCGACACCATCGGCCGGGCCCCCAACGCGAAGGTCGACTACAAGCGCCTCAAGGCCTACGCCACCGACCAGC
This sequence comes from uncultured Rhabdothermincola sp., assembly GCA_964485515.1. Taxonomy (GTDB): domain Bacteria; phylum Actinomycetota; class Acidimicrobiia; order Acidimicrobiales; family Acidimicrobilacustridaceae; genus CAZALT01. The sequence goes on along the minus strand of CAZALT010000054.1, from coordinate 1,458 downwards.
TCACCTGACCCGACCCACCCCTTTGCCAAATTGGCGGAGAGACCGATGGATGGAGCCGGTCCCTCCGCCAATTTCGGAGGTATGGCGGGGAGCGCGCACCGACCTGACAGGCCATCAGCCATTGGGCCGGGCTGCGGCGCCGTCGCTACGCTCTCCAGCGGTCTATTCCCCCACTTCGCCACCAGGCACACAGGAGCTAGCGACATGGCAGACATCGGATACGACGGCAAGGTTGCGATCGTCACGGGCGCCGGGGGCGGCCTCGGTCGCTCGCACGCCCTCGAGCTCGCCCGCCGCGGTGCGCGCGTCGTCGTCAACGACCTGGGCGGTTCGCTGTCGGGCGAAGGCACCAGTGAGGGCCCGGCCCACGATGTCGTCAAGGAGATCAACGACCTCGGCGGCGAGGCGATCGCCGACGGCAACAGCGTCGGCACCGCCGAGGGCGGCGAGGCCATCGTCAAGACCGCCGTCGACGCGTTCGGCACGGTCGACATCGTCGTCAACAACGCCGGCATCCTGCGCGACAAGACCTTCCACAACCTCACCCCCGAGCTCGTCGAGCCGGTGATCCAGGTGCACCTCCTCGGCGCGTTCTACGTCACGCTCCCCGCCTACAAGCTCATGCGCGAGCAGGGCTACGGCCGCATCGTCAACACCTCGTCCAACTCCGGCATCCTCGGCAACTTCGGCCAGTCCAACTACGGCGCGGCCAAGATGGGCCTCGTCGGGTTCACCCGCGTGCTCGCCGCCGAGGGCCGCAAGAACAACATCAAGGCCAACGCCATCGCGCCGGTGGCCAAGACCCGCATGACCGAGGAGCTCCTCGGCGCAGATGCCGACCTGCTCTCGCCCGAGACCGTCACCCCCGTCGTGGCCTACCTCGCCTCCGAGGAGTGCGAGGTCAGTGGTGAGGTGTACTCGTGCGCCGGCGGCATCGTGTCTCGCTTCTTCATCGGCCTCACCCCTGGCGTCTACGAGCCCAACCTCACGGTCGAGTCCGTGCGCGACAACCTGGCCAAGATCAACGATCCCGAGGGCTACACCATCCCCCGCGGTCCCGGCGACGAGTTCGCCAAGATCTTCTCCACGATCAAGGGCGAGTAGCCCACCCGCAGGCAAGGCGAGTAGGACGCCCGTGGGCAAGGCGAGTAGGACGCCCAGAGCGCGGGCCGGGTGAACCGAGCGGGACACCCGCTCCCCGCGCCAGCACGCCCCGCTCCAGCACTCCCCACGCCCGCACGCCGCTTCCTGCCGCGGATCGGCCGCTTCGATCGCCCGGTCCGCGGCAGGCTCGCGTGCGGGGCGATGGGGCTGCGGCAGACGTAGAGTCGCCGCCATGAGCACCGACCCCGCGTCCAGCCCGGCATCCGCGTTCGGCACGGCATCCGCGTTCGGCACCGACCCCGCGTCCAGCCCGGCATCCGCGTTCGGCACGGGCGACGCCCACGACTTCCTCGA
>CAZALT010000053.1:0-19809 GCA_964485515.1 uncultured Rhabdothermincola sp. | reverse complement strand
GCGCTGACGCCCGCCTCCGACCACGCCGCACGGTTCCTCGCCACCGCCGAGCGCGAGGGGTTCCTCGGCACCGAGCCGCTCCTCGCTTCGCTGCGCCGCGAGCTGCCGAAGCAGGCCGACGAGTGGATCGACACGAGCGCGATCCGGGCCGACGCCGTGCCCCAGCACCTCCGGGTCGACTTCGTGGTCACCGATGCCGAGGGCCGCATCATCCGCGAAGGTCGCGATCTCCGGGCCCTGCAGAGCCAGCTGGCGGGCAAGACCAGGGGCGCGATCGCGGTGTCGCTCCCCGACGTCGAGCGCACCGGCGCCACCCAGTGGGACTTCGGCACCATCGACCGGATCGTCGAGCGCGAGGTCGACGGGCTCCGCGTCCGGGGCTACCCGGCGCTCGCCGACGAGGGCGACACCGTCGGAGTGCGGCTCCTCGCCACCGGGGACCAGCAGCGCCGGATCATGTGGCGCGGCACCCGCCGCCTCCTGCGCCTCACGACGAACCCGCCCGGCCGTCGGGTCCTCGACGACCTCACCAACGCCGCCCGGCTCGCCCTCGGCACGAGCCCCTACGTCACGACCGCGGCGCTGCTCGACGACGCGACGACCACGACACTCGACGACCTCCTCCGTCGCCACGGCGGACCGGCCTGGAACGAGACCGACTTCGCAACGTTGCGCACCGCCGTGCGCGACGACCTCGACCGTGAGGTGCAGGCCATCGTCACGAGCGTCGGCGAGATCCTCGCCGCGACCCGAGCGCTCGACGACGTGCTCGGTGAACCGGTCGGCGAGAAGCTCTGGCCCGCGTACGACGACGTCACCGCCCAGCGCACCAGCCTCGTCTACGACGGGTTCATCGCCGCGACCGGATCCGCACGCCTGGACGACGTGGCCCGCTACCTCCACGCCGCCTGGATCCGCCTCGACCGACTCCGCACCGGCAAGGCCGATGCCCTGCACCTCGACGCCCGCAACCAGGCCACCGTCAACCGGGTGCAGGGCCGCTACGACGAGGTGTACGACCGCACTCCCGCCGGGTCGGTCGCCCAGCAGGACCTCGCCGCCATCGGCTGGCTGATCGAGGAGCTGCGCGTGAGCCTGTTCGCCCAGCAGGTCGGCACCCCCGAACCGGTGTCCGAGCAACGCATCGTGCGGGCCCTCGACGACCTCGCCCGCACGCTGCCCTGACGAGACGACTCGGCATCGGTCCCGTGCGGTCGCACCGAACCGATGCCGAATCGCTCCCAGGGGAGGAGGGGTCAGCGCCGAAGATCAGCTCCGGGTGGGCGTGCCGACCAGGGTGACCGAGTCGGCGACGACGTCGGCCAAGGCCGCCTGCTGCGCATCGAAGGTGATGCCGAGCACCACGCGGTCGGTCCCGACGATGACAGAGCTGACCGTCACCGTCCGGCCCTCGGCATCGACCAGATCATCGACCGGCGTGACCGTCCACCCGACGAGGTCGACCACGAACCCGTCACAAAGGATCCACATCTCTCGAAGAACCTGGTCGATCAGCTCGCCGAACGCCGATGCCAGCCCGTGGCCGAGCAGGTGAACCTGGTCGATCAGCCCGTGGGCGGGTCGAGCACGCAGTCGCCCAGGCCGTAGGCCACGAGCTGCTCGTTGAGCGCCGGCAGCTGTGCATGCAACGCGGCGGCCGCCCTCCGGCCCGACTCGGCGTCCACGTAGAGCACCGCCGTCGCCAGATCAGCCGTGTGCTGGTTGACCTCATCCATCTCGGCGAGCATCGCCTCGACCGTGGCCTCGTCGCCGGCCGGCGGTGCGACCGTGCGGATCTGCTCGACTGCCTCCACCGACAGACGCGCCCGCTTGGCGAGCGCACCGGCCGCGTCGGGCACGGTGGCGATCTTCACCGCGGCGATGATCTGCTCGTTGCGGGTCACGCAGATCGGGTTGATCTGCGCGACGAACGCCGCCTGTGCCGGGTCGGTGGGGATGGTCGTCGTGGCCGTGGTGTCCACCGGTGGCGGAGCGGTCGTGGTCGACGCCGACGGCCCGTCGTCGCCGGTGCAGCCGACAAGCGCGACGACGACCACCAGAGCGAGAGCGACGACGACGGGGCGACTGCTGGGACCACGGATCACACCGGCTGTTCTAGACGACTGCACCGGACCGCCGGGCGCGGCGGGTGATCGGGAGAGGACGGCTCACCCCCGTAGGATCTGTGACCGTGACCGTGGACGACGTGGTGGGTGTTCGCCGCCCCCCGTCCCGGTCGACCCCTCCTCCTGGGACGGGGGCAGAGCGACGCCACTCCCCCGGCCTCGACGGCCTGCGCGGCATCGCCGTCGTGCTCGTGGTGGTCTTCCACCTCTGGCCCGATGTGCTCCCCGGCGGGTTCCTCGGCGTCTCCCTGTTCTTCACGCTGTCGGGCTACCTGATCACCAACCTGTTGCTCGCCGAGCACGCGGCATCGGGTCGCATCTCGTTGGGGCCGTTCTGGGGTCGCCGGTTCCGCCGCCTGATGCCCGCCGCGCTCGTGACCCTCGCCGTCGTGCTGGCGCTCGGTCAGTGGTTGGCGGCGCCAGCGGACCTCCCCGCCCAGGTCGCGGCCGCGACCGCCTACGTGTACAACTGGTTCCAGATCGCCGAGGGCAACGGGTACGGGGCGATGTTCGCCGACCCCTCCCCGATCGAGCACTTCTGGTCGCTCGCCATCGAAGAGCAGTTCTACGTCGTGTTCCCGCTGATCGCCGCGGGTGCGCTCTCGTTCGGCCGGCGTGCCTTCGCCACGGTGGCCACGATGCTGCTCGCCGGCTCGCTCGCCACCATGGTGCTCACCGCGTCGAACCCGGAGCTGTCCTACCTCTCGACGTTCACCCGCGCCGCCGAGCTGCTCGCCGGCGTCCTGCTGGCCTTCGTGTGGCCGCTTGGGTCGGCCGGACCGCGGGGGTCGCTCCGCTCGACCGTCGTGGGCATCGTGGCCATCGCCGGGCTCGTGGTCCTGTCCCGCACCGTCCGCTACCCGGACTGGATCGTGTCGCACGGTTTGCTGCCGGCGACCGCACTCGTCTCGTGCGCCGCCATCGTGTTCGCCTCGACCATGCGCGCCGACCGCACGCTCGGCCATGTGGTGCTGGTGTGGCTCGGGAAGCGCTCCTACGCCATCTACCTCATTCACTGGCCGGTCCACGTGTGGTTGCCGGCCCACGGCTTGGTCCAGGTCGCGGTGACGTTGGGCCTCGCCGAGCTGTCCTGGCACCTCGTCGAGTCGCCCGTTCGCCTTCGCCGTGTGCTCGCTGAGCCGCGCCAGGCGCTGAGCGTTGCGAGCGCCTTCGTCACCGTGCTGCTCCTCGCCTGCGTCGTGGTCGGGGTCGTGTCCCAGGACAGCTCGGCGTCGACAGCCACCGCGGTCGAGCGAACGAACCCGACCCTCGACGTCACCGCCAGCGACCCGGGCGCTGCCCCCAGGAGCCTTGCACCCGATGCGCCCATCACCGTCTGGTGGATCGGTGACTCGCAGTCCGATGGCCTCATGGACACCCTCACCGGACGACGCGATGCCGCGTCCGAGACCATCGAAGGCGCCTCGCCCGACACGGTTGCCTTCGCCACCCGGTTCGGCACCCACCCCGCAACCGTGGTCGACCTTGCCGCGATCGCGTGCGATGGAGGCGGGGGCACGGCGAAGCTCCGCTACACCGACGGCAAGGTCGGCACCGAGCAGGACCAGTGCCCCCGTTGGGAGGCGCGTTGGCAGGACGCGCTCGCCGGATGGGGCCCGCCCGACGTCGTCGTGTGGGCCGTCGGCGGCGCCACCACGTGGCTCTCCCGCTCGTTGGTCGACGGGCCCGACGACACCTACCTGCTGCCCCACGATCTCGAGTGGCAGGACTGGTGGCGTCGCACAGCGGGCGAACGGCTCTCGTGGCTCGAGGCGAACCTCCCGACCAGCTCGATCCTGTGGTTCACCCCGGCGGCCTCGAACCAAGCCGAGTACAAGGACGCCGTTCGACCCTCCGACGACGAGTTCGCCGTGATCGCCGCCGACACGGCGATCGTCAGCGCGCTCCAGCGCGACATGCTCACGTCGCACCCTCAGGTCGAGCTCGTGGACTTCGGCTCGTGGAAGGCCGCAGCAGGCCCCGACGGCACCGATCTCCAGGGCACCCTCGACGGCGTCCACTGGGACGAGGAGACCGCACGCGACGTCATCCTCCCCTGGTTCGAAGCGCAGATCGTCGACGCACTCGATGCCGTCAACGCGAGCTGACCGCGCGCTGACCGCGAGCTGATCGCGCGCTGACCGCTGGGCGAACTGGCTGGGAAGACCCGGGCTATGCAGCCTATGTTCCCAGCCAGTTCGGCAGGAAGCGGTCGGTGCGGGTGCATCGGCGGCGCCTTAGCCTGAACGCATGGCTGACACCGCGTCCTCCGACCTCGACACCTCACCTGTGGACCTCGCCGATCCCGTCCTGCAGTCCGTGGCGCTGGGTCCGCAGTGGCCCACCGTCGACCCGTTCCTCTTCTGCGCCCACCACGACGACGCCTACCCCGCGGGCACGGCCGACCTCGGTCCTGCCACATCGCTCGACGGTCGCGACATCGGCATGGACTTCGCCGGCAAGGACGGCTGGCGGATGTACCACGGCGATGTCGTACCGGGCTTCCCCCAGCACCCGCACCGCGGGTTCGAGACCGTCACCTACGTCCGGCGCGGCTTCATCGACCACGCCGACTCGCTCGGTGCCACCGCCCGGTTCGGCGAGGGCGACACGCAGTGGCTCACGGCCGGCGGCGGCGTGGTGCACAGCGAGATGTTCCCCCTGCTCGACCCCGACGCCCCGAACCCCCTCGAGCTGTTCCAGATCTGGCTCAACCTCCCGGCCGCCAACAAGCTGGTCCCCGCCCACTTCACGATGTTCTGGGCTGACGACGTCCCCAAGCTCGTCGTGGGCGACGACGGCCCGAACACCGAGGTCACGGTGATCGCCGGTGAGCTCGCCGGGCTCGAGGGCCCGCCTCCCCCTCCCGACTCGTGGGCCTCCCAGGAAGGCTCCGACATCGCCATCTGGCACATCCGGCTCGATCCCGGGGCGTCGTGGACGATGCCGCCGCCCGCCGGTCCCGACACGGTGCGCACGCTCTACGTGTTCGCCGGTCACGAACTGACGATCGGGGGCCACGACGGGGCGTTCGGAGTCGACACCGGCATCGTGCTGTCCAGCGAGCAGGCCATCGACCTCGCTTCTACCGACGGCGTCGAGTGCCTGCTCCTCCAGGGCCGCCCGATCGGGGAACCGGTGGCCCGCTACGGCCCGTTCGTGATGAGCACCGAACACGAGATCGAGCAGGCCTTCGCCGACTACCGAGAAACCGGTTTCGGGGGCTGGCCCTGGCCGGCCGACGGCCCGGTGCACGCTGCCGATCGTGGCCGCTTCGCCCGCCACGCCGACGGCCGAGTCGAAGAAGCCGACGCCAACCGCACCTCGTGACCGACCACGGCCGGGAACCGGTCGAGATCGACCTCCGCGACGTCCTCGACCCCGACCTACCCGTGCTCGACCTCGACACGGGCGCCAACCGTGCGCTCGACCAGGCGTTCACCGATGCCGACGACCCGCTCGTCATCCTCGACGACAAGCTCAACCGGGCGCTGCACTCCCTCGACGACCAGACCTGGCACCAGACCTGGGCCGACCGCCCCGCGCTGCGGGGCTGGCTCCACGCCGTGGGGCTCGCGGTCACCGTTCCGACAACCGCGATCGTGGCGACCCGGGCCCAGCAGCCCGCCACTCGCGTGGCCGCCCTCGTGTTCGGATCCTCGTACTCCGCCATGCTCGCCGCATCCGCGGCCTACCACCGGTTGTCCCGCTCGCCCCGCCAGGCGCAGTGGCTCCGACGGCTCGACCACTCGATGATCTTCGTCGCCGTAGCCGGCACGTACACACCGATCGCCCTGGCCGTGCTCCCGCGCCGGGCCGCGGTGGCGACGGTGACCGCGGCTTGGACGGCGGCCGCGGCCGGCGCGACGTCCAAGCTGCGCCTGCGCCCCACGAGCGGCTCAACCGCGTGGCTCTACCTCGCGTTCGGGTGGGGCGGCGTCGCGATCACCCCGTTCGTCTACCGTAAGGGTGGCCGAGGCCCGCTCATCGCATTGGGTGCAGGCGGGCTCGCCTACACGCTCGGCGCCGGCGTGCTCGCCGCCAAGAAGCCGTGGCCCGCTCCTCGCTTCGCGACGTACCACGAGCTGTGGCACGCCTTCACGCTCGCAGGTGGTGCGATGCACGCCGCCGCCATCGCGCTCCTGCTCGCCGACGAGGACAAGCACCGGCCGGCCCGGGTCGCTACGGGGCGCCCGGTGCGACCGGAGCGCTCGGGGCGCTCGGGGCGCTCGGGGCGCTCGGGGCGCTCGGGGCGCTCGGAGCATCGGTGGGGGGCACGGCCCGCCACAACACGGCTTCGAAGGTCCTGAGCTCGGGCACCGCCTCGGTTCCACAGAGCTCGGCCGCATCGCGCACCTGCATCTCGTAGGACGTCGCCGGCTCGATGAGCCGGCCCGACAACGTGACGTCGCACGCCGCGTCGGCGCCGAAGACGGTCACCTGGTCAGCGCCACCCGCCGACGGGGCTCGTGCGTCGACCGTCAACGTCTGGCACCCATCGGCGGGCAGGTCGATGCGGGCACCGTTGATGTCGAGCGAGAGGGTCGTCGTACGCAGGTTGATCAGCAGGACCGTGGCGCGCACAGAGCCGGTGGCGATGCTCAGGACGGGGCACTGGGTCTCCGATCGCGAGGCCACGGGAACCGGGGGATCGGGCGGGTCGGCGGGGACGGTCGGTGGTGGCGTGGACGTGGTCGTCGTCGAGGGAGGCGGACTCGTCCGAATGGGGGGCGCCGCGGGCGTGGTGGGCCCCGGTCGAGCGACACGGGGACGCGGGCTGTCCACCACCACTCCAGGCCGGACCGTGGTGGTCGGGCCAGCCGGCACCAGCGCGGTGCCGGACCCGACGCCGGGCGTGGCGGTGGTGTGCTCGCCGAGGACCTGGGTCGAGCGGGGATCGACGGTGCTGGCGGCGGTCTCGGCGGGCTCAGGACCGGGCCCGACAACGGTCGGCGAGAAATACGAACGTGTCGCGATCGCCACCATGCCCACGACGAGGATCGTGACGAAGGCTCCACCTGCCCACGCCACCGGGGGCGCCACGGTGCGCAGCCGATTCCGACGATTCGACTCGAACTCGGGAGCGACCCACCCCTCAGCAGGCATGCGCTCCTCCTTCCCCGTTCTGCCCGCGGCTATCCCCACAGCCGCTCCTAGATGCTAGTGGCTGTAGATGGCTGAGTGCGGTGGGAACGACCGACGGGGGATCTGCGTAGGCTCCGCTTCGTGACGCCCTCCGAGTCCCCATCCAAACGCCCCACCGGTCTGGCGGACGGTCCGGGTGCCCTCTCGGCCGCCACCGTCGGCTCCACGCCCGGAGCGAAGCTCGTGGCGATCCCTGCCTCGGGCGGTCTCGCTCTCGTGGGCGACGAGATCGGTCCGGCCGATGGGCCACCTGTCGTCCTCTTCCACGGTGGGGGCCAGACCCGACACGCGTGGGGCACGACGCTTGGCGCGCTCGGTGATCGCGGATGGCACGCCCACTCGCTCGACCAGCGAGGACACGGCGACAGCCCCTGGGACCCCAATGGCAACTACACCATCGATGCGTTCGGACACGACGCCCGCACGGTGGCGCAGTCCTTCGAGTCCCCGCCCGCGCTCGTGGGCGCGTCCCTCGGCGGACTGGCCTCGTTGATCGCCATCGGCGAGAGCGACGAACCCGTCGCCAGCTCCCTCGTGCTCGTCGATGTCGCCCCCCGCATCGAGCGGGAAGGCGTGAACCGGATCGGGACCTTCATGACCGGCAACCTCGACGGGTTCGAGTCTCTCGAAGAGGTCGCCGACGTCATCGCGTCGTACAACCCGAACCGACCCCGCCCGAAGAACCTCGACGGCTTGAAGAAGAACCTCCGGCTGCGTGCCGACGGTCGATGGGTGTGGCATTGGGACCCTCGCTTCGTGAGCGGCAACCTCGGATCACCCGACGAGACCCGTTCGGCGGACACCCGCCCGAATCGCCTCGCCGAGGCGGCCAAGCACGTGACTGTGCCCGTCCTGCTCGTGCGCGGGCGCATGAGCGACCTGCTCTCCGAGGAGGGCGCCCAGGAGTTCCTCGAGCTGGTTCCCCACGCCGAGCTCGTCGATGTCGCCGGCGCCGGCCACATGGTCGCCGGCGATCGCAACGACGCCTTCAACAACGCGGTGGTCGACTTCCTCGAACGAGTCCGCGCCGGTACCGCCCCGACGGGCTGACCCACATCGCCCGATGTCCCCTGGCCAACCCGCCGCTCAACTTTCGCCACCGGCTGCATGCTCCGCTCCAGACCGCACCGTGTCGGCCTCCATCCACGGCGACAGAGCCAGGGACGTCCCCTCGACCGTGGGCCAGCTCGCGGCACGACCGCGCGATGCCGCTACAAGGAATCCGAAGATCGTTCGGAGCCATCCTCACGACGCCCACCGGGCAAGGTCGCAGCGCCGGAACGGGGCGGTGGCCGACCCATCGCCGATGCCCCGCAACGGCGATGCCCCGCAACGACGATGCCCCGCAACGTGGTCGCCCCGAAAACCATCGCTCGTCCTCAAGTCCCCCATCGTCGGTGACGAATGTCATACAATACCGGCGTGTAATTCCGCGCCGAACCGGCAAGGGTCTACAACGTCGATGGCAATGGGGCCATCGTCAATCCAGAAAGTTGGTGGTTTCCATGGGCAGCGTGGCCCCGGTGACCGTCCGTCCGTTCCGCAGAGGCCTGATGGTGGTAGGCCCAAGTCGCTGGCAGTGGTTCGACCCGTACGCGGGTCGTGAACGTGCCGAGCGCCTCGAACGAGAGCTCCAGGTGGCGCACCGCACCCACTGACCTGGTGCGGGCTCGGCCAGTCCGAGATCACCCCTCTCAAGTCCGAACCTCGGACCGCGGTCCACTGCGACCGCGGTCTGAGGTCGTTTTCCGCCGGACGGTGATGTCGCGCCCATCGCTGACCGGACCCGACCTCCACCGGGTACCGTTGCCCCGATGACGGCGGGGCCCCGACTCGATCCCACTCCCTCCGGGTCCACGCCATCCATCGATGAGCCTCGTCCCGGCGACGACAGCTCCCGAGGTCCCGAAGGTGCCGGCCCCTCCACCTGGATCACCCGCGTCACCGGGGTTGCCCGCGTCGCGCTGTTGATGGCCGTGGTCGTGTGCTGGGCCGGAATCGTGCTGGTCGGCTTCGCACTTGCCGCCACCGTCGCCGGATCGACCCTGTCACCGGTGCACGCCGTCTTCCAGATGGCGATGCCCTACGTCGTCGTCGGCCTCGCCGTGCCCGTGCTCCTCGCCGCCCTGACCCACCGGCGGATCCTGCTGGTGTCCTCCGGCGTGCTCTTCGTCGTCAGCGTCGTCCTCGTGATGCCCGCGGCGTGGCCCGGAAGCCCTCCCCCGCCGTCAGCTGACGACCTCACCGTGTTCGTCGCCAACGTCCGGTACAACAACGACGAAGCCGATGCCAAGGCCGACCAGGTCGCGGCTCGGGGTGAGGACGTCCTGGTCGTACTCGAGCTCACCCCCGACTTCCTGGAGCTCCTCGACGAGCGGGGGTTGACCACGACGCATCCCTACCGCAACGCTCGGCCCCTCTGGGGCGCCCACGGCGCAGGGATCTTCTCGACCAAGCCCCTCACCGATCCCCGGGTGGAGCCCATCGGCGGCCTCAACGCTCCCGCCGCCACCGTCGTCACGCCACGAGGTCCGGTCCGGGTGGTCGCCATCCACACACGTCCCCCCGTCACGATCGAGTACCTCCCGGTCTGGCGGGAGGACCTCGCCGCCATCCGCTTGTTCGCCGCCAACCTGACCGCGCCGACGGTGCTCGCCGGTGACTTCAACGCGGCTCGCTGGCACCCCGACTACGCCGGCATCGTCAATCTCGGACTGCGCGACGCCCACGAGCAGCTGGGTGAGGGGCTCACCTTCTCGTGGCCCGAGGCGGGCCGGGTCGGTGCGGTCGTGTCGCCGTTCTCCCGACTCGATCACGCGCTGCTGTTCGACGCGGATGCCACCGCCATCGAGGACCTCCCCGCGGTCGGCAGCGATCACACCGCCTTCAGCGTTCGCGTCCGGGTCCGATAGGTCGATACGTCCCGAGGTCGATACGGTCGTCTCGTGCCCGCGCCCTTCTCCTCGACCCTGATCTCGACCCCGATCTCTCGAGGCACCGCACTGACCGCGTGCTGCCTCGTGATCTTGCTGGCGCTCCTCGGCGGCACCGGACCAGCGCACGCGCAGGGCGTCACCCCATCCGAGCGCCCGGCCTCGCCGACGAGCGCCGACCAGAGCTTGACGACCACACCGCCGCTCGACACCGGGCAGGCACCCGCAGGGGGAGCCAGACCAGACTTCGACATGGAACGCATCACCGGCCCTCGCCACGAGGACGGCAAGGTCACGAGCACGACGTTCTGGCCGCTGGGCTTCGCCGCGGTGGGGATCCTCGTGGTGTTCGGCTCGATCTTCTACCGCGCCGCGCGCGGCAACCGAAAGCCCGAGCCGCACCAGCCCTGAACACCGCACCAACCTGAACGATCTGACAGGTAGAACCGCTCGAGCGACCCGAATGCGCTCGGTTCGAATGGAGGCGGGTACCGAGCACCTACCGCCGACGAACCACGACTGGCGAGGCCTCTACTGCCGCAGGAGGCTGAGCAGGCGCAAGAGGGTCATGTACAGCCAGATCAGGGTGACCGTCAGACCGAATGCGCCGTACCACTCCATGTACTTCGGTTCGCCTGCCTTGGTGGCGGACTCGATGAAGGCGAAATCGATGAGCAGGTTGAACGCGGCGATTCCCGCGATCAACACGGTGATGCCGATGCCCAGCGGGGTCGGATCGTCGTAGAAGGTGAGATCGACGCCGAAGAGCGACATCACCATCGCCACGAGGTACAGCAGCAGGACACCAACGGTCGCCGCGATGATCCCTGCGACCAGCTTGGGCGTGACCTTGATGATGCGGGTGGCGTAGAGGAAGAACATCACGAGGAACACGCCGAGGGTGGCGCCCACCGCCTGGATGACGATGCCTTCGAACTGGAGGTCGTACATGTGCGAGATCGCACCGAGGGCGAACCCGTAGCCCAACGCGTAGAGCGGAGCGAGGATCATGCCGAGGCGTGGCTTGAAGCACAGGACGAGACCGCACACGAAGGCGGCGAGCATGGGCAGGAACACCCATCCCGGATACGTGACGTTGTAGACGGGCTCGGGGTCCGGGACCAGCGTCGTCGGCGCCGGCGTGAGATCGATGGCCTTGACCTGGGCCCAGCCGACGGCGCCGGTGAGCAAGAGGCACACGAAGAGCACGCCCGTGGCGGTGAGGGTTCCGCCGATGGTCATGCGCTTGCCCGATGGGACCGATGGGGTGCCGGCCTGCCCAAGGGCGTGGGTGGCCCGGTTGCCGCCGTGCTGGTCTGTGCTCGGAGCGCCTGCCGGGGTGCCCTGCGGGCTCCACGCCGATGCCGTGTCGAGCGCTGCCCCACCGCCCGCGGCGGTGTTCAGGTCGGCTCCGCCGGTGGGTGACGCCCAGCCGACCTGACCGGGGTCTTTGTTCTCGTCCCAGCGCTTCTGCGTCAGCACGGGATTCGGCATGGACTACTCCTCCGTAGTGGTCCCGCCAGGCGACGGGTCCGTCTTCGTCCGTCCAGTCAACCACGATCGCTGCCGTTTCTGACGTTGGGGCATCGTCGTCATGTCGGAGTCGACGACGTCGTGTCGAGCGATGTAGGTGGACCCGAGCGCCTGGAACACCGCTGCGGCGGGTAGCGCGAGCAGCGCCCCGACACCCCCGAACAGCGCCGCTCCGGCGATGACGGTGCCGAAGGCGACTGCCGGGTGCAGTGCCATGGTCCGGGCCGTGACGCGAGGCGCCAGACCGTAGTTCTCGATCTGCTGGTAGACGACCACGATGCCCAGCACCCACAGCGCCTTGATCGGGTCCTGGGCGAGCGCGACCAGCACGGGCAGCGCACCGGCGATGTAGGTGCCGATCGTGGGCACGAACTGCGACACGAGGCCGACGAACAGCGCCAACGCGATCGAGTACGGCAGGCCGATCATCTCGAAGGCCACCCAGTGGAAGGCCGTCGAGAAGACGGCGAGGAAGCTCCGGGAGTAGAGGTAGCCGCCGGTCTTGTCGATGGCGATCTCCCACGTCTCGAGGACGCGCTCCTGGCGCCGAGCCGGGAGGTACGAGCACACCGACCGACGGAACTTCGGGCCATCGGCCACGAGGTAGAAGGTGAAGAGACCGATGGTGAGGAGCCGGAACAGCACGCTCAGCGCGCTCATGCCGACGCTTGCCGCGTTGCCGGCCAGGTTCGTGGCGAACCCGCGCACCGGGCCGTCCTCGCGGGTGAGCTCCTTCTGCAGCTCGTCGACCGAGATCTCGGTGCCGAGCCGGTCGTTGATCTCGTTCGCCACGTTCTCGGAGTACTCGGGAGCCTGATCGATGAACTGCTGGGTCTGATCGACGACCACCGCACCGATGGCGGTCAGGAAGACCACGCAGAACAAGAAGAGCCCCAGGAACGACACGGCGGTGGCTGCTCCTCGCCGCCAGCCGTGCTTCTGAAGCCAGTTGACGGCCGGCTCGAGCGCGAACGACAAGAAGAGCGCCACGAAGAGGTCGAGGAGCAGTCCCTGGAGGCGGTTGATCGTCCACTCGATGACCGACAGCAACGCCAACCCGACGAGGAACAGCAGGATGGCCCGAGGCACCCAACGCGGCATCTGGTCGCGGAGCGCCACCTCATCGGACCGGCTCTGCGGCTCGGAACGATCGGGCGCACCAGCGCGAGGGTCGTCAACCGGGGCTCCGTCGTCTGACACGGCCCCAACGTGCCATGCGCCGGAGGTCAGCCGGTGGATGCAGGTGAGCCGTCGTCGTCGACCGACGAGACGGCCAGGCTCTGGCGCTTCGCCCCGTCGTGGATGACCTGCGTCCGGGCCAACCGATCGTGGATGGCGAGCCTCGACGAGCTAAACGCCAGCCACACCGGACCGATCCAGAGCATGGTCGACACCATCGCCACGTAGCGGATGTTGGCCCGGACGATGCCGACGTGGACCTTCGAGCGCGACACGACCCTGAGGCCCATGAGCGTCATCCCCACCGTGCGGCCGGTCATGACCCACGAGGAGGTGAAGTAGAGCCAGTTCCACGTGAGGGGAAGCGCCACCTCGGCCCAATCGGGGAGCTCGGGGTAGGTGGGCGTCGTGAAGTGGATGAGGGCGATGATCGCCCCATAGATCCACACCAGGATCGGATAGCCGGCGAAGATGATTCCCCAGTCGATCACCCACGCGATGCCCCGGCTCACGATGCCGGCACGACGACCCCGGAGCGCGATGGCTTCGGGGGCGAGCTGCTGGAAGCGCTTCCGAAGGCTGCGGGACCGCTCGGGGGGAAGCGGAGCAGTCGGGACGCCCGCCGCGGTCACGCCAACGCCTCCTCGGCCTCGAGCGAGGCCTCGTAGTCCGGGAAGGCAACCGGAGGGAGCTGCCGCTTGCGACGGAAGACCTTGCCGATGATGACCTCGACGAGGGCGTCCCCGTCAGCACCACGGTTGCGGATCTGACCCAGGATCTCCGAGCTCATGCCCCCCGTGACGTCGAGGACCACGCTGCCGACCTCGAGCTGGCCGACGATCGCGTTGATGTCGATGTCGGCGAGCACCTGCTCGATGATCGGCTTGAGGTCGAGCTCGGAGAGGACGCTGGTGACGATGGCGCCCATGTCGAGCTCGCCGATGACCTTGTCGACGATTGGAGCCAGGTTGAGGTCGTCCATCACGCCCCCGACCAGCTGCTCCATGTCGAGCTGGGCGATGACATCCTGCACGACGGGTCCGAGGTCGATCTGGTCGAGCACGACCGGGACGACGCCACCCAGGTCGAGGTGGTCGAGCACCATCGGCACCCCGAGCGTGGCCGAGGACTCGGCGGTTCGTGCCGCAAGGTCGCGCGCCGTGGTCTCCTCGGCCAGACCAGCTTCGTAGGCGCGCTCGACCCGATCGCCGACGAAGCGCCGAGCGGGCGAGAGCAGGGGGCTGGAGGCGATCCAGCTCACGGTCGGACCGACGACCTTCGCCGTGGCGTCGGTGACGGCCCCGGCACGGCGCTGGGCGTCGAACGCGGCTCCGACCGCGACGCGTCGTGCCACGACCGCCGACGACGGACCGTCGGGCTCTGTCGTGGCTTGGTCACCTCGTGCCTCGCGCACGGCGGACGTGACCCCCTCGGTCACGAGCAGCACGGCCCCGAGCGCGACGTGCGTTGCATGACCCACGGCGTGGGTCAGCTCGGGAGCGGCGGCGAGGTACGGCACGATGGCCCGGGTGAGGTCTGGGGTGACCACGGTGACGTCGACCCCGCGTCCTGCGCCGGCGATCGACGTGGTCGAGCGTGCAACGGCGGCGGGCCGGGCACCCCCGTCGAGATCCGACTCCGACTGCTCCATCGGGACAGTCTGCCTCATCGCCCCCGTGCGACGGCCACCCGTCCCGGTTGAGCGGCCGTCACGGCTCCGGCGTCGGGTCGAGGTACGGCCTGCCGTCGACGGGCAGGCCCAGGACGCGGACCTCCCAGTGACAGTGCGGACCGGTGGACTGCCCCGTGCTGCCGACCAGGCCGATCACCTGGCCTCGTGTCACGACATCGCCTTCGCCCACGTCGAGGCGGCTCATGTGGCCGTAGAGGGTGGCGAGCTGGTTGCCGTGGTCGATCACAATCGTGTTTCCGTAGCCGCCCTGCTCGGCGGCGAGCACGACGACTCCGGCCTCGGAGGCACGCATGGGATCTCCCATGCGACCGTCGATGTCGAGACCCATGTGCATCTTGTCGTACCCGAGGATCGGGTGGAGCCGCATGCCGTAGGACGACACGACCGGAGCGTTCTTGATGGGGTTCAAGAAGATGCCGTAGGTGTCGAGCGCAGGGAACTGGTCGCGCTGCCTCGAAGCGAGACGATCGCGGATCGAGTCGGACGTGACGACCTCCGCGGCGAACCTCGTCTCGGCCTCACGACGGCGACCCTCGGTCTCGGTGGCCAGCCATCGAGCGACCTCTGACGCGTGCTGCGCCTCGACCTGTGCGGTCGCTCGAGCGCCACGCTGGAGCTCGAGGTTGCTCCGGGTCGCGGCGACCTTGTCCCGCACCGTCTGGAGGGAGCGTCGAGCCTCGTCGGACTGGGAGCGCTCAAGCTCGAGTGCCTCGCGGGCTTGAGCGACCCGGGCGATGACCTGGCGGCGGTCGGCAACCACCACCGCGGCGTACACCCGCCCCTTCCCGAGGTCGTCGATGCCACCAGGATCGTCGATCGCGACGAGCAGGTTGCCGACGGGGGTCGACCCTCCACCCATGTAGGCCGCTATCGCCTGGTCTCGAAGCCGCTGCTCCTCACGGTCGAGGATGCGTTGGGCCTCGTCGACCCGAGCGTCGGCGGCGACCACCTCGGCCTGCTGCGCGGTGAGGGCCGCCTCGGCCGCGTCGAGCTCGGCTTGGACCACCACGATGCGGGCATCGAGGTCCTGGACCTGCACGGCGAGGTCGAACGCCTCGATCTCGGCGGCCTTCTGCTCGTCGCGGCGTTCCTGCTCCTCGTGGAGCAGTTGCTCGTAGTCAGAACGTGCCGTCGACGGACCTTGGGCGTCGGCGCGGGCGCCGACGCCGACGACGCACAGGGCGACGAGGCCCGTGGCGATGATGCGTCGACTCCGATCCCGCAAGGGTGCGGACCTCCGGTGAACCTGGGACCTGATGGCACTTCCCCCGGACTTCATCGGCACAGCTGCCGCCCGACCTGAGCTCCGCGGACGTGAATGTCCTCAGACGT
Organism: uncultured Rhabdothermincola sp.; assembly: GCA_964485515.1. Classification (GTDB taxonomy): domain Bacteria; phylum Actinomycetota; class Acidimicrobiia; order Acidimicrobiales; family Acidimicrobilacustridaceae; genus CAZALT01. The sequence goes on along the minus strand of CAZALT010000053.1, from coordinate 3,868 downwards.
CCAAGAACCTAGTGACTGCGACCCCGGCACCGATAGCCCCGATTCCACATCCGACCACGCCCACCAGGCCGTAGATCGCGAAGGTCTCGAAGCTCGACACGGTGAAGCCGCTCAGCATCGGGAACCCGCCGGAGCGGTCCACGGGCAGGGAATCGGTGAACAGCGGCCACCCGATGAACATCACGAGGATGGCCAGGGCCGAGCCCATGACGCCTTGGACCAGCCCTTCGAGCATGAACGGCAAGCGGATGAACCAGTTGGTGGCGCCCACCAGCTTCATCACCTCGATCTCCCGCCGCCTCGCGTACATCGCCATGCGGATCGTGTTGACGATGAGCAGGGTGGCCGCGATGAGCAGCGCCCCCGCGACGAGCAGCACCATGCTGGTGACCCAGCCGGAGAACTTCTGCACGACACGAATGGTCTCCGAGGCGAGGATCACCTCGCGGACACCTGCCTTGCCCTCGTACTGCCGGGCGAGCTCCTCGATGAACTTGGCGTCCTTCTGCCGGGGCACCACGCGGAACGACGGCGGGAGGATCTCCGGCGAGACGGTGTCGATCATCTCGGGCGAGTCGGCGAACAGGGTCTTGAACTCCTCGTAGGCCCCTTGCTGATCGATGAAGGTCACGCCGTCGACGTCGGGGCTTTCGTCGAGGTCGGTGCGGACGCTGGCGATCTGCTCCGGCGTGGCATCGGGGTTGAGGAACACGACGAACTCGATGCCGCCCTGCCAACGCTGGGTGGCGTTCTCCACCGCAGATCGCAACATGAGCGAGAAGCCCACGAGCGCGAGCGACACCGTGATGGTGAGGACCGAGGCGATGGTGATGGTGATGTTGCGCCCGAGGTTCGACGCGGTCTCGCGTGCGACGTAATCGGCTTTGATGGCCATGGGTTCTTTCCGGTCTCGGGGCTTACTCGTAGACGCCGCGAACCTGGTCGCGGACGATGGATCCTCGGTCGAGCTCGACCACGCGGCGGCGCATGGTGTCGACGATGCCTCGGTCGTGGGTGGCCATGACGACAGTGGTGCCGGTCTTGTTGATGCGGTCGAGCAACCGCATGATGCCGACGGAGGTGGCCGGGTCGAGGTTGCCGGTGGGTTCGTCGGCCAGGAGGATCAGCGGACGGTTGACGAAGGCCCGGGCGATGGAGACGCGCTGCTGCTCGCCGCCGGACAGCTCGGAGGGCAGGCGATCGGCCTTGTTGCCCAACCCGACCAGCTCGAGGATGGCCGGCACCTGGGTCTTGACCACGTTGCGGGGCCGGCCGATGACCTCGAGAGCGAACGCGACGTTCTCGAACACGGTCTTGTTGGAGAGCAGCTTGAAGTCCTGGAAGACGCAGCCGATGTTGCGGCGCAAGAACGGCACCTTCCAGTGCGAGAGCTGCCCGATGTCCTTGCCCGCCACCCAGATGGTGCCGGACTCGGGAGTCTCCTCCCGGTTGAGCAACCGGATGAAGGTGGACTTGCCGGAGCCGGATGCGCCCACGAAGAAGACGAACTCGCCCTTCTGGATCTCGATGGACGCGTCACGAAGGGCGGCGATGTCGCCCTTGTAGGTCTTGGAGACGTTCTCGAGTCGAATCATGTTGCAGTTACGTTACAAGTCCTGGGTGGGGGTCTGGCCAATCGCACTCCCGAGCGGAGACGCGCCAAGGCCGAACGGCCCAGTGACCGTACCCGCCGCTCCATACGAAGTGGTGGCATGACACGCGTCGAGCCACGGCCGGCCCACCTCTCGCCGGAACTACAACACGACGTTCGGTGCCACCGCGAGGTTCTCGGCTCGGACGCTGCTGTGGAGCCGACGGTCCCATACCCCGACGATGAGGTGGCAAGCACCGTCGCACCGTCGAGGTTCTCGAGGGCTGGCGCATCAGGCCTACTCCCCTGCCGGGCTGGCGCCCTCTCGTTCCCAGCGGAGGTAGGCCTCCATGAAGGCGTCGAGGTCGCCGTCGAGGACGTTGTCGACCTGGCCGGTCTCGTAGCCCGTGCGGAGGTCCTTGACCATCTGGTACGGCTGCAGCACGTAGCTGCGGATCTGGCTGCCGAAGCCCACCGAGTGCTGCACGCCACGGATGGCGTCGAGCTCGGCCTGACGTTCCTGGCGCTGGAGCTCGGCCAGCTTGGCCTTGAGGTAGGCCATGGCGCGGTCCTTGTTCTGGTGCTGGCTGCGCTCGTTCTGGCACGACACGACCGTGCCGGTCGGGAGGTGCGTGATGCGCACCGCGGAGTCGGTCACGTTGACGTGCTGACCGCCGGCACCCGACGAGCGGTACGTGTCGATGCGCAGCTCCTTGGCCTCGTCGATCTCGATGTCGGGCAGATCGTCGAGGAACGGCGTGACCTTGACCGCGGCGAACGCGGTCTGGCGCTTGCCCTGGGCGTTGAACGGCGACATGCGCACGAGCCGGTGCACGCCGTGCTCGGAGCGGAGGCGGCCGTAGGCGTGACGACCCTTGACCAGCAAGGTCGCCGAGGAGATGCCGGCTTCGCTGCCCGCCGAGACCTCGTCGAGCTCGACGTCGAAGCCTCGGCGCTCGGCCCAGCGCAGGTACATCCGAAGCAGCATGTTGGCCCAGTCCTGGGCATCGGCTCCGCCCTCGCCCGACTGGAAGTCGCAGATCACGTCGGCGTCGTCGTGCTCGCCGGTGAACAGGGCACGCAGCTCGAGCTCGGCGAAGTCCTTGCCCAGCGAGACGAGCAGCTCATCGATCTCGGGCTCGAGCGAGTCGTCGCCTTCCTCGCGGCCCATCTCGTAGAGCGTGGCCGCGTCGTCGAGACGACCCTCGAGACCGGCGTACAGCTCGAGGTCGTCGGTGAGCGCAGCGAGCTCGCCGGTGACCTGGCGCGCCTTGTCCGGGTCGTCCCACAGGTCGGGGCGCGTGGCCTCGACCTCTAGCTGGGGCCGGTCGTGTTCGAGATCGGCGATGCGCAGGTACTGATGGGCCTCAGCGAGGCGCTTTCGCAGCGCGTCGAGGTCGTCGGAGAAGTCCCTCATCGGTGTGGTGGACTCCCCTCAGGCGTTCTGGCCGTGGCACTGCTTGAACTTCTTGCCCGACCCACAGGGGCACGGGGCGTTGCGGGGCGTCTTGTCCCAATCGCTCTTGACCACGGGCACCTTGGGCGCTTCGTCGACCGGCTCGGGTGGCGCCGCGACGCCCCCTCCCCCGCCATCGGCAGCTTCGGCCGCCTCGGCGGCAGCCTGCAGCTTGGCTGCGGCCGCCATGCCAGAACCGGCCTCGGACGGATCGGCGGGAGCCGTGTACTCCACGTCGCGGATCGCCGACGGTGCTTCGTCTTGCTGGGTGACGGTGACCTCTGCGTGCAGGACGTACTTGACGAAGTCCTGGGCGATGCCCTCCATCATCACGCCGAACATCTGGAACCCTTCACGCTGCCACTCGACCAGCGGATCCTTCTGACCCATGGCCCGGAGGTTGATGCCCTCCTGGAGGTAGTCCATCTCGTAGAGGTGCTCACGCCACTTCTGGTCGATGATGCGAAGCATGACGGTGCGTTCGACGATGCGCATCGTCGCCGGGGTGAGGGCCTCTTCACGGCCCTCGTAGAACTCAGTCGCCTCGCCCATGAGCCGTTCGTAGAGATCGTCGGTGCTGACCATCTGCGCGAGCTCGTCGACGGTGGCCGTGGTCGGCCACAGCGCGTTGAGCTCGGGTAGCAGGCCGTCGAGGTCCCACTCGTCGGGGTGGTCGCTCACGCAGTAGGTGCCGATGACGCTCTCGACCGCTTCGGCCAGGTAGCCGATGGCCTCCTCGCGCAGGTCGGCATCCTCGAGGATCTGGTCGCGGCGCTTGTAGATGACCTTGCGCTGCTCGTTCATCACCTCGTCGTACTTGA
>CAZALT010000052.1:0-19816 GCA_964485515.1 uncultured Rhabdothermincola sp. | reverse complement strand
ACACGATGCCGAACGCGGCGAGCAGGCCCCCGCCGCCGAAGTCGCCGACCAGGTTGAGCGGGGGCAGCGGCTTGTCGCCGGCCCGGCCGATGGCGTCGAGCGCTCCGGCCAGCGCGATGTAGTTGATGTCGTGGCCGGCGCGGTCGGCGTAGGGACCGTCCTGGCCCCAACCGGTCATGCGGGCGAAGACCAGACGAGGGTTGCGCTCGAGGCACACGTCGGGACCGATGCCCAGCCGCTCGCACACACCGGGCCGGTACCCCTCGAGCAGGGCGTCGGCCTCGCCCACCAGGTCGAGGAGGACCTCGATGCCCTCGGGCGACTTGAGGTCGAGGGCTACCGACCGACGGCCCCGGTTGAGCGTGTCGGCCGGCGGGACGTCGGGTGTCCCGTGAACCGCGCTGGTGCGGTCGACACGGATGACGTCGGCACCCATGTCGGACAGGACCATGGCACAGAACGGACCCGGGCCGATGCCGGCGAGCTCCACCACCTTGACGCCGACCAGTGGGCCGGTCGGGGTGGCGGCCTGTGTGCGACCTGCGGTGTTGGGATCAGTCATGCGCGCACTCCTGTGCGGTGGGTCGTCGGGAGCGCGGGGCCCCTCGGCCGACGGGGACGTTGACGGGAACAGCATGCCGTCGGACGGTGACGGCCTAGTTCGCGCCGGCAGCACCGGCAGGATCGGCAGCACCGGCAGCACCGGCAGCACCGGCGGAGCGCCGCTCGCCACGCACCGCGACCGCGACCACGGCGCTGATCACCTGGGCCCAGAACTCGTGCGGGATGGCATGGCCCATGCGCTCGATGAGCAGCAGCTCGGATCCTCGAAGGCACTCGGCGGTGCGCTCACCACCGGACGCATCGACCAGCGGGTCGATCGTGCCGTGGACCACGAGCGCCTCGAGGTCGAGCGCGCGGAGCTGGTCTGAGCGCGGTGGCGAGCTGACGATGGCGAGCAGCTGGTGGACGGTGCCATCGGGGTGGAAGGACCGGTCGTAGGCCAAGGTCTTGCGGGCCCGGACGTAGTCCTCGTCGAAGTAGTCCGGGCTGCTGATCGCCCGTGCGCACGCCACCTCGTGCTCGATGGCGCCGTCGCGGTCGGGCGGGGTGGGCTCGAGCAGGACCGCGACCGCTTCGGGATGCGGATGACCCACGTCGGGGTCGCCGGTGGTCGACATGATCGAGGTGAGCGAGATGACCCGATCCGGATCCTGGATCGCCATCGTCTGGGCGATCATCCCGCCGAGCGACACGCCCAGCAGGTGGACGCCGGTCAGGCCCAGGTGGTCGATGAGACCCCAGGTGTCGCGGGCCATGTCGGTGAGCAGGTACGGGGGTTGGATCTCGCCCCCGGCGAGGACGGTGGCCACCGCCTCCATGAGGTCGAGGTCGGGGGCGTCGATGTGGGTGGACAGTCCCGAGTCGCGGTTGTCGAACCGCACGACGAAGAACCCGCGGTCGACGAAGCCTTGGCAGAGCTCGTCGTCCCAGCTGAGGAGCTGCGAGCCGAGCCCGCCGACCAGGACGAGGGCGGGATCGTCGGGATCGCCGAGCGTGTCGTACTCGATCTCGATCCCGTTCGTGGCAACGCGTGGCATCGGCCGATCCTTCCGGAGGTTGACCGGACGGTCAAGCAGGTCCACCCGAGCGCTTCAGGCGTGGTCCCACCCCCCGGGCCAGGGCATCGCCCAGCCACGTTCGCTCGCGGGTTGGTCAGCCTCCGGCCGAGGCGGTGGTCGTCGAGGTCTCGTCCGCGGCGGACTCGACGCGAGCGCGGAGCCCGTCGACCAGGCCCTGCATCTGGGTGGGCAGGCCGCCCTCGGGCAGAGCCTCGAGGTCGGCCAGCGCGTCGGCCGAACGGCCCTGGCGCTCCGCGATGACGGCGCGGAAGACGAGGGCATCGGCCGAGGTCGGGTCGATCTCGAGGGCGTGGTCGAGCGACTCCAGCGCCCCCTGCTCGAACTGCTGGGCCTCGGTGGTCGCCCCGCTGCCCTCGAACAGCACGTAGAGGTTGTGCAGCAACCACCCCTGGTAGGTGAGCGCCTCCACGTTGTTGGGGTCGATGTCGAGGGCTGAGCGATAGGTCTCGATGGCCTGCTGGAAGAGGGCGACTGCCTGATCCGAGTCGCCCTCGTTCAGCGCGACCTGAGCCTGTCCGGTGAGGCTCTTGGCCTTCTGGATCTCGCCGAGCGAGCTGGACCGGATGTCGCCGGTGAGCGATCCGCCCGGATCGCGCTGGCCAGACGACGACGCGACGAGCCATCCGGCCAACCCGCCGGCGAGGGCGACGACGACGAGGATCGCCGCGATCTTGGGCCACGAGCTCCCGCGGTTGCGGGCGTCCACCACCGCGGCGTGCTGGTCGAGGGCGCGGATCGCCGCTGCGGCGCGGGCGGTGTAGTCGTCGCGCAGCTCCTCGTAGTCGACGTCGTCGACGTCGCCGACGTCGTGCTCTCGGTCGAGGTCGTCGAGCGACTTCAGGAGGAAGTCGCGTTCCTCCTCGAGCGCCACGACGGTGTCGGGATCGAGCAGATCGCCGTGCCCTGACCGACCGGTCGTCCCGCTCGTGCGCGCCGATGATGCGCCCGTAGCCGGGCCCGCACCCGCGGCGGGATCGGCCACCGCCGGCGCGGTCGGTTCGTCCCGACGTGACGTCGAACGACCGCTCGGGTCCTTGCCCGGCGATCCCGGCGATCCCGACGACGCGGTGCGGGCCTCACGGCGGGCCCGGGTACCGCCCGACCCAACTGAGCCTCCGGACGAAGCGGTCACCGAGAGGAGTCCCCACCGGTTCGGTCACCGTCCGACGATGCATCGGCGCGCCCGCTCCGGGCCTCGGCGACCAGATCGCGATCGGCGTCGGTGGCGTGCACCGTCGGCATCCGCCTCCAGCGCACGAAGGCCAGCACCAGGCCTGCAACGGCGAGGGCCAGGAACACCACGGGCAGGATCCACACCAGCCCGATCACACCGCTCGAGCTCGGCGTGAGCAACAGATCGTCACCCAACGGCGAGTTGGCATAGGCATCGATGATGGCGTCGTCGGTCTGGCCCTGCTCGACGCGCTCGGCGAGGTCGATGCGGATCGCCTTCGCGGCCGGCGAGTTGGACTCGGCGGCCGACTCGCCGGCGCACGTGGGGCACTTGATCAGACGGGCCAGCGCCGTGACGCGGTCCTGGGCGGTCTGCGGACCGTCGTCGCGTGACACCCCGATGACCAGGGCGACCGACGTGATGGCGGCCATCGCCGCCCAGGCGACCCACCACGGGACCGACGACCGGGAGCGATCGGTGGAACCGCTCACGATCCAGCCCCTGCGCTGATCGTGGTCGTGGTGCTCGCACCGACCGCGCCGCCGCTGTAGCGGGCGATCACCCCGTCGAGACCGGCCTGGGTGACGCCGTTGAACTTGGCGACCACGACCCCGTCGGGGCTGATGACGTAGCTCTCCGGAACCATGCTCGTACCGAACCCGAGCGCGATCTGTCCGTCGTCATCGGTGATGACGGGCCAGTCGCCGCCGTTCTTCTCGAAGAACTGGCCCAGGTCGGCGTTCTTGCCGTACGAGACGCTCACCACCGCCACGTCGTTGCTGGCCGCGTGGTCCTCGGTGAACGCCACGAGCTCGGGGTGCTCGGCGATGCAGGGCCCGCACCAGGTGGCGAAGAAGTTCACGACCACCCAGCGTCCCCGCTGGTCGTCGATGTCGAAGGCCTCGCCGTCGAGCGTGGTGCCCTGCGCGGCGGGGACGGGCTGGCCGATCAGCTTGCTCGAGATGCTGTCGCTGTCGGCCGACTCGCGGGTGGCGAGCACCGCGATGAAGGCGATGAGCACGACGCCGACGCCGATGGCGACCCAGCGCGCCGTGTGGCTCGTGACCCGGGTCGTTCCGGCTCCGAACTCTCCGCCGTCGGTTCCGGTGTTGCTCATGTCGGCGCTCCCACGGCGTCGGGCTCATCAGCCGCGGCGCGGTCGCCGGGTTCGCTCGACGCCAGGCCCGCCGACGTGTCGTCGTGTTCGGGGGTGCGCCGGGGAGCGGCGCCGGCGAGCGGAGCGGAGACCGGGTCGGTCGGGCGACGACGACGGCCGGGGAAGGCCGCGAAGATCGTGCCGACCGCCATGACGCCGCCACCGATCCAGAGCCACACGATCAGCGGCTGGGCGGTGGCACGGATCGTCACCGCGGTGGACTCGCCCTCGGGCAGCGCCAGGAGCGTGAGCGCCACGTCGTTGAACGGGGTGGTCCGCACCGACGGCACACCGATGATCTGCGTGCCGAACGTGAACTGCTGGAGCCCTGGCGCCCACGGGCCGGTCCCGTCGATCTCGACGAGCGCCTGGGTGGTGGTCTTGTTGTCCTCGACCTTGGTGAAGGTCTTGATGAACGTCAGCTCGTGCCCCGCGAAGTCGGCGGTCTGGCCCGGCTCGAGCTTGAACTCGGCCTGGCGGACATACGAGGAGCTGGCGGCGAACGCCACGGCGATCATGATCACGCCGAGGTGGACGATCATGCCGCCGTTGGCTCGACCCACGAGGCCGCGCCATCCCTGGCGGCGGGTGGCGAGGACGATCTGGCGCACTGCGGAACCGGCGGCGAAGCCGGCCAGGCCGAAGGCGATGAGCGGAGCGAAGCCGGACGCGCCCAGCACGACGGCCAGGACGACGGATCCCACGCCGGCCCACGCCGGCCAGAACAGCCGGTGGCGCAACAGCTCGCCCGATGCCTTGCGCCACGGAAGCACAGGAGCGACGCCCATCAAGAACAGGAGCGTGAGCCCGATGGGCATCGTCATCCGGTTGAAGTAGGGGGTGCCGACCGAGGTCCTGCTGTCGTTGATGGCCTCGACCAGCAGCGGGAACACGGTGCCGAGGAGCACGACGAACGCGAAGGCGGCGAACAGGACGTTGTTGGCCAGGAACGCGGCCTCGCGCGACAGGGGCGAGTCGATGCGCCCCGGGGCGCGGAGCCGGTCGCCGCGCCACGCGATGAGCCCGACGGTGACCACCACGATCAACGCGAAGAAGGCGAGGATCGCGGGACCGATGGAGCTCTCGGAGAACGCGTGGACCGAGTCGATCACCCCGGATCGGGTCAGGAACGTGCCGAGGATGGTGAGCGCGAACGTGGCGCACAGCAGCGACAGGTTCCAGACCCGCAACATGCCGCGCCGCTCCTGCACCATCACCGAGTGGATGTAGGCGGTGCCGGTGAGCCACGGGAGGAACGACGCGTTCTCCACCGGGTCCCACGCCCAGTAGCCGCCCCAGCCGAGCACCTCGTAGGACCACCACGAACCGAGGACGATGCCGACGGTGAGGAACCCCCAGGCGAACAGCGTCCACCGTCGGGTGGCCACGAGCCACCCTTCACCGACACGACCGGTGGCCAGCGCGGCGATGGCGAAGGCGAACGGCACGGTGAAGCCCACGTAGCCCAGGTAGAGCATGGGCGGGTGGAACGCCATGAGCGGGTGGTTCTGCAGCAGGGGGTTCGGGCCGGGCCCGTCGAAGCCCGGCGGCGGGTCGAAGCCCTTGAACGGGTTGGCCGGCCCCGCCAGGAGGAAGAAGAAGAAGATGCAGACCGCGAACATCGTGAGCATCGCCCACCCGACGAGCGGATCTTCGAGGCGCTTGCGGAACTTCACCACGACGAGAAGGGTGTAGCCGGCAAGGATCGTGGCCCACAGGATGATCGATCCCTCGAGGGCGGACCACAGCGTGGCGACGTTGTAGATGAACGGCGTCTTCGAGGAGCCGTTCTGGGCCACGAAGAGCAGGCTGAAGTCGCGGGTGATGAGCCCGCGCTCCATGGCGAAGAAGGCCGCGACCGCGCCGGCCATGATGAGCCCGGTGTAGGGCAGGGCCAACGACTGGAGGTGGGGCCGCTTCTTCAGCAGCGCGTACGCGAGGGTGACGACCCCGAGGATCGAGGCCGACAGCCCCAACATGACCCCGGCGACGCCGATCGTCTGGTTCATGGCGTGTGGTTCATCGCGTCTGGGTCATGGCGTCTGGTTCATGGCGTCTGGTTCATGGCGCGACGTCGGCGGAGGCCTGGTCGACGGGGACCTGACCACCTTCCTCGGCCTCCTTGAGACGACCGCCGTTGTCTTCCTCGTAGCTGGCGTCGTGCTTGATGAGCATGCGGTTGCTCACAAAGGTGTCACCGGCCTCGTTCCAGTGACCTTCGAGCACGACGGGTGTTCCGGCCTCGAACAGCTCGGGTGGATCACCGGTGTGCGACACGGCGACCTCGACCCCGTTGAACTGCACCCGGAACTCGACGGTGGTCCCCGTCTCGACGATGGTGCCGGACTCGACCGTGCCCTGGAGGCGGAAGTCGTCCGTGCCCAACTCGTCGCGCATCGCCACGGCCTCGTCGGCGTTGTAGAAGAACAAGGTGGCATCGCTGAGCGCCTTGACGGCGACGAAGCCGACGGCGCCGATGATGACGGCGAGCACGATGAAGGCCCACCATTGCCGCTTCTTGGCGGGCGCCGCGGGCCGTGGCGTGAGATCGAGGTCGCCGGAGCGGGTCGTCGTCGCGGTGGCCCCACGCGGGGCGATGTCGCCGCTGGACGCGTCGGGGCTCTCCTCGTCGTCCGAACCGAAGCCGGTCACATCCATCGTCGTTCCTCCGGGGGGACCCGCTTGCTGAGCGCTCTTCCTCGCCAGATGATCACGGCCGCGTAGGCGACGATCGCCACCGCGGCGACGCCCCAGCCGAGCCACACGTAGGCCCACTGCGTGCCGGATGGATCCTCGGAGGGCACGCGGCCCGCAACCACGGCGAGCACGCCGAGTACGAAGGTGGTGGTGGCGGTGACCATCAGACGGCCCCTTCGGCCCGACGCTGCACAAGCGCGTCGTCGAGACCCTCGGCCTCGACGCGGTCCTGGAGCCAGGCAAGGCGGAAGCGGTGGATGACCAGCCAGAGGAACAGCGCGCAGGCCACGATGATGCCGAACACCAGAGTGAACATCTGCATGTCCGAGATCTGGGGGTCGATGCGGAACAGGGTGGGCTCCTGGTGCAGCGATCGCCACCACTCCACCGAGCGGTTGACGATGATCACGTTGGGGAGGAGAAGCAGTCCGACGATGGCCGACCGCTTGCCCCGCACGTCGATGTCGTCGCTGGTGCGCCGCACCGCGAGGTAGCCGAGCAGGAGGAGCAAGAGCATGGCGGTGGAGGTCAGGCGGGCATCCCACACCCACCACACACCCCAGGTGGGCTTTCCCCACACCGCGCCGAGGAACAAGGTGAGGGCGATGAACAGGGCGCTCACCTCAGCCGATGACGCGGCGACGAGGTCCCACCACTCGGAGCGCTTCCACAAGAACATGACGCTGCCGAAGGTGGTGGCCATGATGCCCATGTAGGCGGCGATGACGACGGGCACGTGGGCGTACATCAGCCGCATCGTCTCGCCCAGCTGCACGTCGGGCTTGGTGCCGACGAACGAGAGGAACGCGAGCAGCGCCAGCCCGACGAGGGTGACGATGCCGAAGATCATCGTGCCGGTGGAACCGGTGCCACGCGGGCCGTCGGCGACCTCGGTGTCGTTCGCGGCGTCGACCGAAGTCGCCGAGCCAGCCGGGGATGACTCCCGCTCTGGTTGCGATGTCGGTGCGGTCACGATTCCTCCAGGAGCGGCCCGAAGCCGAAGATCCCGGCTCCAAGGTAGAGAAGTGCGAACCCGACGAGTAATCCGGCCCAAGGCCAGCCCTCTCCGGGTGTTCTGTCCATGGCCGCCTCGAACGCACGGGTGCTTGCGATGAGGACAGGCGCCAGCACCGGTAGGAGGAGCAGCGGGAGAAGGGTCTCCCGGACTCGAAGGCCAGCGGCGAGGACGCCGTAGAGCGTACCGGCGGCAGCGATTCCCGCGGTCGCGGCAACACAGGTCGCCAGGAGCAGGCCGATCCCGCCCAGGTCGGCGTCGTAGAGGATCCACACGCCCACGAGCAGGAGCACCTCCAAGGCCAGCAGCTGGACGGCGATGGCCGCGGCCTTCCCCAGGAAGATCCCGCCGGGGTCGAGGCCCGACATGCGCAACGCGTCGCGGGTGCCGTCGGTGGCTTCGATGGCGAAGGTGCGCTGCACGGCGAGCAGGGCGCAGAACAGCACCGACACCCAGTACAGGCCCGGGGTCGCGGCGAGCAGGACGCCGCGGTCGGGGTCGAGCGCGAAGGCGAACAGCACGAGCATCAGCACCGCGAACGGGGCGATCTGGTTGAGCGCCACCCGTGATCGAGACTCCAGGCGGAGGTCCTTTCCGGCAACGAGGGCGGCGTCACGCCACATCGGAGTCACCCTCGTGACCCACCCGCGCATCGGCCGAAATTGCGTCGATCTCCGCCGGAAGGCGAACAGGATCGACGCCAGAAGGCTCTGGGGAGCGAGCCGAGCCGGTGTCGGCGGTCACGACACCGCCACCGATGGTGACGATCCGCTCGGCGAGAGCCCGGGCCCGCTCGTGCTCGTGGGACGCGACCAGCACCGTGGCGCCCGCAGCCGCCGCCTCGCGCACGAGGCCGTCCACGAGGTCGCGGGCGTCGGCGTCGAGTCCGGCATGAGGCTCGTCGAGCAGCCAGAGCCGGGGCCGACGGGCGAGCATCGAGGCGAGCGACGTTCGCCGGCGCTGACCCATCGAGAGCTTCGCCACGGGGGCCTCGCGCAGGCGTCCCACCAGCCCGAGCCGCTCCATCGCCGCCTCCGCATCGGCGAGATCGGCACCCGAGGCACGGGTCCAGAACCGGACGTTGTCGATCACGGTGAGCTCGTCGTAGAGCCCGGTGGCGTGGGCCAGATAGCCGACCTGACGCCGGACCGCCACGCGATCGTCGGCCAGGTCGTAGCCGAGCACGACCGCGGAACCCGACGCGAGGGGCATCAGACCGGCACAGAGCCGCAGGAGGGAGGTCTTGCCCGCACCGTTCGATCCCTGCAGGAGCACGATCTCGCCGTGGTCGACGGTGAGATCGACGCCCGCCAGAGCGGGGAAGCGGCCAAGGAGCGCGACCGCGGCACGGAGGTGGACGACGGGCTCCATGGGAACGCTCCACGCTACCGGTGGCCCTGTTCGCCGACCAAAGCCTGGGGCGAGCCGAGGAAGGTGCGGAGAGCGAACAACGTGCCGACCGGGCGGGCATCGACGGGACTTGTAGTGTTCCCGCCCGTGCAGATCCTCGCCGCCATCGGGGCCGTCGGGCGGATGATGATCCGCGTCGGCGTGCTGCTCCTCCTCTTCGTGGCCTACCAGCTGTGGGGCACCGGTCTGCACACCGACCGGGCCCAGAGCTCGCTCGCCCAGGAGTTCAAGGCGCAGCAGGAGGCGTTGGCCGCCGGGCTGCCCGGCGAGGCGACGTCATCGAGCTCCACGACGGTGGCGTCGACCCCGGCAGACCCCGCCACAAACCCCACGACGGCCACGACGGCCACCGCGGCCACGCCCCAGACCGCACCCACCGATGTCCCAGCCCCGGCCGAAGGCGATCCGATCGGCTCGATCTCCATCCCCGACATCGGCGCCGACTTCTACATCGTCGAGGGCACCGACCTCCGCTGGCTCGAGGAAGGCCCCGGCCACTTCATGAGCACACCGCTGCCGGGCCAGCCCGGCAACGCGGCGATCGCCGGGCATCGCACGACCTACAAGGCGCCGTTCAACCGCATCGACGAGCTCCAGCCCGGGGCGCTCATCACCGTCACCACCCTCCAGGGCACCTTCACCTACGAGGTGCTTCCGCAGACCACGGCCGACGGAGCGACGGTGGGGCACTACATCGTGGGCCCTGGTGCGATGGAGATCCTCGACGACAAGGGCGACAACCGCCTCACCCTGATGGCCTGCCATCCGAAGTACAGCGCGGCGCAGCGCATCATCGTCGAGGCCAAGCTCACCACTCCTCCTGCCCCTCCGACCCCCCGGGCCGAACCCGCCGAGGCGCCGACCTCGCTGCCCGGCGACGACCTCGCGGGGGGCAACGACTCCGCTCGGCTCTGGGCCGTCGTGTTCAGCGTCGGAGCCGTGGCGCTGTGGTTCGGGGCCTGGTACGTCGGTCACCGCAACAAGCGGTGGAGGTGGCCCGCCTACGCGATCGCCCTCCCGTTCTTCGTCGTGCTGCTGTTCTTGTCGTTCGACTTCATCAACCAACTGCTCCCCGGCGCCTACTGATGCCGGGATCGTGGTGATGTCGGGACCGTTGTGATGTCGGGACCGTTGTGATGTCGGGATCGTGGCTGACGTCGAGCCCACGACGGGGGACCTCGACCGTGTTCGCCGTTGCGCTGGCCACGCTGGTCGCGTTGGTCGCGTTGGTCGCAACCGGGTGCTCCGGCGACGACGGTGGAACGGCGGCCACCACGACGACCTCCGAGATCCCGGTCGAGACCACGACGACCACCGAGGTGCCCATCGAAGGCGGCGAGCAGATCTTCGTCTACGAGCCCGAGGTCGGCGACTGCTTCGACCTGCGCCGGCTCGAATCGGAAGGCAGCACCGGCCCGGTCGACATCGTGCTGCTGATCGACTGCACCTTGCCGCACCGCTACGAGGTCTTCGACGTGCAGTCCTTCGAGAACGTCTACGGCGTCTATCCGGGCGAGCAGGCCCTCGAGGACTTCGCCAACCAGAACTGCACCAGGAACTTCGATGGCTACGTCGGCCAGCGGTACGAGCTGTCCGAGATCGAGGTCCACTTCTGGACCACCGTCGAACGCGAATGGGGCAGCGGACCGCAACCGTTCGCCTGCACGCTGTACGTACCCGGCTCGGACCGGTCGGCCGGCTCGCTGGCCGGCTCGTCACGCTGATCACAGCCGGGGGCGACGCCCTGGCCGCCGATCGCCGCGTGAACCAGGCCATTCGGGCCGGCCACGCGATTCGGGCCGGTGGCGGGCGTCAGCTGCCGCGGAACTCCGGTGGGCGACGGTCGTGGAACGCGGCGAGGCCTTCTTGGAGGTCCGCGCTGGCCCAGGCGCGATCGAAGCCCTCGCGATACGCCGACGGAACCTCGGCGCCCACGGCTTCGACTGCGTTCAGCCCCGTCTTCAGCCCCTGCACCGTGAGGGGCGCCAACGAGGCGACGCGCTCGGCCCATCCGATGGCCGCATCGAGGTCGCCCAGACGCTGCACGAGACCGAGCGAGTAGGCGCGCTCGCCCGTCATCTGGTCGGCGGTGAGCAGGAGCTCCCGGGCCGCACCCTGGCCCATCGCCGATGCGATCCGTTCGACGGTCCACCAGTCGATCTGCACGCCGAGCTTGCCCGCGGGCACCCCGAAGCGGCTGAGCTCGGTCGCCGTGCGCAGGTCGCACGCGACTGCCAGCTGGGCACCTGCGCCGAGGCAGAAGCCGTCGACCGCGGCGATCGTCGGCATGGGCAGCACCCGGATCCGGCGCAGGACCCGCCCGAGGCGCTCGACGAAGGCGGGGTCCTCGACGCCGGAGATGTCGGCCCCGCTGCAGAAGTTGCCCTCCGCCCCGGTCAGCACGACCGCTCGGGACGAGCCCGCCTCGATGACGTCGAGCACCGCCTCGAATCCGGCGAGCGCGTCGTGATCGAGGGCGTTGCGGCGCTCGGGTCGGTCGATCGTCACCACGGCGATCGCCCCCCGGTCGTCGAGGTGGATCACGCCTGCCTCCAGGCGGGCGGTCGCTTCTCGAGGAACGCGGCGATGCCCTCGGCGGCCTCGTCGCCCTCGGCGGTGGCCGAGAGGAGTGGGTGGAGCCGGGCCAGGGCCTGCTCTGCCGGGAGGTCCCAGGTGTCGTAGAACGCGTCCCGACCGGCCCTCATGGCTCCGGGCGGCTTCGAGGCCAGCGTGGCGGCGAGCTGGGCGACCTCGGCGTCGAGGTCGGCGGCGGGCACCACCCGGGTGACGAAGCCCAACCGGTCGGCCTCGGCGGCATCGACCCGGCGTCCCGTCATCATCAGCTCCAACGCCTTCTTGGGCGGCATGGATCGGTTGAGCGGAACGCCGATCATGAACGGCCACAGCCCCACATCGATCTCGGGCGTGCCGAAGACCGCGTCGTCGGAGGCGATGACCAGATCGCAGGAGAGTGCGAGGCCCATGCCCCCGGCCAGGGCGAAGCCCCGGACCTTGGCGATCGTCGGCTTGCCGAGGGCCCACAGATCCTCGAACAACGCGGCGAGGCGACCACGGCCCTCGTGGCGATCGGCGGCACCCGCAGGGTCGGCGCCGCCCATGCCTTCGAGATCCGCTCCGGCGCAGAACGCCTTGGTGCCCGATCCGGTGAGGACCACGACCCGCACCCGGTCGTCGTCGCGCAGCTCGGCGACGGCGGCGCGGAGCTCACCCACCAGCGCCCACGACAGCGCGTTGCGGCGCTCGGGGCGATGCAGGGTGACCGTCGCCACCGCACCGTCGCGCTCGACGATCAATTCCTGGCTGGACCCTTGGCCGGTGCTCACGTCGGCAGACCTTAGCGACCGGCACAGGCGGGGCGGGAGGCCGGCACGGACAGGCGTGGCGGCATCATCCACCCCCTCACCGAACTTCGCCCCTAGGTTTTTCTGTCGTGTTCGGAGAACTGAATCCCCTCCTCACCGGCATCGTCGTCTTCGTGGTCCTCGCCGCGTCGATCGTGATCGTCGTCTCGCTCGGTCTCAGCCACCGGGGGATCCACCTTCCGCACCTCGTGCTCCACGAGCGCAAGGTCGGCGCGGCTCTCCCCACCGGTGCCGAGGCCGCCCTCTGGTCCATCGTCGAAGCCGTCCCCGATCCCCGCAACCACCTCGCGCTCACCCGTGACCTGTCGGGCGAGGTGCACATCACCTCCGCCGACCGGGAGGCAGCCGCCGCGCTGTTCGCCGAACGGCCCAGGACCGAGCGCATCGCACCTGCTGAACCGGCCCCGGCCCCTCCTGGCGACGAGGCCCCGTTCGTCACCCGCTACCAGGACGACGACGCGGCAACCGAGCCGGAGTCCGATCAGGACCGGCTCGTTCGCACCAGCGAGTTCTTCTTCGCCGGCGAACCGCACCTCAATCGCTTCTAGCGCACACCCGGGCCGATGAGCGCGGCCGCCGGCGCACCGAAGGTGGTCGTGGTTGCTCATCGGGCCCTTCGCCGCGCTGATGGGTCGAGCCGAACCCGATCGCTGAGCTCTGCTCGTCGGTCACCCCGTCCGCGGCCCTCCGGCGGCGAGGAGCGCGAGGGTCGCCCACGACTGAGGTCGGGCGCCGAGCCCTGAGCCCGTGTCGGCGTTCCAGTACTCGGCGAACCCGGACCTCGCGGCTCCGTCGACGAGGGCCCGACCCAAGCGGTCCGCAGCATCGACGCGGCCGTGTCGCACCGCCGCGATCCACAGGAGGTAGGAGAGCTGAGGCCATGCCGGGCCGCGCCAGTAGGTGTCCTCGCCGTAGACCGCCTCGCCGCGATGCACCCCACGTGGTCCGTACGGTGCGCCGTACGCTTCAGGATCGACGAGTTCGGTGACGACGCGATCGACACGGCGGTCATCGCCCTCGACGAGCAACGGGAGCAGCCCTTCGAGCGTCCGGATCCGCCCCGATGCCGCCGAGGAGGGACCGGCGTCCACCCAGGTGCCGAGGCGGTCATCCCACCGATCGTCGAGTGCCGTCGTGATGGCCGCGGCACCCGAGGCGAGGTGGTCGTCGTCGATCACCGAACAGAGCTCGAAGGCGCTGAAGGCGACGAGGGCGTTGAACCCCGCCGGTGCCGCACCGAAGTCGGGGTTGTCGATGGGTGACCCTTGCGCCGATCGCCCGATCGACGCCACGAGCTCGCCCTTGCGGTCGTACCAGCGGGCGAGCTCGAACGTGGCGCCCGCCCAGTGATCCCACCGAGGGCTGTCGTCGGCTCCGGACTCCCACGGATGCACGATCGTGACCAGCCCCGAGGCCTCGTCCCGAGCCCGGTCGTCGATGAGGAACCGCAGACCGGCCCGCGCATGGTCGATGAGGTCGGCCGGCACGTCGACCCCGGAGCGGACGAGCTCCGCGATCGTGTGTCCGTACAGCGGTGGCTGCGTGATCGACGACGACCCCGCACGACCCCAGAAGGCCGCCTGCGCCCTCGGATCGAACTCGTAGTCGACGTGGGGCACGAACCCGGCCGCGTCCTGGGTTCGGAACAGATGGCGCAGCTCGCGGCGGGCACGGTCGACCTCGCCCAGTCGTGCCCACACGAGGGCGTGGAAGCACGAGTCCCAGAGCCACTGGTAGGGGTAGGTCGACCGGTTCGGGACGGTGTACCCCGCCTCGTACCAGTTCTCCTCGAGCACGGACCGACACGCGGCCTCCAGATCGACCGGTAGCGTGCGGTCACCCGGCGCACCGCCCTCGCCTCCTGCGCTCATCGACTCCTCATCCTCCTCATGCTGGCCGACGCGCCCACCTGCGCCTTCCTCTCGTTCCGCCTCGGTCTCACCGACGGCGTGTCCATCGTGGCCGACACGTGGATCGACGCGTTCCGGTCCTTCGGGTTCGCCGTGATCACCGTGGCGGGCGACGGCCCGGTCGACCGGCTCGTGCCCGGCCTCGCCCTCGATGCCCCTGCCGACCAGGACGTCGACGCGCTGGCAGCCCTCCTGGACCAGGCGCTCCGCGACGTCGACCTCGTGGTGGTGGAGAACCTGCTCACGATCCCGATGAACCTACCCGCCTCGGATGCGGTGGCCCGGGTGCTGCGCGGCCGTGCTGCCTTGCTGCACCACCACGATCCCCCGTGGCAACGGGTGCGCTACCAGCACATCGATGCCCTGCCGGTCGATGACCCGGCGTGGCGCCACGTGGCGATCAACGACCTCACGCGCCACGAGCTCGCCCAGCGAGGGTTCACGGCCACCACGATCTACAACGGCTTCGACGTGCACCAGCCCGCGGGTGACCGGGTGACCACCCGCCGCGAGCTCGGCGCCGCCGACGACACGTTGCTCGTCGCCCACCCCGTGCGCGCCATCGAGCGCAAGGCGATCCCCGTCGCGTTGGACGTGACCGCCCGACTCGGTGGCACCTACTGGCTGACCGGTCCGGCCGAAGAGGGCTACGCGCCCACGCTCGAGGGTCTGCTCGCCGCGCCGCCGTGCCCCGTCATCCATCGGCCCGCCCAGGTGCTCGCCGACCTCTACGCCGCAGCGGACCTCGTCGTGTACCCCTCGACCTGGGAGGGGTTCGGCAATCCGCCCGTCGAGGCGTCGCTGCACGGTCGCCCCGTCGTCGTCGGCCCCTATCCGGTCGGTGCCGAGCTCCGCGCCCTCGGCTTCGAGTGGTTCGATGCCGATGATCTCGCCCCGCTCGAGGCGTGGCTGCACAGCCCTGAGCCCGAGCTACTCGACCGCAACCGGACCGTGGTTGCCGAGCACCTGTCGATCGAGGCGATGCGCCGGCGTCTCGAAGCGCTCCTGGCTGAGGCAGGCTGGTTGCCGTGACCCCCACCTCCGATGCAGCTCCGGGCGGACCCCCTCCGTCGGACCCGATCCTCGTGCGACGCGCCAAGTGGAACGCCGCCGCCAAGGCGGGCTGCCGCGTGGGGTACGTGCTCTACGCCATCGCGCTCGTGGCGTTCTTCGTCGGGTTCTTCGGTGACTTCAGCACCCCGATCATCGTCACGGTCGAGATCGGTCTCGTCGCCGGCTCCATCTTCCTTGCCCCGTCCATGCTCCTCCTGTACATGGTGAAGGCGGCGGTGCGAGACGACGCCGACCCCGGCCGGCAGTCGTGATGACGTTCGCGCCTCGACCCGCCGGTGACCATCGGATGGTGGCCGGGATGGCGGCCATCGGAGGGTGGCGGGGGTGACGGCGTGAGCAACAGGTGCGGTCGTTAGGCTCATCGCAACATGTCCGACCTCGCCCCCGCTCGTACCGTCCGCCTTCCCGCCGCGCAACGCCGCGCGCAACTGCTCGACGCCGCGTTGCGGGTGTTCGGCGAGCAAGGGTTCCACCTCGCGTCGATGAACGACATCGCTGACGCAGCCGGGGTCACCAAGCCGGTGCTCTACCAGCACTTCTCGTCCAAGCGCGACCTCTATCTCGAAGTGCTCCGCGATGTCGGCGATCGGTTGCGCGCCGAGGTGGCCAAGGGCGTGGCCGCGGCCTCGACCCCCCGCGAACAGGTCGAGATGGGCATCTCGGCGTACTTCCGGTGGGTCGGCGAGTCACCGCTCAGCTTCGCGGTGCTGTTCGTCGGCGACACCCGACGCGATCCCGACTTCATCGCTGAGGCGCAGCGCGTCGAGTCCGACATCGCCGACTACATCGCCGAGCTCATCGTCGTCGAAGGCCTCGACGTCGAGCATCGTCGCCTGCTCGCCTACGGCGTCGTCGGGCTGGCCGAGACGACGTGCCGCCACTGGCTCACCAACGACCTCGAGCTCTCGGCCGACCGGTTGGCCGACGGCGTGGCGCAGCTGGCCTGGGCCGGCTTGCGAGGCCTCGACCCCGTCCCTGGCTAGTGCTCTCGGGGGCTGAGCCCTCGATCACCGTCGCCGCGGGCGCGGGCGCGCCTTGGTCGCCACCGCCGGGGCGGTGATCTCGTCGACGCCGGCCAACCGCAGCAGCACCTGGGCGGCGGGAGACACCGGCCCTGATCGCCACACGACGCCAACACGACGGCTGATGGCGGGAGCGATGACCTTGACGACCGCGCCCTGCCGTTCGGCGTCGGCCGCCAGCGGACGGGGCAGCACCGCAGCTCCGGCCCCGGCGAGCACGAGCGGCACGATCGTTTCGCGGTGGTCGGTCTCGACCGCGATCGTCGGTTCGAGGCCCGCGTCGCTGAGCGCCTCGTCGAGCAGGCGCCGCGACGACGTGCCGACCGGCGTCGTGATGAGGGGCAGACCGGCCAGCTTCTTGACGGAGACCTTCGTGCCCCGTTCGACGAAGCCCGGGGGCAGGAGCGCGACGTAGTCGTGGCGGCCGATCTCGAACGATTCGAGCCCGTCCCCACGCACGGGCAGCTCGGTGAACCCGACCTCGCTGGCGCCGGAGCGGAGCTCGGCGAGCAGGTCCACGAGGCCTTCCGGTTGTGTGAGGCGAACCACGACGCCGGGGTGACGGAGCCGAAACTCGCCCACGAATCGTGCCACCGGGTGCACGGCCATCGTCGGGAGGCAGACGAGGTCGAGGTGGCCCCGCCGCAGCGACGCGGCATCGTCGACCGCGGCCCGCGCCAGCTCCAGGTCGTGGATCACCTGACGGGCCGGAGCGAGAAGCGACTCCCCCGCCGCCGTGAGCTGCACGGTGCGACCCAAGCGGTCGAAGAGCACGACGCCGAGATCGGCCTCGAGCGCGGCGACCGCCTGGGACAACGCCGGCTGCGAGACGTGCAGCGCGTGCGCCGCGGCGGTGAAGCCCCCGTGGTCGACCACGGCGACGACGTACTCGAGTTGACGAACGTCCATATGGTTAGCTTATGGAGTTCATTGACAACATGCGTTGGACTTATCTCCCGGGATGGCGCGAAATGGGGTGATGCCACCTCTGATCGTCGCCGCCGGAGCTCTCGTCGGACTCCTCTACGGGATCTTCGGCGTCGGATCGGCGTTCGCCACGCCCGCCCTCGCCTTGATGGGCGTGCCCGGCATGGCTGCCGTCGTCGGTCCCCTGCCCGCCCTGCTCCCTGGATCCGCAGCCGGCGCGTGGTCCTACCACCGTTCAGGCCGCGTCGATCGCCCCCTTGCCGTGCGGGTCATCGCCTCGGCCCTGCCCGCCGCCGTCGTCGGCGCGTTCGTGAGCCAATGGCTCGGGGGGACGGTCCTCGTGCTGGCGTCCGCCGGCATCGCCTTCGTGGTCGGCGTGCGCATCGTCGTCGAGACGCACCGCACGGCCAACACGCTCCGCACCCCTGATGCCGAGCGAGACCTCGCCGCGGCGAACGTGCACCTCGCCCGGCGGACCGCTCCGCTGTTCGTGCCCACCATGGCCGTCCTCGTCGGCTTCGCCTCTGGTCTGCTCGCCAACGCCGGTGGATTCCTCCTCGTGCCGCTCTTCTTGTTGATGCTCGGCCTCGACCGCGACGTCGCGGCCGGGACCAGCCTGGTCGTGGCGACCGTGCTCACCATCCCCATCCTCGCCACGCACATCCTCGTGGGCGAGCTGGCGTGGTTGGTCGCCATCCCCTTCGCCATCGGACTGGTCCCGGCCACCTACCTCGGGGGTCGTCTCGCCCCTCGGCTCCCGACCCACCGTCTCCAGGGCGCGTTCGGTGTCCTCATGGTCGGTCTCGCCGCCTACCTCGTCGTCAAGCTCGCCATCGCCTGACGACCGTCCCCATCGCACGTCGGGCGGCATCGCCTGACCGGCGTGAGGCCCACTCCGGGCGCCTGGCGCCGTCTGGCGCCGTCTGGCGCGGCGATCAGCTCTTGACCAGGCGCTCGATGGCCTTCATGGCCTCGCTGATCATCTCGTCGGCGTGCTCCACGTCGTCGCCGAGCGCCGCGTCTCGCACGCAGTGACGCACGTGCTCGTCGAGCAGGCCCACCGCGACGCTCTCGAGCGCTTTGGTGACCGCGCTGACCTGCGTGAGCACGTCGATGCAGTACGTGTCCTCCTCGATGAGCCGTTGCAAGCCGCGCACCTGGCCCTCGATGCGCCGCAGCCGCTTGAGGTAGTCGTCCTTGTCGAGCGTGTACCCACGCATCGCGCACCTCCGTGACGTGGCCCGAAGCCACATCGGTCGGATGGAGCATACCCATACGGGGTATCTGGACGAAGGGTCGTGCGGCCCCGGCAGACCCAAATTGCGTCGATCTTGCGCGCCCAGCGCGCAAACCACACGCCAGAACGGGAATCATGGCGTGATGGTGATGGCGATAGCGATGGACCGGTGAACGTGACGGACCACCCGTTGGCGTGGGCAGCGGCGGGCATCGCCCAACGGGATGCGAACCAGGTCCTCGAGCTGGGCGCGCCGGACCCCGGGGCAGGCTGGTTCCGACTCGACGCTCTCGGCACGCCGGGCGCGATCGAGACCGAGCTGGCGTGGATCGCCGGACGGACGAGGGACGGGGTCCGTCCCCGGGACGTGACCGCGTCCGAGCTGGCCAGCGGCCTCGGATCGTGCGTCGCCATACCCACCGCGATGCTCCTCGTGTTCGAGGGCGTCGTGCCCGAGGTCTCCGGTGAGAACCTCTGGATCCGACGAAGCGAGGGCGGGCGGTACTACGACCGGATCGCCTTCGAGCGGCCCTCGTACCGGTGCGTCACGGGGTCAGCCGGCGACGGCCATCGAGACGCGGAGCCCATTCCAGATCGGGCCGCGCTGGTCGGCTCCTTCGCCGGAGCTGTGGTGGCCACCCTCGATCCGCTGTTCACCGCCATCCGCACCGTCGCGCCCTACGGCGTGCGAGGGATGTGGGGCTCGCTCGCCGACGACCTGCTGACCTCCATGCTGTGGACCACCCGCCGCTTCGACGGCACCGACGACGCCCAGCGCGCCGTGGCGGCGACCACCGGCGAGATCATCGACGCGATCGCGGCCCGCCAGCCACTGCTCAAGGTGCGCCCGACGGTCGTCGACCTCACGTGGGCACGAGGCCATACCCTCTTCTGCCGCCGGGGCACCTGCTGCATGATCTACAAGGCGCCCGGGGCCGGCGAAGGCCCGGAGCGCTACTGCGCCTCGTGCCCCCTCATCGACGACGACGACCGCAACGACCGCTGGCGAACCTGGCTGGCGTCCCACGTCCCAGGCTGAAGGCAGCGATCGGTGGCGAAGCGATCGCGCAACCCGCGAGCGCTCAGACAGCCTCGGGCACTCGGGCAGCCGCGGCACAGGCGCCCAGCGACGCGACGGCTCCGTGGCCGAATCCGTTCGAGCTGGATC
>CAZALT010000051.1:0-20132 GCA_964485515.1 uncultured Rhabdothermincola sp. | reverse complement strand
CGGATGAGGCCGAGCAGGATGTGCTCGGTGCCGATGTAGTTGTGGCCGAGCTGGAGCGCTTCCCGCAGCGACAGCTCAAGGACCTTCTTGGCCCGCGGGGTGAAGGGGATGTGACCGCTGGGCGACGAGCCGCCCTGGCCGATGATCTCCTCCACCTGTGACCGGACGGCCTCGAGCGAGATGCCGAGGGACTCGAGCGCCTTCGCCGCGACGCCCTCACCCTCGTGGATGAGGCCGAGCAGGATGTGCTCGGTGCCGATGTAGTTGTGGTTGAGCAGGCGCGCTTCTTCCTGCGCCAACACGACGACCCGGCGAGCCCGGTCAGTGAATCTTTCGAACAAGGGAACTGCCTCCCATGCGAGGGATAGTGGATCGAGTGTATCGGTGGGCTGGACCAACGCACGGCGGCGGCGCCGGCGAACTGGCTGGGAAGACCGGGGCCATGTGGCGTATGTGTCCAGCCAGAACGGGCGACGTCCCCATCGACCGTTCACCACGAGCCCCGTTTTCGAGATGTGCCGAGCGCCGCCTAACGTGCGGGCGTGGCCACCTCCAGCCCGCTCCTCCATCCTCCGGTCATGCAGGCTGATCTGGCCCGGGTCGAAGACGCTCTGCGCGCGTCGGTGCGCACGTCCGATCCGTTCCTGACCGAGGTGGCGAGCCACCTCATCGAAGCAGGCGGCAAGCGGGGCCGGCCGGCGTTCTGCCTCGGGGCAGCCGCGACGTCGACCGACGCGCTGGCGTCGACGACCGACGACGTCGTCATGGGGGCGGTGTCCGTCGAGCTCGTGCACCTCGGCTCGCTCTACCACGACGACGTCATGGACGAGGCCACCACCCGCCGCACGGTCGAGAGCGTCAACGCTCGCTGGACCAACCTCACCGCCATCCTGGCCGGCGACTTCCTCCTGGCCAAGGCTTCGGAGATCGCGGCGTCGCTCGGCACCGAGGTCGCCGGCCTGCTCGCGTCGACCATCGGCCGGCTGTGCGAGGGCCAGGTCCTTGAGCTGCAGCGCATGTTCGATCCCACCCGCACCGAGGCCGACTACCTCGCCTCCATCGGGGGCAAGACCGCTGCGCTGTTCGCCACGGCATGCCGCATCGGCGGCATCGTCGGCGGCATGACCCCGCAGCAGATCGACGATCTGACGACCTTCGGACACGGCTACGGCATGGCGTTCCAGATCGTCGACGACGTGCTCGACGTCACCTCCACCGACGAGCAGCTGGGCAAGCCGGCGGGCCACGACCTCGTCGAGGGCGTCTACACGCTGCCGGTCATCCGCATCCTGGCCAGCGACACCGCCGAGGCGGTCGAGCTCAAGTCCATGCTCGGCGCACCGCTCGAAGCCGACCAGGTGGCCACCGCCCTCGAGATCGTCCGGTCCAGCCCCGAGGTCGACGGCGCCATGGCCACGGCCCGCACCTTCGTCGACGATGCCAACCAGGCCCTCGGCCCGCTGGCCGACACCGAGGCGGGCCAAGCCATCCTCGGCGCCGCGGATCATCTTCTTCGCTTGAACTGAGCTCGCGGCGATCGCTCAGTCCGAGCGAGTTTTCAAGATGGGTGGCTCCGCCGCACACATCTTGGTCTCCTCGGAGCAAGCTCCTCGGTCGACGGAGCAAGCTCCTCGGTCGACGCGAGGGGCACGGCCCCTCCAGCCCCCCGTTCCTGGGGCTCCGCCCCTCCCCCGCGATCAGCGACGACCTCGTCACCAGCTCTTGACGATCACCTCGTGCAGGGGGCGGGAGCTCAGGTCCTCGAAGTCGGCGTAGAGCGGCAGGTGCTCCATCGTCTCGGCCAGCGCCTCGGGTGAGCCGTAGAGGCGATCGGGATCGGTGTAGTCGTCGAGCCGACGGAACGACTCGAACACGATGGCGCCCAGGGGCGGGGAGCCCGCGGTGACCGGGCGCACCGCGGCATCGCGCACGTAGGACCACCGCAGCGGGTGCAGGACGGCCGACGCCGGCGTGTGGATCTCGTGCCACCCCTGGTAGAACTCGGCGTCGCTGAGTCGGCCGGGCTTGGGGAACCACGTGAAGTGCGTGATGCCCGGGCTCTGACGACCGTCGGGCCAGTCTCGGACGTCTCTCGGCTGGGGCACGGACTCGGTGACCAGGTAGCCGTCGAACGAACCCGACACCGCAGCGAGCGCGTCCTCGATCGGTCCGCGGTCGTCGTACGAGTCGATCCAGAGCGAGACGACCGCGGCCAGCTCCCCGGCGCGACCCATGAGCAGCGTGGGCTCCGGCACATCAGCGTCGGTGTCGGCGAGGTACACGACCAACGACCGGACGCCCGACGACGCGGCGATCGCCGGGGCGGCCTGCTCGAGCAGAAGCGAGCGGTACTCGGTGACCTCGACGTCCTCGTCGCGCCACACCAGGTAGTCGACCTTCTCCATCGGTCCCCCCACGTCGATCGTGTGCGTGACGGTAGTGCTACTGCATGGAACACTTGCCGGATGACGGTTCCCCCACCGCCGACGACGCCGTACGTCCACTCGACGTTCCCGCCCATCGCCGACTACGCCTTCCTCTCCGACTGCGAGACGACGGCGCTGGTCGCGCCGAGCGGCAACGTCGAGTGGCTGTGCCTGCCGCGCATGGACTCCCCCAGCGTGTTCACCACGCTGCTCGACCGCCACGGGGGAGGGTTCCGCCTGGGGCCGTCCGACGTGCAGGTGCCCGCCGCCCGTCGCTACCTGCCCGGCACCATGGTCGTCGAGACGAGCTGGAGCACGAGCACCGGTTGGATCATCGTGCGCGACGTCCTGCTCGTCGGGCCGTGGCATCACGACGAGGAGCTGTCGCACACCCATCGCCGGGCGCCCACCGACTACGACGCCGACCACGTGCTGCTGCGCACCGTGCGCTGCGTCAACGGCGAGGTGCAGGTCTCCCTCGATTGCGAGCCGAAGTTCGACTACGGACGTCTGCCCGCCACGTGGAACTACACCGACCGCGGCTACCACCAGGGCGTGGCCCGGACCAAGGAGGTCGGCCTCGAGCTGGCCCTCACCACCGACATGCGCCTGGGCTTCGAGGGCGGGCGCGCCACCGCTCGCACCCTCCTCAAAGAGGGTGAGTGCCGGTTCGTCGCGCTGTCCTGGAGCGAGCACGCTCCGCCCTACACGAGCGACGAGGCCTACGAGCGTCTGGTGTGGACCGCGCACCACTGGCAGCACTGGTTGGCCCGGGGCAATTTCCCCGACCACCCCTGGCGCTCGTACCTGGAGCGCAGCGCGCTCACCCTCAAGGGACTCACGTTCGCCCCGAGCGGCGCGCTCGTCGCGGCTGCCACCACGTCGCTGCCCGAGACGCCTGGCGGTGAGCGCAACTGGGACTACCGGTTCTCGTGGATCCGCGACTCCACCTTTGCCCTGTGGGGGCTCTACACGCTCGGATTCAACTGGGAGGCCGACGACTTCTTCTTCTTCATCGCGGATCTGGCCGAGCGCGACAACGAGCTGCAGATCATGTACGGCGTCGACGGCGAGGCCGAGCTGACCGAGCGGATCCTCGATCACCTCCACGGCTACGAGGGTGCCCAACCCGTGCGCGTGGGCAACGGCGCCTACGACCAGCGCCAGCACGACATCTGGGGTGCGGTGCTCGACTCGGTGTACCTGCACACCAGGTCGTCCGACCGCCTCGACGAGCGCCTGTGGCCCATCCTCAAACGCCAGGTCGAGCTCGCCATCAAGCACTGGGGCGAACCCGACCAGGGCATCTGGGAGGTGCGGGGCGGCGCCCAGCACTTCACCTCGTCGAAGCTCATGTGCTGGGTCGCCCTCGACCGGGGCGCCCGCCTTGCTCGCATCCGCGACGAGTACGCGCTCTCCGAGGAGTGGCAGGCCATCGCCAACGAGATCAAGGACGACATCATCGACAACGCCCTCGACGAGCGAGGGGTTTTCACCCAGCACTACGACACGAAGGCCCTCGATGCGTCGCTGCTGCTCATGCCGCTGCTCGGGTTCCTCCCCGCCGAGGATCCCCGCATCATCGCGACGGTCAACGCCATCGCCGAGGAGCTGACCGTCGACGACATGGTGCTGCGCTACATCAACGACCAGACCGACGACGGTCTCACGGGCGAGGAGGGCAGCTTCACCATCTGCTCGTTCTGGCTCGTGTCGGCGTTGGTGTCGATCGGCGAGCTCGGCCGGGCCCGCAAGCTGTGCGAGAAGCTCCTCTCGTTCGCCAGCGACCTGCATCTCTACGCCGAGGAGATCGATCCGCACAGCGGCCGGCATCTCGGGAACTTCCCCCAGGCGTTCACCCACCTGGCGCTCATCAACTCGGTCATCCAGGTCATCCGCTCCGAAGAGGGCCTCCCTTCGGAGCCGTTCCCGCTGGCCAACACCGACGAGTTCGGCGACGACCACACCTTCGACCGTCCCGGCACCTGATCCCCGGCACCCGGCAAGTTGGGTCGAACGGCCCATCTTCGCGAGGGCGCTCAAGCCCTCTTCCCGTGCTGCCGACTGGGTGGACGGAGAACCCGCTGGGCCGCGGAGCGCGCCCCAGCGACCACACGTCTGGGGGACGGAGCCATGTCGATGCATCAGCGAGGTCACGTGGGCAAGCGGGTCGTGCACCTGGCCGCCTTCGCCGTGACCGGTACACTCCTGCTCGGCGCGTGCGGCGACGGGTCTGACGAGACCATCGACGACGGCGACACGCCAACCGTCGCGGTCGGCAACGCCGAGGTCACCAACGAGGGCGTCCCGGTCGACGGGGGCAAGGTCACCATGGGGGTCACCGCCGAGACCGACGGTTGGAACCCTGCCGGCAACCAGTGGGCCGACGCCGGCAACTTCGTCGGCTCATCGTTCCTCGAGCCGCTGTTCGTGTTCGACGGTGAGGGCTCAGTGGTCCCGTGGTTGGCCGAGAGCGCCGAGCCGAACGAAGACGCGTCCGAGTGGACCATCAAGGTCCGTCCGGGGATCCTGTTCCAGGACGGCAGCCCGGTCGACGCGGCCGCGGTTGCCGCCAGCCTCAACTACTCGTTCGAACAGGGACTGGCCTCCGTGGCGGTCGGCGGGTCCTTCGAGTCGATCACGGCGACCGGCGATCTCACGGTCTCGATCGAGCTCACCCACCCGTGGAGCGCGATGCTCAGCAACCTGGCCGGCCCGAGCGGCCTGATGATGGCGCCGTCGATGATCGCCGACCCCAACAGCTCGTCCAACCCGGTCGGCACCGGTGCCTTCACCTTCACCAAGTGGGAGAAGGACCGCTACCTGCGGGTCAACCGCTTCGAGGACTACTGGGGCGGCCCCTGCGCGGTGGAGAACCCCGCCGAGGACATCGTGGCGCTCTGCGAGGAGGCGGCGATCCCGCTCGGCCAGGCGAACGGCCCGTTCCTCGACTCGATGGAGTTCAGGCCCATCCCCGACGCGCTGCAGCGCTCCCAGGCGCTCGAGGCCGGCGACGTCGACCTGATCCTCACCACCCGTGCGACCGACGTCGCCAAGCTGCGGGCCGACTACCAGGTGGTCACCGACTACGACTCCGAGCAGTCGTTCGTCATGACGCAGACCCGCAAGGCGCCGTTCGACAACGTGCACGCTCGCCGGGCGCTGGCGTTCGCGACCGATCGGATCACGATCGCCGAGCTCGCCGGCGGCGGCGAGGAGCTCCACGTCGACACGTCGGCCTTCGAGGAGACCTCGGTGTGGGGCGGCCTGGCCCCGGACCAGACGGGCTACCCGCTCTACGACCCCGCCAAGGCCCAGGAGGAGATCGCGCGCTACAAGGCCGACATGGATGCGGCGGGCACACCCGTCGAGTCCATCGCCTTCACCCTGACCGGTCTGGCCAACACCGAGGACCTGCTCATCATGCAGGCGCTCGCCGAGCAGTGGGCCGCGGTCGGCATCAAGGCCGACATCGACACCATCAAGCAGGAGCAGCTCATCGGCCTGCTCATCGGAACCGACTTCCAGGCCGCCTACTACCGCAACTACGCCTACCCGGATCCCGACTCGAACTACGTGTTCTGGTCGGCGGAGAACGCCGACGGCGACATCGTCATCAACTTCAGCCAGTACTTCGACGACATCACCGAGGCCGCCCTCGACCAGGGCCGCACGTCGCAGGACTTCGAGGTGCGCAAGCGGGCCTACACCTCGCTGATCGAGCAGCGCAACAAGCAAGCCATCGACATCTGGCTGTTCAACACGCCCTATGCCCTCATCGGCAACGACAACATCCGCGGTCTCAACTGGTTCCGGGCCATCGGCTTCGGCAACTTCTTGCCCAAGCCCTACATCACGGGCCTCTGGATCGCCCCCAAGGAGTAGCGACCACCCCAAGGGGTACCGGCCACCGGCGTCGAGGAGCACCGCGGACCAGCGGTGCGGTCAAGAGGTCGGACGTGACCGTCAGTCAGGACGCCAGGCTGGTGCTTGCGTTCCCCTCGACCGTGCGGTCGAGGAAGTCGAGGACCACGCGGTTGAAGGCGTTGGCGTTCTCGAACATGAAGCCGTGCGCCGCGCCGCGCACCGCGGCGAGCTCGGCGCCGGGGATGCGCTCGACGATCTCCTCGCTGTCGCCGAACGGCGTGAGGATGTCCTGGGTGCCCACGAAGGCGATGGTGGGCACGTCGATCTTGCCCAGCTCCCCGGCGAGCGACTCGTCGATGTCGAGGATGGCGTTGATCTGCTGCACGAACTGCTGGGGCGTGACCTGGAGGCCGAGCGGACCCAGCAGGCCCACGACCGGCCAGAACCGGAACCGGGATCGGGGCCCGATCATCCACAGCGATGCGGCGTCGACGAGGGCACGCATGCCCTTCTCCGTGGCGATGTCGGCCCACTCGGCGAGCAGGTCGCGACGCCACTGGTGGTGGCGACACGACGTGCAGGCGAGCAGGAGGGACCGGACCCGTTCGGGGTGGGTCACGCCGAGGATCTGCGACACGATCCCGCCCATCGACGCGCCCAGCACGTGGACGTCACCGATGTTGAGGGCGTCGAGCACCGCGACGGCGTCGCCGGCCATGTCCTCGAGCGTGAGCTCGATGTCGGGGGAATCGGATCGCCCCACGAAGCGGTTGTCGAAGGCGATGCAGCGGTACCGGGCGGCGAAGGCGCGGCGCTGGCGGATCCAGCCCCGGCTGTCGGCACCGAGACCCTGGATCATCAGGAGCGGCTCGCCCCGAGGGTCACCGAACACCTCGTAGTTGATGCGAGTGCCATCGGGGGAGCGGGCGAACGGCATGCGGGGGGTCCTGACGGTGGAGCGGCGGGGATCAGGGGGCGTCGGCGAGCTGGACCATGCGCCGACGAAGCGTCTCGGCGAGACCGTCGGCTGACGCCGCCGATGCGGGCGACGTCGACGCTGCCGCCGCGGCGCCCTGCGGGTCGTGCCAGCCGCGGGCGGGCTTGGGGCGCGAGCGACGACGCGTGACGATCGGCGCCCCGACGAGCAGGCGACGGTGACGGCCGAGCGCTGCACCCGAGAGGTGCACGGGGACGACGGGCACGCTGAGGGCGAGCGCGACCCCCAGTGGACCGGTCTCGGGATCGCCCAGCCCCACGACGTCGGCCAAGGACCCGGCGAACGACCGGACCACCATCTCGCCGCCGTTGAGCAGCGTGCGGAGGTCGTCGAGCCCGTCGTGGACCCCGCCCATGCGGCGCAGGGCCGGACCGATCGGGGCGAGGTCGGGGACACCGGAGAACCGAACGGGCCGGTGGGTGACGTCGCGCAGCGCGAGCGCGGCGAGCATGGGCGACAGCGGTTCGACGCGCTGGTTGATCATCACCAGCGCCGGGCCGGCGTCGGGCAGGTACTCGGCGCCGTCGACGGCGAAGCTCCACCGCAGGTGCGTGAGCGGGGCCAGGGCCGAGACGAGGTCCTGGTCGAAGCCCCACTCGTCGACGATGAACGACCCTCGGACCCGGCGCGTGACGACGTCGAGCAACGATGTTCGTCCACGGTCGGGATCGAGCGCGTCGAGCAGCTCGTCCTCTGACGTCGGTGGCTTGTCGTCGCTCATGGCGCTCCTCGCTCGTTCATGCCGCGGCCTTCGGTGTCGGCAGGTACTGGATGTCGCCCCACTCGTAGAGGTCGTGGACCACCCGGTGCGAGCTGTAGACCGGCTGGTAGGCGAGGGCGTCGGCGGCGAGCGACCCGTCGGCGCTTCGACCTCGCACCAGCAGCTCCTTGATGTGGTCGGGTATGGGGGCACCCACGAGCTCCGAGAGCGCCTTGGCCGCTTGCCAGCCGGCGGGTCCGAGCACCGGCACGGGCACCCTGGCGCCGAGGCGGGCGGCCTGCGACGCCGTCACGGCCCCGGGACCGACGACGTTGACCGGACCGTCGTAGCGGGCGCCGATGGCGGCGACGAAGGACCCGGCGACGTCGTCGGTGTGGGTCACCGAGAACGCCGGGTCGCCCAGGGCGGCGAACGGCACGGCGGGCAGGCGCAGGAGCCGACCGAGCGGGCTGGGCACGTGCGGTCCCATGATGGTGGCGAAGCGCAGCGCGGTGACCGGCACGTCGGCCTTGGCTCCGCCTTGGCGACACACCTGCTCGGCATCGAGCATGAACAGGCCGAAGTCGCACGTGGGCGCGGGCTCGACGACCTCGTCGGGTCGCAGCGGTGCGCCGCGGCCACGGCCGTACACCTCGATGCCCGACCGCAGCACGATGTGGTCGAGCGACCCTGCGGCGACGGCGGCCTCGATCGCGATGCTGGTCCCGACCTCGGTGCGCTCGCGGGCCGATGCGGGGCTGCTGCGCGAGTACGGTTCGTAGACCCCGAGGTGCACCAGCACCGTCGGCTCCTCGTCGGCGATGATCCGGCGCATGCCGATCTCGTCCCGAGGGTCGATGCGGTGGAACTCGGATCGGTGGAGCCGGCGCCGCGGCGGGTACAGGTCGACGCCGACGATCCGCTCGATCGACGTGTCGGGCTCCAGCCGGCGAGCAAGCGCTGTCCCCAGCTCGCCACCAAGACCGGTGATCAGCACCCGAGACATGCCCACCAGTCAACCACCGATCGAGCAGTCACCGAGACGACGAGTGGCGGTGACCGGCTTTGCCGAGGAGATCGACAGCCACGATCCAGGAGCGAGATCCCCGAGCCCGAAGCCCCCTATGCGTTCTTCTCGTAGACGAGACGCAGGCCGTGGAGGGTGAGCCAGGGTTCGATGTGCTGGATGCGGCTGGAGAGCGGGGTGATGAGCTCGGCGAGGCCACCGGTGCTCACGATGGTGCACTCGCCGATCTCCTGCTCGATGCGGTCGCACAGGCCGTCGACCTGGGCGGCGAAGCCGTACACTGCGCCCGACTGGATGGATTCGACCGTGCTGCGGCCGAGCACGTTGCGGGGCTCTTTGAGCTCGACGGCCCGGAGGGCTGATGCCCGGCCGACGAGGGCGTCCATGCTGATCTCGATGCCTGGGGCGATGGCACCGCCGAGGTAGGCGCCTGCACCGGAGATGGCGTCGCACGTGGTGGCGGTACCGAAGTCGGCGACGATGGTGGGACCGCCGTACAGGTCGTAGGCGCCGACGGCGTTGGCGATGCGGTCGGCCCCGACTTCCTTGGGGTTCTCGTACTGGATGGAGATGCCGGTGCGGACGCCGGGCTCGATGACGACGGGATCGAAGTCGAGGTGGCGCTCGGCCATGTCGCGCAGCGTCGCGGTGACCCGCGGAACACCCGACGACACGGCGATGCCGGCGATGTCTTCGAACGAGTAGCCACGAAACGAAAGGAGGCCGGCGAGCAGCACGGCAACCTCGTCGGAGGTGCGGTCGGCCTGGGTGGCGACCCGCCAGTGGTCGAGCAGCCCGGTCTCGGCCTTGCGGTTCTCGGGGTCTTCTTCTCGCGAGTAGAGGCCGATGACCGTCTGGGTGTTGCCGCTGTCGATGACGAGGAGCACGGGACTTCTTTCGATCTTGTGGTCAGGCGGTCAGTCGTGGGGTTCGACGCCGATGTCGAGGCCGATGTCGAGGCCGATGTCGAGGACAGGTGCGGAGTTGGTGATGGCGCCGACCGAGATGCAGTCGATGCCGGGGAGGCCGTAGCTCGCGATGGTGGCCTGCGTGATGCCCCCGGACACCTCAAGGAGGGGACGCCGGCGCCCGGTCTGCGCCTCGTGCTCCTCGACGATGCCCACCGCTGCTTCGACGGTGTCGGGGCTCATGTTGTCGAGGAGCAGCGCGTCGGCTCCGGCCTCGACGGCGGCGCGCACCTGGTCGAGGGTGTCGCACTCGACGTGCACAGTGCGTGCCGGCCACTGGGCGCGTGCGGTGGCGACGGCGCGGTCGATGCCCATGAGGGCGAGGTGGTTGTCCTTGAGCAGGATCCAGTCGGACAGGTTGCCCCGGTGGTTGGCTCCCCCACCGGCGCGGACCGCGGCCTTCTCGAGCGAGCGCAGACCCGGCGTGGTCTTGCGGGTGTCCCACACGCGGGTGGTCGAGCCGGCGTCGGCCAGGAGCCGGGCGTAGGTGTGGGTGGCGGTGGCGATGCCCGACAGGTGACCGAGGAAGTTGAGGGCGGTGCGCTCGGCGGTGAGGATCGAGCGGATCGGACCAGTCGCCACGGCGAACGCGATGCCGGGTTCGAGGAGGTCGCCGTCGTCGGCGGTCCACGTGACCCCGACGGTGGGGTCGATCTGCGTGAAGGCCTCGACCGCGCAGCACCGTCCGGCGAGCACCCCCGGGGAGCGGGGCACGAAGGCGGCCGTGGCCTGGAGGTCGGCGGGCAGCAACGACGAGGTGAGGTCCCCCAGGGGGGTGAGGTCCTCGGCGATGGCCCGGCCGACCACGTCGACGACGGCGTGGTGCGGGGGGTGCGGGTTGGCCCGCTCCAGATCGTCAGGTGGGAACGAGGTGGTCACGTGTCGTCCTTGCCGGGTGGTCCGCCGTGGACCAGCCGGACCCGGAACCGGTCGTCGTCGCGTTCAGGGAAGTCGGTGCGGGTGTGCGCCCCGCGGCTCTCCTCGCGCACGAGGGCGGACTCGACCATGGCCGCGCCGACCGTGGCGAGGTTGTACAGCTCGGTCGACTGGGGTGAGAGCCCGATGCTGAGCGAGACGCCCAGCGCAGCGTCGATGGGGGCCTGGACCCGGTCGAGGGAGTCGGCCGAGCGGAGCACGCCGGCTTCGGTGGTCATGGCCCGCTGCAACGAGGTGAGCGACGCGTCGAGGTCGTGGCCGATGTCTGCGGTCAGCGCCGGTTCGGAGAACTCCCTGACGGGATCCTCGACGGCGATCTCGATTCCGCCGATGACGCCCGCTGCGTCGGAGTCGGTGTCGAGCACGGCTCGCATGGCACCGGTGGCCTGGGCCGTGGTCTGATCGCACTCGATCGCCTCGACCACCCGGAAGCCGAACACCATGCCTTCGAGCAGCGAGTTGCTGGCCAGTCGGTTGGCGCCGTGGACGCCCGAGCAGGCGACCTCGCCGGCCGCCCACAGCCCCGGCAGGGTGGAGCAGCCGTCGAGGTCGGTGACCACACCACCGGAGAGGTGGTGGGCTGCGGGGGCGATGGGCAGCCAGTCCTTCGCCGGGTCCAGCCCGACGGTGCGCAACGCCCGGGCGATGGTCGGGAACCGCACGTCGAAGCCTTCGAGCATGGTGGCGTCGAGCCACACGTGGTCGGCGCCCAGCTCGAGCATGCGACGCGTCTCGGCGCGGGACACCTCGTCGCGCGGCAGCAGCTCGTCGACGAACCGCTCGCCGGTGGTGTCGCGGATGAGCGCACCGTGGCCGCGCAGCGCCTCGGAGAGCAGCGGGCGCGGCATGCTCGGGTGGTGCAGCGCCGTCGGGTGGAACTGCACGAACTCGATGTCGGCCACCGCCGCGCCGGCCCGCAGCGCCATGGCGATGCCGTCGCCGGTGGACTCGAGCGGGTTGGTGGTGACGGCGAACAGCTGGCCGGCACCGCCCGTGGCGAGCAGGACGTGGCGGGCGCGGACCTGCTCGATGCCGACGCCGACCGTGGCGGCGTGGACCCCCCGGCACACGCCGTCCTCGATGACGAGGTCGAGGGCGAAGGTGTTCTCGTGCACGACCGCCGCGCTGTGGCGCACGGCCTCGACGAGCGCCCGTTCGATCTCGATGCCGGTGGCGGCGCCTCCGGCGTGCACGACCCTGGCCATGGAGTGGCCGCCCTCGCGGGCCAACTCGAGCCGGCCGTGCTCGTCGCGGTCGAACATGGCGCCGAGGGTGATCAGCTCGTTGACCCGGCCGGGCCCCTCGTCGACCAGCACGCGCACGGCATCGACATCGCAGAGCCCGGCACCCGCGGCGAGGGTGTCGGCCAGGTGGAGGTCGGTGGAGTCAGGGTCCTCGTGCAACACGGCGGCCACGCCGCCCTGCGCCCAGCGGGTGGTCGCCTGAGACAGCTCGCCTTTGGTGAGCACCCCCACGCGCATGCCGTGGACCTCGGCGGCTCGCACCGCGGCCGACAGCCCGGCAACGCCGGAGCCCAGCACCAACAGGTCGAGCTCGTAGGTCTTGCCGGGCATGAGGGGTCCGCTGTGCGCGCTGCGCTCAGCGAGTTCCGTCGAGCTCGGCGTCGAGGACGACCAGCTCCGCGGGGAGCTCGCCGGACAACCGGGAGGACGACCCGGGGGACATCCCGGCCGGCACCTCGGTGTAGCGGATCGGTCCGGGGTGCTGGCGGCGGGCGATCTCGGCGGCCAGCTCCTCGCTGATGGGCCGGTTGGCCGTGTCGACGTGGACGACGCGGGGCTCGTAGTCGTCGAGCTCGGTGTCCTCGTAGTCGGCGTAGCTGATGACGATGATGCGATCGCCGGGCTGCACCAGGCGTGCCGCGGCGCCGTTGAGGCACACGTCGCCAGGACCACCGGGGATGACGTAGGTCTCGAGGCGGGCGCCGTTGTCGATGTCGACCACGGCCACCTGCTCCCACTCGCGCAGGTCGGCGAGCGCCATGAGCTCCGTGTCGAGCGTGATCGACCCCACGTAGTGGAGGTTGGCATCGGAGACACAGGCCCGATGGATCTTGGACTTCATCATGCGACGGCGCACTCGCGCTCCCCTCGGCTTGGCGCTGCGCTCGCAGTCACCGTGCGGAGCCGGGCATCACCCCGGCGGGACAGACACGCCAAGGTTATCCAACAACCGGGGACGGCCAAAACGGGCGGCGACCAACAGACGGACCTCGCCGGTGATCTCCGCCGGACGTTCGAGGGTGACGCCGTCGACCACTTCGACGTAGTCCAGCTCGGCCAGGGGCTCGGAGACCACGATGGCGCCGATGGTGTGGCGCACGCCGTCGGGGGATCGCTCGCCGCGCTGGATCGATTCCGCCCCGGCGAGCAGGGCCCGGTGCAACACGGTGGCGGCCCTTCGTTCGGCCGGGGTGAGGTAGACGTTGCGGCTCGACATGGCGAGGCCGTCGGCCTCGCGCACGATCGGACAGCCAACGACCTCGACGGGCAGCGAGAGGTCTCGGGCCAGGCGGGTGATGATGGCGAGCTGCTGCCAGTCCTTCTCGCCGAAGTAGGCGCGGCACGGCCCGACGATGCTGAACAGCTTGGTGACCACGGTGGCGACACCGCCGAAGTGGGTGGGACGCGAGGCACCCTCCATCGACGCGCTCAGACCCGACACCAGCACGCCGGTGGCCAACGGTTCGGGGTACATCTCATCCACCGGCGGCGCGAACACGAGGTGGGCGCCGGCACCGGCGCACAGGGCCACGTCGCGGTCGAGGTCGCGCGGATAGCTGGCCAGGTCCTCGTCGGGGGCGAACTGGAGCGGGTTCACGAAGATGGACACGACGGTGACGTCGCAGTCCGACGCCGATGCTCGCACCAGCGACACGTGGCCGTCGTGGAGGTAGCCCATGGTCGGGACGAACCCGATCGTGCGGCCGTCACGTCGGTGCGCGTCGACGACGGCGCGCAGCTCGGCGATGGTGGTGATCACATCCACAGGCCGAAGCGTGCCACACGGCCCCGCCCGATCCCGCACCGACGCACCCACCACACCGAACTGGCAGGCCAAAGGCGTCAGATGCGACGGGTTCTCCCAGCCAGTTCGGGAGGAGCGCGTCAGCTGTCGAGATCGAAGGCGGGGTCGCGGCCGGCGAGGTGCGCGGCGGCGCGGGCCAACTCCAGGTAGAGCGCCCGCTCCTCTTCGGGGAGCGCGGCGAGGTGGGCTTCGATCGTCGCGGTGTCGCCGCGGGATGCGGGGCCGGTCAGCGCAGCCGCTGGGCCCAGCGCCGCCACGTTGTCGAGCGACGCCCGGGCCAGCGCGAGGTAGGCCTCGAACGGCACACCGATCTGGCCCGCCAACCGCTCGACCTGGCCGAGCAGGGCGACCAGGTGGTTCGAGGCCACCGCCGCCGTCGCGTGGTAGATCGCCCGATCGGCATCGTCGAGCTCGATGGCGTTCCCGCCGAACTGGTCGACGAGGTCGATCAGGAGCGGATCGCCGGCCACAGCGAACCATCCTCCGGCGAGGAGACGCTCCCCGCCGAGCTCCGGGGTGGGCAGGGCCATGAGCGGGTGCAGCGCCCCCGCCCGGGGGTGTCCGGTGAGCAGGTCGAGCCCGAGAGCGCCCGACAGGTGGACGACGACGGTGTGGTCGCGCGGTGCGACCGCGGCCGCCACCTCCTCGATCACCGCGTCGGGCGTGGCGATCACCAGCAGGTCCACGCCGTCGGCGGCGCCGGCCAGCTCGTCGCCGCGGCCCACCGTGGGCAGCTCGGTCCAACCGACCGAGGCCAGCGCCCGGGCGATGCTCCCCCCGGCGCGCCCCCGGCCGATCACCCGGAACGACCGCACACCCATGTGCGTCAGAGCTCGCCGTCGCGGCTGACGCGCCCCTCGGCGTGCTCGGCCCAGTCGTCGGCGACGACATCGGGTGCCAGCTCGGCGAGCGGTGCCATCACGAACCTCCGCGAGTACATGCGGGGGTGCGGGATCTGGAGGTCGGGCTCGTCGATCTCGACCCCCTCCATGAGCAAGATGTCGACGTCGAGGGTGCGAGGCCCCCACCGCTCATGCCGCTCTCGATCGGCAGCGGTCTCGAGCCGGTGGCACACGCCGAGAAGCCGCCGCGGGGTGAGGTCGGTCTCGAACTCCACGACGATGTTCAGGTAGGGCGCCTGACCCGACGGCCCGCCGACCGGTTCGGTCTCCCACACGTTCGACACTCGGACGGGACCCATCGAGCGCAGGCTCTCGACGGCGTCGCGCAGGTAGGCCCGCTGATCGCCGAGGTTGGACCCCAACCCCAGGAAGACGCGGGTCATCGAGACCTCGTGATGCGCACGCCGCTCGTGTCGAGCTGCTGGGGGACGGGCGGACGGAGCTTGCGCACCGACACCGTCACCGACTCGACCCGGGCGTCGACCAGCACGACCTCGGCGATGCGGGCCGCGAGCCGCTCGAGCAGCACGAAGCGCTCCTCGACGATGACGCGCTCGACGTCCTCGGCGATGAGTCCGTAGTTGATGGTGTCGTCGAGGTCGTCGGACGCGCCGGCCGGGGCGAGATCGGCGACGACGTCGAGGTCGACCTCGAGCGGTTGGCGGCGCTCCTGCTCTTCGGGGAGCGCACCGCAGATCCCCAGGGCACGCAGCCCCCGCAGCTCGATGACGTCGCTCATGGTGGAGTCAGCCCTGGCCGGTGGGGTCCACGCCCGGGGTTCCAGGCATCGTCGCGGTGCCGGACATCTCTGAGGTGCCGGTCTTCTCCGCGGTGGTGGCCTTCTCCGCGGTGGTGGCCGTGACCGCGGTGGTGATCATGACGGGAGCTTGGCCGCCGCGCTGACGATCTCGCGGCCGACCGGGCCCAGCTGACGCTGGGTGATCTGCTCGATGATGGCGATGGCCCGAGGGCCGGTGTCGATGCGGCCGTCCCACAGCACGAACCCCGCCATGAGCCCGCACACCCGGTCGCCGAGCTCGTCTTGGTGCACGAGGATCTTGGCGCCCGCGGTGACGAGGTCGCGCAGCTCGGGGAAGAAGCGGCCCAGGAACGCCTGCGTGTCGTCGCCCGCCGCGAAGGGGCGATGGCGCCAGGGCACACCCAGCTCGTCGTAGTTGTGCAGGTTGTGCGGAGCCGGGATGAGCGAGACCACCGTCGTGAACGACTGCTCACGGATCCAGATGATCTCCTCCTGGCGACGTACCCGCCGGTGGTTGTCGCCGTACCCGCCGGGACGCTCGCACACCGCCAATTGGTCGGCCAGGATCCAATAGAAGTTGCGGGGTCGGATGCCCTGTGCCCATTTGCCCTTGGTTGCCACGGCACTCATGCTGCCACGACTCGGGCCGCTTGGACGGCGGCGACGACATCGTGGGCCCGGATCATGGCCGCGCCGTGGCGCATGGCCCACACCTGTGTGGCGATCGTGGCCTCGATCCGGTCTTCGGTCGGGACCGGCGCGATCGCATCCAGATCGGTACCGGTGGCGGCTTCGCCGGCGTCGGATGCGGCCAGGAGACGGCCCAGGGTGGCCTTTCGGCTGAGCCCGACCAGCACCGGCCAGCCGAGCTCGACGAGCTGGTCGAGATGACGGAGCAGGCGGAGGTTGTCGGCCGCGGTCTTGCCGAATCCGAAGCCTGGATCGACCCAGATCTCGCGCACCCCGGCCAGC
This sequence comes from uncultured Rhabdothermincola sp., assembly GCA_964485515.1. GTDB lineage: Bacteria > Actinomycetota > Acidimicrobiia > Acidimicrobiales > Acidimicrobilacustridaceae > CAZALT01. The sequence goes on along the minus strand of CAZALT010000051.1, from coordinate 3,529 downwards.
TCCGCCGCGGTGGCGGCCGCGTCGAGGCCGGCCCGGACCTCGTCGACGACGTCGCGGTAGGTGGGGTTGGCCTGCATCGTCTCGGGAGTGCCCTGCATGTGCATGGCCACCCAGCCGACGCCGAGCTCGGCAGCCACGGAGGCGAGGGTCGCCGAGATGTCGTTGACGAGCGTGGCTCCCACCGCGACCGCGGCGCGGGCCACTTCGGGCTTGCGGGTGTCGACCGAGACCCGGCCCACCTCGGCGAGCGCCTCGACGGCGGGCACCACCCGACGCAGCTCCTCGTCGAGGGCCACCGGCCGGGCGCCGGGGCGGGTCGATTCGCCCCCGACGTCGACGATCGAGGCCCCTTGGGCGAACAGCTCGCGCCCGTGGGCCACGGCGTCGTCGGCCGAGAACCACAACCCGCCGTCGCTGAACGAGTCGGGCGTGACGTTCAGGACTCCCATCACCTGGGGGATCGGTCGGCCGCTCGACCCGATCTCGGCACCGGGCACGGCCGAGGACGGAGCACGGTCGGAGCGGTCGGAGATCTCGGAGCGGTCGGAGCTCAATGACCGATGAAGCGCATGGCTTCGGCCCGGGTGGACGCGTTGACCCGGAACAGCCCCCGCACCGAGGACGTGACCGTGCTGGCGCCGGGCTTGCGCACGCCGCGCATCGACATGCAGAGGTGCTCGGCCTCGATGACGACGAGCACGCCGCGAGGCTGGAGCGTGCGTTCGATCTCGTCGGCGATCTGGGTGGTGAGACGCTCTTGGACCTGGGGGCGCTTGGCGTAGCCGTCGACGAGCCGGGCCAGCTTCGACAGGCCGGTGACCCGACCGTCGGAGTTGGGGATGTAGGCCACGTGGGCCTTGCCGATGAACGGCACGAGGTGGTGCTCGCACATCGAGGTGAGGGCGATGTCGCGCACCATGACCATCTCGTCGTGGTGGGCCTCGAACACGACCTGGAGGTGGTCGTCGGGGGACTCCTGGAGCCCAGCGAACACCTCGGCGTACATCTTGGCCACCCGCCGGGGGGTGTCGAGCAGGCCGTCGCGGTCGGGGTCCTCGCCGATGGCGTGGAGGATCTCGCGCACCGCCGCCTCGATGCGAGGCAGGTCGACGCCGTCACCGCTGACAGCACCGAGGATGGTCTCGTCGATTCGGGTCACTCGGGGTGCCTTTCGGTCTGGTCCGCCCCGGACGATGGTGCGGGGGAAGTATCCGCCGTGGAGGACCCTGATGCCAAGGTGGCCCGGCCCGACCCCGACCCGTGAGGCGACCCGGGGTGCACCGCAGCTTGCATCGGCATGGCGTCGCCGGCCTCGAAGATGGCGGTGAGCTGCTCATCGTCGAGGGTCTCGTGCTCGACGAGCGCTTCGGCGAGGCGGTCGAGGGTCACGCGGTGCAGGGTGAGCAGCTCGCGGGCTTCGTCGTGGGCGTTGTCGAGCAGGCGGCGGACCTCGGCGTCGATGGCGGCCGCGATCTCGTCGGAGTAGGTGGGCTCGACGGAGCCGTCCTTGCTGACGAACGGTTCGCCGGCCTTGGTGCCGAGTTGCCACGGGCCGAGCTCGTCGCTCATGCCGAACTGGGTGACCATGGCCCGGGCCACCTGCGTGGCCCGCTCGATGTCGTTCTGCGCCCCGGTGGTGGGGTCGCCGAAGATGAGCTCCTCGGCGGTGCGCCCGCCGAGCATCATGGCCATGTCGTCGCGCAGCTCGGAACGGGTGTGGATGTTGCGGTCCTCGGTGGGCAGGGCGAGGGTCCAGCCGAGGGCGCGACCGCGGGCGACGATCGACACCTTGTGGATGGGATCGGTGTTGGGCAGCAGGTGGCCGACGAGGGCGTGGCCGGCCTCGTGGTAGGCGATGACGAACTTCTCGCGCTCGGACATCACCCGGCTGCGGCGCTCGGGGCCGGCCATGACCCGGTCGATGGCCTCCTCCAGCTCCGAGGCGCTGATCTCGGTCTCCTGCCGGCGGGTGGCGAGGATGGCCGCTTCGTTGACGGTGTTGGCCAGATCCGCGCCGGTGAAGCCCGGCGTGCGCCGGGCGATCTTGGACAGGTCGACGTCGGCGGCGAGGGGCTTGCCCTTGGCGTGCACCTCGAGGATGGCCTTGCGGCCTTCGAGGTCGGGCTGGTCGACGACGATCTGGCGGTCGAAGCGGCCGGGACGCAGCAGCGCCGGATCGAGGATGTCGGGACGGTTGGTGGCCGCGATGAGGATGATGCCGCTCCCGGCACCGAAGCCGTCCATCTCGACGAGGAGCTGGTTGAGGGTCTGCTCGCGCTCGTCGTGACCGCCGCCGTGGCCCGAGCCGCGATGGCGACCGACGGCGTCGATCTCGTCGACGAAGATGATGGCGGGCGCTTCTTCCTTGGCCACCTCGAACAGGTTGCGCACCCGGCTGGCCCCCACGCCGACGAACATCTCGACGAAGTCGCTGCCCGAGATGCTGAAGAACGGCACGCCGGCCTCGCCGGCCACGGCCCGGGCCAGCAGCGTCTTGCCGGTGCCGGGCGGGCCGTAGAGCAGGACCCCCTTGGGCACGCGGGCGCCCATGGCCTGGAACCGCAGCGGGTCTTCGAGGAAGTCGCGGATCTCCTTGAGCTCCTCGACGGCCTCTTCGCAGCCGGCGACGTCGGCGAAGCTGACCTTCGGTTCGTCTTTGTTGAACCGCCTGGCCTTCGATCTTCCGAAGCTGAGCTTGTCGGGCGACAGGCTGGCGACGAGCCAGATGACCATGGCGCCGAGGAGCAGCAGCGGCAGGAAGTTCCACAGCAGGTCCATCCACAGCGGGTCGCGCTGGGCGTCGGTCTCGGTGTCGACGTCGTTGTCGAGGAGGAGCTGGGTGATCTCGGGGCTGTACTCGGCCGGATAGGACACGACGAAGTCGGTGCCGTCGGACAGCGTGCCGGTGACGGTGTTGTCGCCGTCGTTGATGGTGGCCTCGTCGACCTGGCCCGCTTCGACCTTGGTCTGGAACTCACCGAGGTTGAGCTCGTCGGGGTCGGTGCCCCGTGTGGAGCTCCAGAACAGCGCGCCCACGACCAACAGGGCGACGACGGCCACCCACACCACCGGATTGGAAAGACGCTTCTTCACAGGCAGGCAAGGCTACCGGCGCCCACCGACACCAACCTCCCATGCCAGGTGGCAGCAGCCCTGGCGGGCAGGTGAGCCGATGTCAGACGCACCCCAGCCGCTTCGGCACCCAGGAGAACAGGCGAACTCATGTCCTCGACCGAACCCGGACCTGGCTCGTGGGGTAGCCCCCACAGCTCACCGCCTCGGCGTGTCACCGAAGACCTGGAGGGCCGACCTGGGGTGGTTCCGTCGGCGGGATTGGCGGTCACCGAGCGCTCGTCATTGGGGCTGCTCGCCTGATTCTTCTGTTTCTTGGTTCTTCCTCAACCCCGATACGTTGTGCAACGCCATGCGAACAGCGAACGGGTACGCAAGCGAAAATCCGACAACTACCGCTAACCCGGCTCTTTCAGTCGCTCGGGCTGGTTGATCTGGCCGCGTCCGCGGAAATGCC
>CAZALT010000050.1:0-20261 GCA_964485515.1 uncultured Rhabdothermincola sp. | reverse complement strand
GACCTGAACTGATCTGACCTGAACTGATCTGCAGCCCCTCGGCGATCTGGTCGAGGCGCGTGGCGAACTCGTCGCCCTGGATCTCGTGGGCCCACATGACGAGCGCGTCTTCCTTGAGGTCGGCGTAGTAGTTCTTGCGCACGCCGACCGGGGCGAACCCGAAGGCGCGGTACAGCGCGATGGCGTGCTCGTTGGAAGCGCGGACCTCGAGGGTCATGGCGATGGCGCGGCGCGTCCGCGCGTCGCGAGCCAACTCGAGGACGAGGCGGGTGGCCACCTTGCGACCGCGCATCGAGGGATCGACCGAGATGGTCGTGATGTGGGCGTCGCCGTCGACGAACAGGGCGCCGGCGAACCCGACGACCGCTCCGTCGAGGGTCGCCACGAGGTAGGTGCGGTCGTCGTGGCGGGACAGCTCGGAGAGGAAAAGGCCCACCGACCATCCGGGGTGGATGTCGGCCCGCTCGATGCGGATGACCGAGCGGAGGTGCCGTCGCCGCATGGGCTCGATGGCGACCGGTGCCGGCGGCACGCGCCCTTCGCCAGATCGGCGGAGAGACGGGTTCGTCTGACGGTTCTCTCCGCCAATTCGAGGAGTCATCGCGATCACCCGTCGCTCCGGGTGGTCCAGTTGATCTCGGCGTCGGGCTTGCGCAGGTAGAGCGGGGCGAGCTCCCACGACTTCACGAACTGCTCGCGCAGCGCCTGCGCGTGGGCGAGCTGCACCAGCGAGGTGGCCGACGGGAAGGCGAGGCCGTCGTCGACGATCTCGACCTTGTTCAGGCCCTCGAAGACCTCGCGGTGGCGGATGGCTCCGTCGCCGACGAGCAGGCAGTCCTCGCTGCGGGCGAGGATCTCCGAGGCGAGGTCGTCGGGCGAGCCGACAGCATGCTCGGTGATGCGCTGCATGCCACCCGGCACCTGGCGGTACATGGCGTGGAACACCTCGCCGCGCCGGGCGTCGATGGCGGCCACGACCAGCTTCGGGCTGAAGCGCACCGGGAAGGCGACGAGGTCGAGGCTGGTCACGCCGATCATCGGCACTCGCAGCGCGTGGGCCATGGCCTTGGCCGCGGCGATACCGACCCGGAGACCCGTGAACAGACCGGGGCCGAGGTCGACGGCGATGACGCTGACCTCGTCGAGGCCGATGCGGGCCTGCTTGCACGCGAACTCGATCGACGGTGTGAGCACCTCGGCGTGCTGGCGGCTTCGGGCGGACTGCACCGAGGCGAGTACCCCCTCGTGGCCGCCGACGGCCACCGAGACCTGGGGCGTCGCCGTGTCGATGCCGAGGATCAGCACGCCGTCAACCTTGCGTTCCGGACTCGGCGTCGAGCCCCACGGGTGAATCGGGCACGACGGGATGATCAGCGGCGAAGCGGTCGAGCACCGTGGTGAGGAGGCGACAGCGCGCTGTCCAGCGCGGCCCGACTGGCACGAGCTCGAGCTCGCGATCGTCGTCGCCTGCGCCGAAGGTGAAGCGGATCTCGAGGTAGTCGGCCGGCAGGGCCGGTGCGATGGCGTCGCCCCATTCGACGAGGATCACACCGCCGTCGTCGAGCATCTCGGGCAGGCCCACGTCGAAGACCTCCGACATCTGGTCCATGCGGTAGACGTCGAGGTGGTCGAGCGGGAGCCGGCCCTCGTAGCGGGTGTGGATCGTGTAGGTGGGGCTGGTGATGGCGTCGGTGACCCCGAGCGCCGTGCCGAACCCTTGTGCGAAGGCGGTCTTCCCCGCTCCCAGGTCGCCGGCCAGCAGCACGAGATCACCGGGACGGGCCAGCTCGGCCAGCGCGGCGGCGATCTCACGGGTCTCGTCGACCGACGTCGTGCGGGCGTTGATCACCCCCGAAGGCTACAAGCGAAGACTCACGACCGGCGAAGCCACACGCACCCCCGCTCCAGGCCCACGAGCCGCTCTTGGTCCAGGTGGCCGGCTCGTTCCAGGCCGTCGGCGTCGACCGGCGCGCCACTAGCCTTGCGCCAGCCCAGTAGAGGAGAAGAGAGAACGTGGACACCGCGCTCGTGCTCGAATCCGTCGTGAAGACCTTCGGCCCGACCCGCGCCCTCGACGGTCTCGACCTCGAGGTGCGCACCGGGGAGGTCCACGGCTTCATCGGTCCGAACGGCGCCGGCAAGACCGTCACGATCCGCATCCTGCTCGGGCTCCTGCGCCAGGACTCGGGCCACGTCGAGCTGCTCGGCGGTGATCCCTGGCGCGACGCCGTGGCGCTGCATCGGCGCGTCGCCTACGTCCCGGGCGAGATCAACCTCTGGCCGCAGCTGACCGGCGGTGAGGTCATCGATGTGCTGGGGAACCTCCAGGGCGGCATCGACCACGCCCGACGCGACGAGCTCGTCGAGCGCTTCGACCTCGACGTCGGTCGCAAGACCCGCTCCTACTCCAAGGGCAACCGCCAGAAGGTCGCCCTGGTGGCGGCGTTGGCCGCCGACGCCGACCTCTACATCCTCGACGAACCGACCACCGGGCTCGATCCCCTGATGGAGGCGGTGTTCCAGGAGTGCATCGCCGAGCTCTCGGCCCAGGGGCGCACGGTGCTGCTGTCGAGCCACATCCTCGCCCAGGTGGAGCGGCTGTGCGATCGGCTGACCATCATCCGCCAAGGCAGCACCGTGCAGACGGGGACTCTCGGCGAGCTCCGCCACCTCACCCGCACCACGATCTCCGCAACCACGCAGCGCCCGCCCGGCGCGCTCGAGGGTCACCCGGGCGTGCACGGCCTGGTCCGGGACGGCGACCGCGTGACCTTCGACGTCGACAGCGTCGAGCTGACCGCGGTGCTCGCCGATCTGGCGGCGACCGGCATCACGTCGTTGACCAGCCATCCCCCGACCCTCGAAGAGCTCTTCCTCCGCCACTACGGCGACCAGCTCGACGGAGCCGGCGCATCCAGCGACCACCTGGCCCCGTGACACCTGACCCCGCGACACCCGGCACCGCGACACCCGCGCTCATCGCACCGGGGTTGTCGTGACGGTCACCGCGCGGCACTCCACGCTCCACGGGCTCTGGCCGATCATCCGCCTGAACCTGCGCGTCGACCGCGTGCGAGCACTGAGCTGGGTCATCGGCATCACAGCCCTCGTCGGCTTCTCGGGCGCGAGCGTCATGAGCCTGTACTCCAGCCCCGACCAGATCGCCACCTACGTCGCGCTCATCGACATCAGCCCCAACATGGTCGCGGTGAACCGGGCGCTCAACGGTCCCGGCTTCGGGTTCGACGATCCGAACGTCGGTGTCGTGCTCGTCAACGAGCTCGCGGTGTGGGGTGCCGTGGGCTTCGCCCTGATGAGCGTGTTCCTGACGTCGCGCCACACCCGCGCCGACGAGGACGCGGAACGCACCGAGCTCCTCCGGTCGCGCATGGTGGGTCGCCACACGGTGGTGGCCGCCGCCGTCCTCACCGTCAGCGGACTCGAGCTGATCGCCGCGGCGGCGGCCTTCGTGTGCCTGCTCGCGCTGGGCTTCGCCCCGGTCGGCTCCGCCGCGCTGGTGCTGGCCTGGCTGAGCACGGGGCTCGCCCTCACCGCGGTGACCGCGCTGGCCGCGCAGGTGGCCGGCACGGCGCGGGCCACGATCGGCCTCGGCGTTGGTGCGGCCGGTGCCGCCTACCTCGTTCGAGCGATCGGCGACATGGGCAGCGGCACCTTGTCCTGGCTCTCGCCGATGGGGTGGGTCCACCGGGTGCGCCCCTTCGCCGGCGAGCAGTGGTGGGTGCTCCTGCTGCCGGTTGGGGTCGCGGCCGTCGCCACCGCCGGAGCGATCGTCCTCTCGGACCGTCGCAACCTGGGCTCGGGGCTGCGATCGCAACGACTGGGACCGGAGCGGGCCGGCCGGATCACGGTCCACCCCACCGGTCTCGTCGCCCGACTCCAGGCCGGGACGATCGTGGGATGGATGATCGGGCTGTGCATCCTCGGCATGGCCTACGGCCTGATCGCCAGCGACGTCGAGCAGATGTTCGCCGCCAACCCCGACATGGAGCGCTTCATCCCCGTCGGAGGCGGTTCGGTGACCGACATGTACCTGGCCTACACCCTGGCGCTGTCGACGATGCTCGTCGGCGGTTTCGTCACCGGCTCGGTGCTGCGCCTACGATCCGAGGAGGCCGATGGCCGACTCGAGCTCGTGCTCGCCCGCCCGATGGCCCGCACCCGGTGGCTCGGCGACCACCTGCTGGTCGCCCTCGGAGGATCCGTGGCCGCTGTCGTGGCGTCGGGGACCGGGACGGGGATCGGCGTGGCATGGGCGCTCGACGATCCTGCCCAGGTGCCCCGCATGCTGGGAGCCGCGCTGGCGCTGCTCCCGGTCGTCCTCGTCCTGATGGGCTTCACCACCCTCTGCATCGGCCTCGTACCGAAGGTGGCGCCCGTGGCCTGGCTGGGGCTCGCCCTGGTCGTCACCATCGGGCTGCTCGGCGATCTGTTGCGGCTGTCCGACTGGATCCGACGGATCTCACCGCTCGAGCACCTCCCCGCCACGCCCGCGGCGGCCTTCGATCTCCGGGCGTTCCTGGCCGTGTCGGCGGTGGGTCTCGCGCTCACCGCGTTGGGCCTGGTCGGCTTCCGCCGACGCGACATCCCTGCCCTGTAGGTCCCGGAGAGACCTCCCGGAGAGACCTCCCGGAGAGACCTCCCGGAAAGACCTCACCTCTCGGGGCGGACTCAGCGCTCGCCGTAGAACCTCGGCACCCGGGGGCCGATGCCGCAGATGATCTCGTAGGCGATGGTGCCGAGCAGCTCAGCCCAGTCGCCCGCGGTGATCCGCTCATCGCCCTGTTCACCGATGAGCATCACCTCGTCACCGATGGCGACGTCGATCGGTTCGCCGGACTCGGGCGCGGGCCCGCAATCCACGAGGATCTGGTCCATCGTCACCGTTCCCACGATCGGGCAGCGGCGGCCACCGATGAGCACCGAAGCTCCCGAACCGCCCAACGCCCGAGGCACGCCGTCGGCGTAGCCGATGGGGACGGTGGCCACGACCGAGTCGCGGTCGAACTCGTGGCGAAGCCCGTAGGAGATCGCGTCGCCGACCGGCACGGTCTTGACGAAGGACACCTCGGATCTCAGGGACAGCGCGGGACGGAGGTCGACCCGGCCTTCGAGAGCCGCCGAGGGCGCGATGCCGTAGAGCGCGATGCCCGCCCGGGCCAGGCTCAGCCGACTGCGCGGATGGTCGATCGTCGCGGCCGAGTTCGCCACGTGGAGGAGCGGGGGGTGCAACCCGATCCTGCGCAGCCCGGCCACCGCGTCCTGGAAGGCGTCGAACTGCGCGTCGGTGAACGGGTGGCCGGGTTCGTCGGCCACCGCGAAGTGCGTCCAGATCGCCTCGAGCTCGAGAGCCGGCTCAGCTTCGATGAGGGTGGCGAGCGCAGCGACGTCCTCTGGCTTCGCACCCACGCGACGCATGCCGGTGTCGACCTTGAGGTGCACCTGGGCCACGCGCTCGATCTTGCTCGCCGCCGCCGCGGTGGCCTCGATCCCGGCCTCGTCGTAGACGGTCACCCGCAGGTCGAAGCGAACGGCTGCCGCGAGGTCGGTCGAGCGCGGTTGGGAGAGCAGCAGGATCGGCGCGTCGATCTCGGCCTTGCGCAGGACGGCTCCCTCCTCGACCAGCGCGACCCCGAGCCAGGTCGCCCCCGAGGCCAGGGCGGCCCGCGACACCGCGATGGCGCCGTGGCCGTAGCCGTCGGCCTTGACCACCGCGCACAGCTCGGCCGGCGCGGCGAGGTCGGCGAGGAGCCGGACGTTGTGCGCGATGGCGCCCAGGTCGACGTCGGCGCGGGCGGCTCTCACGACTAGTCGTCCGATTCGGCTGCCGGCTCCGCGTCGCCCACTCCCGCGACGATGGCCTTGACGATGTCGCCACGGGCGATCACGCCGACGAGCTTGCCGTCCTCGACCACCGCAAGACGCGACACGTTGTGGTCGTGCATCAACGTGGCCGCGTCTTCGACGGTCCCGTCGGGACCGATGGTGAACGGCTTCGCCGTCATCACCTCGCTCACGCTTGCGCCGAGCGCCTTGTCGAGGGTCTTGTTGAACTCCTTGTCCTTGAACGGCCATGCCACGTTCACCCCGAAGAAGTTCGTGACGGTCGGGAAGTGCACGCGGGCCTCCCCGACGATGAGGTCGCCCGTGGAGAGCATGCCGACGACCGCTCCGGTGCTGTCGACGACCGGACCGGCATCGATCTCGCGGGCGGCGAGCTGCTGCATCGCTTCCTGGACGTTCTGATCTGGCGTGAAGGACACGACCTCGGTCGTCATCACCGATCGAACGGGCATCTCGCGGAGCATCAATCCTCGTTTCAGGCCTCGGTCGGGCCGGCAGCTTTCGGAACGGTTGGGGTGCGCAGGCGGTCGACCACGAGCTGGTCCAGGACCGCGGGCACGAGGGGCGGCAGGTCGCCGGCGACCAAGCCGCGGCGCCAGCCTAGGTCTCCGGCCCGTCCGTGGATGAACGCCCCGCCCACCGCGGCGTGAAGCGGTTCGAGGCCCCGGGCGAGCAGCGCGCCGATGATCCCGGCCAGCACGTCGCCGGTGCCGGCGGTGGCGAGCCGGGCGTCGCCCGTGTTGCTCAGCAGGCAGCGGCCGTCGGGGTGGGCGACCACCGTGAGGGGTCCTTTGAGCAGGACGACGGACCCGGTGCGCGCCGCGAGCGAGCGGGTCGCCGCGATGCGGTCGGGTCCGGGTTTGCTGCCGGCGAGGCGGGCGTGCTCGCCGTCGTGCGGTGTGAGCACGACGTGATCACCGAGCGGGAAGCAGGTGTCGTCTTCGGCCAGCGCGGTCAGGCCATCGGCGTCGACGACCGTCGGGACCTGGGCGCCCGCCGCCACCGAGCGGATCTCGTGCGCGGCGGTGGGTTCGGTTCCGAGCCCGTTGCCGACCACGAGCGCGGCGAAGCGGTCGAGGCCGCCGAGCACGTCGGCGGCCCATCCGGGGTTCAGCTCGTGCTGCACGACCTCGGCCGGGATGTCCGACGCGAGGCCGCCCGGCGTGCTGAGCCGCACGTAGCCCGCTCCGGTCCGCTGAGCGCCTTCGCACGCGAGGGTCGCCGCCCCGCCCATACCGGGGCTCCCGGCGACGATCCACACGGCGGACTGCCACTTGTGCGCGGTGGAGGGCCGGTCGCGCAGCCAGGACCCGACGTCGGACGCCTCGACGAGATGGGTCTTCGTCGAGGAGACGTCGAGGCCGATGTCGGCCACGTGGACGTCGCCCACGAACCCCGCACCGGGTTCGAGCAGGGCACCCGGCTTGAGCGCGGCGAACGTGACCGTCGAGTCGGCCATGAGGACCCGTTCGGAGGTCTCCCCTGTGAGACCGTCGACCCCGGACGCGATGTCGACCGCGAGGACGGCCTGACCGGCCGCCAGGTGGGGGGCGCGGTACTCGCCGCGGAACCCGGTGCCGTACGCGGCGTCGATGACGAGGTCGACGGGAGCCAGTGCGGCCGGGGCATCGGCGGCGTCGACGACCGAGACCCGCACGCCGCGCGCCCGGAGGTGCCGGGCGGCCACGCGCCCGTCGTTGCCGTTGTTGCCTTTGCCGGCCAGCACGGTGACCCGGCGACCGTAGGTGCCACCCATCATGGTGACCGCTCGGCGGGCCACCGCACGGGCGGCGCGGCCGATGAGCACGTCGGCCGGTTCGGGCGCGGCCGCGTCGATGGCGTTCATCTCCTCGGGGGTGACGACGGGGATCATGACGGGGATGCTCCCACGGCCACGACGAAGGCCACAGCAGAAGCCGCGCTGTGGGTCATGGTGAGCAGCACCCGCTCGATGCCCAGCTCCTCGGCGCGTTGGAGCGCGGAGCCGTGCAGCACGATCGACGGTTCGCCGGAGTCGGCCCGGACCACCTCGATGTCACGGAACACGACCTCGCCGATGCCCACGCCCATCGCCTTCATGACGGCTTCCTTGGCGGCGAAGCGCACCGCGAACCGCTCGGTGGGGTCGTTGCGGGCGCGGGCGTAGACCTGCTCTCCGTCGGTGAACAGCCGGTCGACGATCGTCGGCGTGCGATCGAGCGTGGTCCGGAACCGGTCCAGCTCGACCAGGTCGGTCCCGATCGCCACGACAAGGCCGGAGGCCACGGATACCGCGGCGGCCACGAGATCCGAAGCGATCAGATCGAGGTCGAGGTCATCGACGGGGTGATGGGACACCGACCCATTGTCGCCCACCTGAACCCGACGTACCCTGATCAGCCTTCCCCATGCTCGATCGACCCGCTCGATCCTCCGAACGCGTTGCCCGAAGCAGGAGGAGACATGGCCCTCGACGCCAAGCACCGCAGTTCGATCAGCGTGGCGGTGACGCTCGCGCATGCCGTCGGCCGGGCGACGTCCTAGGCAGCCCACCGATTTTGTTCCGACTCGACCACCAAGAGAACGAGCGACGCGACCGAGCTGACCGAGTCCGAGATCACGCGCGCCAGCGGTCGGCGAGCTCGCTGATGGGGTCGGTCATCAGCTCGACGACGGCGATGGTGGTCAGCACGTCGTCGCGGAAGGTGGGCTCGGTCTCGGTGACGATGTCCTTGAGCGCCTGCAGGCGTCCGCGGTAGCCCTGCAGCACCGAGCGGAGCGCGGCGAGCGGGAGCTCGGTGGCGAGCCGGACGTGGAGGAGGACGAGTCCGGTGGTCTGGCCGTCCTTGACGAGCGGGACGAGCAGCACGGTGCGGCCGTCGCTGCGGCCCTGGGCCAACACGACCTGGCGCTCGCCGGCGACGAGGCGCTTGGTCCCCCGCAGCGCAGGGTTGGTGTCGGTGCGGCTCCTCAGCTCGCGGCCGAGCCCGCCGCGATCAGTGACGACGATGGTGGCTTCGTCGTCGTCCACCGAACCTTCGATGACGTAGCGCGTGTAGCCGAGCACCTCGGCCACGACCGGTTCGAGCGCACCGAGCGTGCGCAACGTCTGGTAGCTGAGCCGGTCTCGTCCTGCGCCGGCGTCGACGACTGCCCGGACCAGCGGCACCTGGAGGAGCGTCTCGTCGGAGCGGGAGATGCCGACTGTGACCGTTTTGGCCTGGTGCTTGATGGCGTCGACCGGACGGGTGAGCTCCTCGATGGCGCTGGTCAGCGCGGACACGAAGTCCTCGATGACCACGCTCGGCGTACCGACCTTGCCGAACTCGATCTGGTAGGCCTCGAGCGGTGTGACCCCGAGGACGTACCGGAACATCGAGGCGAGTCGTACCGCCGAGCTGGCTTCGAGGTGGCCGTCGAGCTGACCTCCTCGCAGCTCGTCGAAGAACCGACCGGCGAGAGGCGTGAGCGCAGGGCGGAGCCCGTCGAGCACTTGACCGCCGACGGCGTCGCCCGGGGTTGTCGCCGAGATCGCTTCCTCGACCGCGGCGCGCGCCGAGCGGAGGGGACGAGCCTGGGCGTCGATGGCGAGCGCGGCCTCGTAGCCGAAGAGGTGTCCGGCCACCGCGCAGAGCACGAAGGCCAGGGCGGGATGGGTCGCCGGCACGAGCACCGCCTGGAGCGCGGCGGAGAACCGCTCGTCGCCCTCGCTGGCGATGACGACCGGAGCCGCCTTGTGCGCCCGGTAGATGGCGACCTCTTTGGCGACGTCGTCGGCGGTCGATCCGGACAGCCCGGCGGCGCACACCAGGATCATCGGCTCGGAGGAGAGATCGATGTGCTTCTTGTCCTCGGTGCTGTCGCAGGCAATTGCCTTGTAGCAGAGCTCGGAGAGCTTGATGCGGATCTCCTCGGCGGCGATGCGGTTGGCACCGTTGCCGACGATGGCCCAGTAGCGCCGGCTCGGAGCGAGACGAAGCGCGGCGGCGGCCAGTTCGGGCCGCTTGGCCAGGGTGGCCTGCATCGCCTCGGGCAGCTCGCGCAGCGACGCGAGCAGATCGGCCCGGTCGGCCCGCGCCTCGACCCCGAGCTCGTCGGCGATCGAGATGGCCAGCAGGAACGACGCGGCGATCTGGGCGTAGAACGCCTTGGTCGACGCGACGCTCATCTCCACGTCACGACCGTCGGACGTGTACAGCACGCCGTCGGCCTTGTCGGTGAGGTCGCTCCCCCGCCGGTTCACGATGGCGATGACCGATGCACCGCGCCCACGCACCAGGTCGACGGTGCGATTGGTGTCGGTCGTCGTGCCGGACTGGCTGATGGCCACCACGAGGGTGTCGCTCATGTCGGCTTGCAGCGAGAACCCCGACAGCTCGGTGGCGAGCACGGGGAGCACGTCGATGGTGTCGGGAGCCACGGCCGCCAGCGCAGCGGCGAGGCTCTGCCCGGCCACGGCCGCGGTCCCCTGGCCGATGACGAGCACGCGCCGGATGGAGCCGTCGGCCAGCCGCGTGCGGATGTCGGTCGGGAACGCCTCGCTCGGCAGGCGGACCCGGAGCGAGCCGTCGACCTCGACGAGCTTGCCCCGCAAGGTCTTGCGCACCGATGAGGGCGCCTCGGAGATCTCCTTGAGGAGGAAGTGGGGGAACTCGCCGCGGTCGATGTCCCGGGTCGTGATCGCCGCGGTGGCCAGCTCGCCCTCGTCGACTGGACGAGCGACGGCGTCGTAGCTCCAGCGGTCGACGCCCGACAGGTCGCCGGCGGCCGAGCCACGGAGGCGGATGATCTGGCCGCGAGACGCCGGGTTGTCGGGATCGCCCGCCGTCTCGCCGTCCATGCGCAGGTACGACTCCGCATCCTCGACCACGCCGTACGGCTCGCTGGCGACGATGTAGGCATCTTCGGCGAGGCCGACGTAGAGCGCCTGGCCGCTGCCTCGCAGCGCGAGGAGGAGGTCGTCGGGGTGCGACGCCGCGTTGGCCGCGATCGCCACGGAGCCTTCGAGGTCGGTGACCGTGAGGCGGAACGCCTCGTCGAGCTCGGACCCACCCGCGAGGCGGCGCGATGTGAGCGTGGGGATGACCTTGGCGTCGGTGGTGATCTCCGGCGCGATGGCGAGCCCCTCGGTGGCCTTGAGATCGGCGAAGTTGTCGACGTCGCCGTTGAGCACGGCGGTGACGTAGGGCGCCGGACCGTCGCCGTTGGTGGACGGGCCTCGGGCGGTCTCGGTCGAGTCCAGAGGATGGGCGTTGGGCTGCGAGATGATCCCGACGCTCGCCCACCGGGTGTGGCCCAGCACGAGGGCCTCGGCGGTGTCGCTCTCGAGTGCGAGGCGCAGGAGCGGGTCGGACCGGATCGCCCCGCGCAGCTCACGGGTGTTGTCCCCGAGCTCGCCGATCTCCGCCGATGCCTTGTAGACGAAGCTGAGCGAGCCGTTGGGGTTCCGGACGCTTCGGTTGGTGAGCAGCGGATCGGCGCCGCGTGCGGCGAGCACCGGTCGCATCTCGGCGCTGTCGAGATCGAGGCCGTGGGACCGGACCAGCACCTGGAGGCCAGCCGAGTCGCGACCACGCACCTCGAGGCGGTCGAGGGCGCTGAGCGCCTGCTGGATCGACAGGCTTGCTTCGATGGCGGCGGTGCCGGCATCGGGTCCGGCGAGGTCGTCGACCGCTCGGGCGGTGCGCAGCCGATCGTGACGAACCGCCCATGCCGCGTCCTTGAGGCGGATCAGCTCGGCGTTGAGGAGCTCGAGCCGATCGGTGTCGACGCCGGTGTCGGCGTCGAGGTCGGCCTCGATCCGGGCCACCAGCGCTTCGATCGCGGCCGTGGACTGGTCGATGCGGGTCAGCAGCCCCCGGTCGCCGAGCAGCGCCCGGACCCCGGCGGCCCCTCGAAGCCGGAGGTCGGCGTCGCGCAGCGCGTCGGCGGCTTCGGTGACGCCTCGGTCGATCGCCCGGCTGCCGTCGGCCACACCGCTGAGCGTGGCCAGGCCGAGCTCGACGAGCGACCGAACGGCCTCGGAGGCGGGTACGCCTCGGGTGCTGGGCCGTCGGACGACCGCGATGATTCCGCACATGCGGGCGTCATTGTACGCCCGTGGTCGGGACTCAGACCGAGCAGACGAGCGTGACGGCCCGCACGAGACGTTCGACCGCCCTGGCCGCGGCCGCCGGATCTGCCGCCTCGACCATGACCCGGACGACGGGTTCGGTGCCGCTCGGACGGACGAGCACACGCCCTGTCTCACCCAGCTCGGCCTCGACCTCGGCGATGTCCGCCGCGATCTGCGTGGCGATGTCGGGGGCGGGACGCGCCACTCGGACATTTTCGAGCACCTGTGGAAGCCGGGTCATCGCCGAGGCGGCCAGCTCGGCGAGGGGGCGGCCCGACCGGGCCAGGAGGTCGAGGATCTGGACCCCGGTGAGGATCCCGTCGCCGGTCGTGGCCAGTTCGGCGAGGATCACGTGGCCGGACTGCTCGCCACCCAGGCAGTGGCCGCCGGCTTCGAGGGCTTCGAGCACGTAGCGGTCGCCGACGGCGGTCTGCTCGACGACGATCCCCCGCTGCCGCATGGCGAGGTGGAAGCCGAGGTTGGTCATGACGGTGACGACCACCGTGTTGTTGGCGAGCAGGCCCCGCGCCGCCCGATCGATGGCCAGCATGGCGATGAGGTGGTCGCCGTCGACGAGCGCCCCGGTGGCATCGACCGCGAGCACGCGGTCGGCGTCGCCGTCGAAGGCAAGACCCAGGTCGGCGCTCCGCTCCAAGACCGCGGCGATGAGGGACTCGGGATGGGTGGAACCGCAGGCACGGTTGATGTTCTCGCCGTCGGGCTGGTCGTTGATGACGTGGATCTCGGCCCCCAGGCCGGCCACGATCTCGCCGGCGAAGGCCGACGCCGCGCCGTTGGCGCAGTCGAGCACCACCGACAGTCCGGCCAGTCGCCGACCGTCGACGGAGGCCGCGACCGCGGCGGCGTAGCGATCGAGGTCGGCGTGAGCCGATCCGCTCGCCGAGCCTGCCCGGATGTGCGACGGTGCCGGCGGGACGACCCCCTCGTGGAACGTGCCGGCCAGGGCATCGATCTCGTCCTCGAAGCGCGCCTCGACCGCGTCGCTCAGCTTGCGACCACCGGCGGCGAAGAACTTGATGCCGTTGTCGTGGGCCGGGTTGTGCGACGCCGAGATCATGGCGCCCGCGATGCCCCGCTCGGCTGCGACCCAGGCGACAGCTGGGGTCGGGGCCACCTCGAGAAGCTCGACGGTGAGTCCCTCGGCCTCGAGCCCCGCGGCGAGGGCCCGCTGGATGCCGGGACCCGAACGCCGCGGGTCGCGACCCACCACGAACGGCTGGATGGGATCGCCGAGCACCCTCGCCGCGGCGCGGCCGAGGGTCTTGACCACCTCGTCGGTGAACTCGTCCTCGTGGCCCCGAACACCGTCGGTGCCGAACCGCAGGGTCATGCGCCCACGATCCTGATGAGGATCAGCGCTTCGAGTACTGCGGAGCCTTGCGGGCCTTCTTGAGGCCGTACTTCTTCGATTCCTTCTTGCGATCGTCGCGAGTGAGGAACCCAGCGGCCTTGAGCTGCGGGCGCAGCTCGGGGTCGATCTCGATGAGCGACCGGGCGATGCCGTGACGCAGCGCGCCGGCCTGACCCGAGGGACCACCGCCACCGAGGGTGGCGTCGACGTCGTAGGCCTCGTCGGTGGTGGTGATGCGCAGCGGCTCGGTGAGGATCATCCGGTGCGTCTCGGACGGGAAGTAGTCCTCGACGGCGCGGCCGTTGACGGTGATGATCCCCGTGCCGGGGCGAACCCGGACGCGGGCGACGGCACGCTTGCGGCGACCGGTGGTTTGGGTGAGCGGCTTCGACATGTCAGCGTTCCCTGTGATCGATCTCAGCGGGCCTTGGCCTGGTCCAGCACGAGGGGCTGGGGGCTCTGCGCGGCGTGGGGGTGGTTCGGCCCGGAGTACACCTTGAGCTTCTTGAGCATCTGGCGACCGAGGCGGTTCTTGGGCAGCATGCCCCGGATGGCACGGCGGACGGCTTCGTCCGGGGTGCGATCGAGCAGGTCGCCGTAGGACTGCGTGGTGATGCCGCCCGGGTAACCGGAGTGGCGGTGCACGAAGACCTTGTCGGCCTTGTTGGAGGTGAGCACGACCTTGTCGGCGTTGATGACCACGACGTGGTCGCCCGTGTCGA
The DNA here is from genome assembly GCA_964485515.1 of uncultured Rhabdothermincola sp. Classification (GTDB taxonomy): domain Bacteria; phylum Actinomycetota; class Acidimicrobiia; order Acidimicrobiales; family Acidimicrobilacustridaceae; genus CAZALT01. Next base: position 6,211 of record CAZALT010000050.1, on the reverse strand, counting down.
CGTGCGGTGCGAAGATCGGCTTGTGCTTGCCGCGCAGGATGCGGGCGACCTCGGTGGCGACGCGGCCGAGCACGAGGCCATCGGCGTCGACGACGTACCAGGTGCGGACGATGTCGTCGGGTTTCGGGGTAAACGTGCTCACGGCGCGGGCCTTTGCTGTTCGCTAGAAGTGAAACGAGTCGTGCTGCCTGGCGCGAAGAGGGCGCAGAGGCGACCGGCAACGATACGGGCAGACGTTCCCCAGAGGCAACTCGCGGGGTTTCGTGCTCAGGGATGCACCCCGTTCCCAGGGCCTGCCGCCCCCGGACCCCCGCTGGTCGTCAACAGCCACGGCTGGCGAGCCCTGAGCCCGAGACTCACCCGAGACTCAATAGGTCAAGTGGATCGCGGCTTCTGGTGAGCAGATCTGCACGGTGAGGGTCTCTTCGATGTAGAGGTCGACCGTCTCGGTGGTGTGGTCGAGGTAGCCGATGGAGAAGTCCTGGCCGCTGACGATCTCGAAGTCGCCGCCGCGCAGGCTGACCACGACGGCGCCGTCGACGGCGGGGGCGCGCAGGATCTGACCGCCCAGGATGAGCCGCAGGTGCTCGAGCACCGGGTAGCCGCCCATCTCGGACTCCTCCATGACGCCCCGGTAGCAGCGCGGGCCGAGGGCGATGGCGAAGGGCCCTTCGACGCCGGCATCTTGGAGGCGCGCCATGGCGTGAGCCACGAACTTCGGGTAGTCCTCGTAGTCCGTCGTGATCTGCACGGGCTCGTGCGGCGACGCGTCGATGAGGCCGACGATGCCGCCCTCGGCGAAGCCGTGGAACACGGCGGTGTCCTCGGCGAGCGCGGCTGCCTTGGCCGCGTCGATCACGGATTCGAGGTCGGCGTCGCAGGCACCCAGGTCGATGGCCTCGAGCTCCTCGCGCGACACGGTGAAGGGTGTGCGCAGCTCGATCAGCGGCTGCACCTTGCGGACCCGGGCACGGACCGCGCCGTCCTGCATCGAGCCGACGACCTCGGCGCGACCGGTGGGCACGGAGGACTTCTCCCAGCCGTGCGGTCCGGAGAGCTCGATGAGCTTGCGCCCGGCCAGGAAGTTCGTGAGCGTGCGCGTCGCCTCTTGCTCGATCTCGGCCCAGCCCTTGTCGCTGATGGGTGCCCTCTCGCGGAGCAGGTGGTTCATCGGGTTCTCTCGTTTCCTTCTGGAGTGCTTGACGTGGGGGTGCTCGGCATCATGGTTCTTCTCGTGGTCACGTGTCGGGGCCGGGTCGTCGGAGGCCCACCGCTCAGGTCGATCCACGCAGGCTGCCGATGCCCAGGCTGCCCACCGACGCCGACGTCCGGGTGGGGTCGTCGGTTTCGGCCGACTCGGATCGACCCTCGACGGCGAGGACCTTGCCGTCGGTGAAGAGATAGGTGCGGAGCTGATCGTCGAAGACGGGATCGTTCCGACGGAGCCACTCGATGACCATCGCCGCGTGCTCCTTCTCCTCGTCGCGGTTGTGGGCGAGGATCTCGGCGAGGTCGGTGTCGGTGGTGGCTTGCACCCGCTGGTCGTACCAATCGACCGCCTCGAGCTCTTCCATGATCGACACGATCGCCCGGTGCCGATCGACGACGACGTCGGACAGCGCATCGGCGGACTCGTGGAGGTTCTCGCTGCTCATGGAGGTGCCGGTACCTGTCGGGAGGGGTTGTGGCCGGGATGGCAGCAAACCTACCCAGTTCGGCCGCTTCGTGACGTGGGTCGCGCATCTCCGTAGCCGACCTTCCACAGGCACAGACCATGGGGTGGGGCGAGGTTGCCTGCCGCGGCTCGGTCGCGGCCGGCCAGGATCCCCATCATCTCGCCCGCCGTCTTGCGCCCGATACCCATGTCGACGATCGTGCCGACGATCGACCTCACCATCTGCTGGCAGAACGCCGACCCGGTGATCTCGAAGCGCAGCACACCGTCGCCGAGATCGGTCCAGCTCGCCCGGTGGATTCGACGCATCATGGTCGGGGGCGACAGCTCGACCTCTCCCGCCCGCTCGGCGCGTGTGGGCTTGGGCCGACGGCAGAACGCCGAGAAGTCGTGGAGCCCGATGAGGGGGTCGCTGGCCAGGCGCAGGGCATGGATGTCGAGCGGGAGGTCCACCCACCAGGTCGTGGCGGCGAGGAACGGGTCGGGCACGGGTCGGTTGAGCACCGTGTAGCGATACGTGCGCGACGTGGCCGAGAACCGGGCATCGAAGTCGTTGTCGGTGGTCTCGATCGAACGGGCGACGATCGTGGGCCCGCACAAGCGGTTCACGCCCCGCCGGAGCTTGCCCACGTCGAGTCGCTCGACGGGGGCGTCAAAGCTCACGACCTGACCCCAGCCGTGCACACCACGATCGGTGCGCCCACCGACGGCCAACTCGATCCGATGGTGGAGGAGCTGGGCGAGGACCGCTTCGAGCGTGCCGGCCACGGTGACCACCCCGTCGTTGCGCGCGAACCCGTGGTACGGCAACCCGTCGTAGGCCACCGTCATCCGCACCCGCACCGTCTCGATCGAGGGCTCTTCATCCACGGCGACACCCTGCCACGACGTCGTGCACTCGGAAAACGAGAGAGGGCCCGACCAAACGGTCAGGCCCTCTCGTGGTTCTGATGCTCACCTGGCGAGGTGAACGAGCGAAGCTGTGAGCTTCGACCGAGCTGAGCCCGAAACTAGACGAGCTCGATGCGAGCCATCGGAGCGTTGTCGCCCTGACGGGGACCCATCTTGAGGATGCGGGTGTAGCCACCCGGGCGCTCGGCGTAGCGAGGACCGATGTCCTCGAACAGCTTCGCCGCCATCTCCTTGTCGCCCAGGAAGGCCACGACCTGGCGGTGGTTGTGCAGACCGCCCTTCTTGGCCTTGGTGATGAGCTTCTCGGCGACGGGGCGGATGGCCTTGGCCTTGGCCTCGGTGGTGACGATGCCCTCGGCGGCGAACAACGACGCGGCAAGGTTCGCCATCATGAGGCGCTGGTGCGACGAGCTGCCGCCGAAGCGCTTGGACTTGCGGGGAGTTGCAGGCATGTCAGTTCTCCTCAGTCCCGACGGTTGAGCGAAAGACCGCGCTCGTCGAGCTTCTGGATCACCTCGTCGAGCGACTTCTGCCCGAAGTTGGTGATGGCGAGCAGGTCGTCGTCGGTCTTCTCGAGGAGCTCACCGATGGTGTTGACCTGGGCCCGCTTCAGGCAGTTCCGGGGACGCTCGGAGAGATCGAGGTCCTCGATGGGCAGTTCGAGGTCGGGTGACCCGACCGCGGCGACGCCGACCTCACCCAGCTCGAGGCCCTGGGGCTCATCGCTCATCTCGGCGACGAGCTGCGCCAGCGACTGGAGCGTGGCGCCAGCCGAGGCGAGCGCCTCACGAGGGGTGATGGAGCCGTCGGTCTCGATGTCGAGCTCGAGGCGGTCGTAGCTGGTGGCGTGCTCGACGCGGGTGGGCACGACCGAGAAGGCAACCCGACGCACCGGCGAGAACACCGAGTCGACCGGGATGACGCCGATGGTGCTCGACGTCTTGTTCTTGTCGGCCGATGCGTAGCCGACGCCGCGGTCGACGGTGATGTCGAGCGCGAGCGAGCCGGAGCCGTTCAGCGTGGCGATGTGGAGGTCGCCGTTGAGGATCTCGACATCGGAGCTCGCCGAGATGTCGGCGGCCGTGACATCACGGGCGCCCTTCACATCGAGGCGAAGCGTGATGGGTTCGTCGCCGTAGGCGACGAGCACGAGGTCCTTGAGGTTCAAGATGATGTCGGTGACGTCCTCGGTGACACCCTTGATGGTGTCGAACTCGTGGAGGGCGTCGTCGAAGCGCACCTGGGTGACCGCTGCGCCGGGGATCGACGACAGGAGGGTGCGGCGGAGCGAGTTGCCGATGGTGTGGCCGAATCCGGGCTCGAGTGGACCGACTGCGAACAGCTGACGGTTCCCCTCTTCTTCGGACAGGGCTTCGACCTTCGGACGCTGCATGACGAGCATTGGCTTCTACCTCGAAAGGGTTGCGGTGCCGGGGGCGGAGATCACTTGGAGTAGAGCTCGACGATCAGCTGCTCGCGCACTGGAACGTCGATCTGCTCACGGATGGGGAGGTCGAGGACGGTGACGGCGTAGTTGTCGTCGCCGAGCTCGAGCCAAGCGGGGGCGGAACGGTCGAGCATGTCGCGGTTCCACTGGATGACGACCAACTGGCGGGCCTTGTCGCGCAGGGTGATGACGTCGCCCTTGCGAACCCGGTAGCTGGGGATGTCGACCCGCTTGCCGTTGACCGAGATGTGACCGTGACCCACGAACTGGCGGGCCTGCGGACGCGTCGCGGACCAACCGGCCCGGTACACCACGTTGTCGAGGCGCAGCTCGAGGAACCGGAGCATGTTGTCGCCGGTGACGCCTTCCTTGCGGTTGGCTTCCTCGTAGAGGTTGCGGAACTGCTTCTCGGAGAGGCCGTACGCGAAGCGCGCCTTCTGCTTCTCCTGGAGCTGGAGCAGGTACTCCGACGGGTTGCCACGGCGGCGGGTGCGGCCGTGCTCACCGGGCGGGTACGGGCGCTTCTCGAGGGCGACGGTTTCGCCCTTGGTGCCCCAGATGTTGGTGCCGAGACGGCGCGAGACGCGCGCCCGAGGTCCTGTGTATCGCGCCATGTCAGACCCTCCGTCGCTTCGGCTGGCGGCACCCGTTGTGCGGCACCGGCGTGACGTCTTTGATGCCGGTCACCTCGATGCCGGCGTTCTGGATGGACCGGATGGCGGTCTCACGACCCGAACCCGGACCCTTGACGAGCACGTCGACCTTGCGGACGCCGTGCTCCATGGCCCGACGGGCGCAGGCCTCGGCGGCCATCTGCGCCGCGTACGGCGTGGACTTGCGGGAGCCCTTGAACCCGACGTTGCCCGCCGACGCCCACGACAGCACGTTGCCGTCCTGGTCGGTGATGGACACGATCGTGTTGTTGAACGAGCTCTTGATGTGCGCCACCCCGTAGGTGACGTTCTTGCGTTCTTTGCGGCGGGGACGACGCCCGCCGGCTGCTGGCTTGGCCATGTCGAATCCCCTACTTCTTCACTTTTTTCTTGCCGGCAACGGTCTTCTTCGGGCCCTTGCGGGTCCGGGCGTTGGTCTGCGTGCGCTGACCGTGGACCGGGAGACCCTTGCGGTGACGGATGCCCTGGTAGCAGCCGATCTCCATCTTGCGACGGATGTCGAGGTCGATCTCCCGACGCAGATCGCCCTCGATGCGGACGTTCTGGTCGATGTAGGCACGGATCCGGTTGACCTCTTCATCGGTGAGGTCGCGAACCCGGGTGGAGGGGTTGATGTCGGTGCCGGCGCAGATCTGCTGTGCGATCGTGCGGCCGATGCCGAAGAGATAGGTCAGCGAGATCTCCAGCCGCTTCTCGCGGGGGATGTCGACACCTGCGATACGGGCCATCAGCCTTGCCTCTGCTTGTGTCGGGGGTTCTCGCAGATGACCTGCACGCGGCCGTGGCGACGGATCACCCGGCACTTCTCGCAGATCTTCTTCACGCTTGGACGTACTTTCATCTCGCCTGATGCCATCCTTCGTTGGATTCAGGGCACCGGGGCGCATTCCCCCCGGCGGGTCCGGCTCGTTGCCGGACGCTCATGGTGTGGTCCCGGGGGCGAAGCCTCCGGTCCCTCTGTGGTTGTGTTGCTGGTGCTACGAGCTACTTGTAGCGGTAGGTGATTCGACCGCGGGTGAGGTCGTACGGCGTCAGCTCCACCTGGACGCGATCACCGGGCAGGATGCGGATGTAGTGCATGCGCATCTTCCCGGAGATGTGGGCCAGCACGTTGTGGCCGTTGTCGAGCTCCACCCGGAACATGGCGTTCGGGAGTGGTTCGAGCACCGTTCCTTCGAGAACGATCGCGTCTTCCTTGGGCTTTGCCAGTGTCTTCAACCTTCGGTGATACCTGCGGTGAGTCGGCGCCACACGCGCAAAGGCGCGCAGGGCCGACGGACGATGGTAGCGGTGGCCAGGTCTTTTTCCCAAATTGCGTCGGTCATCGCCGCCTTCCGGCGAGGATGCACGCAATTTCGGCCCGTTTCGGGTCGGATCAGGCCGTCACGATTGTGGCGCTGGCGTTGGCGCCTCGGCCGACGGTGTGGGCCAGGCCCACCTTGGCCCCGTCGACCTGACGTACGCCGCTGCGGCCCTGGAGCTGGTGCACGAGCTCGATGACCT
>CAZALT010000049.1:14594-20555 GCA_964485515.1 uncultured Rhabdothermincola sp. | reverse complement strand
GGCAGAGCGGGGCTTGAAGCGGTTGAATCCAACCGGGGTCTCGGGCGGGGTCTCGGGCGGGGTCTCGTGTGGTTCGACCATGGCCGCAGGTTACGCCGCGCCGCCGATGACGCCCCAGCCAGAATGGCCTCGACATCGCCGTGGGCATCGGGTCGGTAGCGTGTCGGCCATGACCGGCCCGTCCTGGTCGCTGGGTCACGGCGGCACGTTCCGGCGCTCGGCGATCGCCATCATCGCCGTACTCATCGTCCTGCTCGGCCCGCTCACCGCCGACGCGGCGACCGCGACGGCCACCACGACCACGACCGCCGCCGAACGCGAGCACGGCGCGGCGGCCTACCCGTTGCTCACCGGCCCCCAGTTCCTCGCCCTGTTCGACAACAAGGCCCTCCCCGACACGACCGGACCCGGCGGCCCGCCGCCCGCCATCACGGGCAACGGCGCGGCCGACGCCCGCATCCGATCCATCGCCGAGAGCCGCGGCTACCGGCGACGACCCGCCTCCACCGGCTACCTGGCGGGCATCGACGGCGTCTCCCTGCACCCGACCGCGGCCCACGCCCTCCAGCAGCTCAAGAGCGCAGCGGCCGGCTCGGGCATCTCGGTCCGCGCCGTGTCCGGCTACCGCTCCCCCGACACGCAGCGGAGCGCGTTCATGGGTCGCCTGGGCGCGTCGCCCGCCCAGGTCGCCGCCGGCCAGGCCGACGGGGCCGTGCACGCCGTGCTCGAGTGGGTCGCCGCGCCCGGCTACTCCAAGCACCAGACCGGTTACGCCGTCGACCTCACCCAGGGCGGGGGCAACGTCAACCAGTTCGTGAGCACCGCGGCGTTCGCGTGGATGTCGGCGGACAACTACCGCAACGCCCGTCGCTTCGGCTTCGTGCCCAGCTACCCGTTCGACGGTGGGGCGCAGGGTCCCAGCCCCGAACCGTGGGAGTACGTCTACGTCGGCACCCAGCTGTCGGCGCCGGCCTCACCGGTCGGATCCTTCGAGCTCGCGGCCGCCGAGACCTACGGCAAGGTGCGGGTCGGCGGATGGGCGGTCGATCCCAGCGACCTGGCGGCATCCATCGACGTGCACGCCTACGTCGGTGGCCTCGCCGGCACCCCCGGCGCCGTCGGCACGGTCCTGGGGCCGGCGCGGGGCAACCGCCCGGACGTGGCGTGGTCCTATCCCGGCGCGGGCGCCACCCACGGCTTCGACGCCATCGCCCGGAGCGCCACGCTCCAGGGGCGGGTCCCGGTGTGCCTGTACGCCATCAACATCGGGGAGGGATCGAACACCCTGCTCGGCTGCCGGGACGTCACGCTCGCCCCCGGCCATCCGTTCGGGTCTCTCGACCGCGTCGACGGGTCGCCCCGCTCCTTGCGCATCGCCGGATGGGCCATCGACCCCGACACGTCGGCGTCGATCGAGGTGCGCACCTCGGTCGACGGCGCGTTCGTCGGCGGCGTCCGGGCCAACCGGCCGCGCCCCGACGTCGGGCGCGCCCACCCCGCTCACGGGCCGAACCGTGGCTTCGACGCCGCCTTCGCCGCGGCACCCGGACTGCGCCAGGTGTGCGTCCGGGCCGTCAACACGCCCGGCACGACCGGCGACAACCCACGGCTGGGCTGCCGGTCGGTGTGGGTCGTCGACCCCGACGCCGCCTTCCGGGACCTCCTGAGCACCGACCCGTTCCACCCGGCCATCGCGTCGATGTCGGGTCGAGGGGTCGTGGTCGGCTTCGCCGACGGCACGTTCCGACCGATGGCGTCCGTCACCCGCCAGGCCGCCGTCGCCTACCTCCACCGCCTGGCCGGTTCGCCCACCGTCGACGCCCCGTCGCCGTTCCACGATGTCGGCCCGGCGCACCCCTTCGCCGACGCGATCACGTGGGCGGCATCGGTCGGCGTCACCGACGGCTTCGGCGACGGCACCTTCCGTCCGACCGCGACGGTCACCCGCCAAGGGTGGCTCGCCATGGTGTGGCGCTTGGCCGGCCGACCCGAGCCCGCTCCCGGCACCGCCGGTCGCTTCCGCGACGTGGGGCCGTCGCACCCCTTCGCCGACGCCATCAGCTGGGCGGCAGGCGCAGGCATCACCACCGGGTACCCGGACGGCACGTTCCGACCCGCGGCCGTCGTCACCCGTCAGGGCGCCGCTGTCATGGTCGACCGCACCGGCCTCTGATCCACCGGCCCCTGATCCACCGGGTGTGCTCGACCGGGTGTGCTCGACCGACACCACCCCGGTCGGACCACGTCGATAGGGTTGCCGAGGATGCCCCCGACGCCCCGCCTCGGATCCCGACCGGCCGATCCCGGCGCCAGCCGATCGCCGATCATCGAGGCACAGGGGATCGTCAAGCGGTACGGCGCCAACACCGTGCTCGACGGTGCGACGTTCTCGATCGGTCCCGGCATCACGGGTCTGCTCGGCGCCAACGGCGCCGGCAAGACCACGCTCATCGGCATGACCCTCGGCCTGCACCGGCCGACCACGGGAACGCTGCGCGTGATGGGCCTCGACCCCCACAAGGCGGGACCCGACGTGCGCTCCCGCATCGGCTACGCCCCTGAGCACCACACCCTGCCCGGCGACGTCCACGCCCACGACCTCGTCCGCCACGTCGCCGAGATCCACGGGCTCCCCCGGCGCGACGCCACATCCCGGGCCAGCGACGCCCTGTGGCAGGTTGGCCTGGGCGAAGAGCGCTTCCGCCCTGTCTCCACCATGTCCACCGGTCAACGCCAGCGGGTGAAGCTGGCCCAGGCCATCGCCCACGACCCCAGCCTCGTGCTTCTCGACGAGCCCACCGACGGCCTCGACCCGGTCCAGCGCGACGACATGCTCGCCCTCATCCGACGGATCGGATCCGAGTACGGGATCGACATCGTGCTGTCGTCGCACCTGCTCGAGGAGATCGAGCGGATCTGCGACAGCGCCGTCATCCTCGCCAACGGGCGCGTCGCGGCGTCCGGGGCGATCGCCGAGCTGACCGTCGATGTCGGTCGCGCCGTGGTGATCGATGCCATCGACCGAGTCGACGAGCTCATCGTGGCGCTCCTGCAACGGGGCGCCGTCGTCGATGCCGACCAGTCCCGACTCACCGTCAGCCGCGACGACCTGGACGAGGACGCGCTCGCCGACCTCGTGCGTGACGCGCTCGTCGCCAGCGGTGCCGGCATCCGCCGCCTCGGGCCCCGGCGGGTCAGCCTGGAGCAGGTCTTCCTCGAGGTCGGCCAGTGAGCGAGGTCGACGAGCCCCGAGGCGAGCCGATCGATCGATCGATCGACGACGACGACGCACCTACCGGCGCGTTCGTGCCCGGAGCGGCGCGCATCGTCGACCGCGGCTACCGATCGTTCACCGGCGAACGAACCGGCGTCTCTGGTGCGGTGCGGAGCCTCGTGAGGCACAGCATCCAACGGGTGCTCGGCATCAAGCGCAACGCGTGGACCAAGGTCCTGCCGTTCGCCACGATCTTCCTCGCCTATGTCCCGGCCATCGTGTTCGTGGGCATCACCGTGCTCGTCGACGACCTGCTCCAGCGCGCCCCCGAGGTGCTCCCGACCTACGGCGAGTACTACTTCTACGTCTCCGCGGCCATCGTGATCTTCACCGCGTTCGTGGCCCCCGAGCTCCTGTGCCCCGATCAACGCAACGGCATGCTCGGGCTCTACCTCGCGTCGACGCTCACGCGGAACACCTACCTGTTGGCCAAGACCATCGCCGTCGGACTCGTGCTCGCCATCGTCACCCTCGGCCCTCCGCTGTTCATGGTGATCGCTCGCACCATCGCTGGCTCCGGTCCCGAAGGACCGAAGGAGGTCGCCGAGCTCCTCGCGCAGGCCACGCTCAGCGGGGTGCTCCTCGGCGTGCTGTACGCCGCGATCAGCCTGGCCGTGTCGTCGCTCACCACCCGCAAGATCGCCGCGTCGGCCGCCATCATCCTGCTCATCTTGGGGTCGGCCACCATCAGCGCGGTGCTGGTCGACGAGGCCGACGGCAACCGCTTCTTGTTCCTGGTCAACCTGCTGAACCTGCCCTTCGAGCTGGTCCAACGCATCTACGGCGAGGCGAGCCGCACCGGGCCGGCGGGCGACATGTCGACCCCCGAGCTGGTGGCCGGCTACCTCGCCTGGGTCATCCCGTCGGTGGCCATCGTCTGGGGCCGGTACCGCCGGGTGGAGATCACCCGATGACGACACCTCCGCCTCCCCCGCCACCACCTCCCCCGCCACGCCCGGCACCACCGGCACCACCGGCACCACCGGCACCACCGGCACCACCGGCACCGAGCGACGCGCCGATCGTCGTCGAACAGGTGTCCAAGTGGTACGGCGACCTCGTGGCGGTGTCCGAAGTCTCGTTCCACGTCGAGCGGGGTGTCACCGCGCTGCTCGGCCCCAACGGCGCGGGCAAGTCCACGATGCTGCGCATGCTCGCCGGGCTCACACCCCCGTCGCGGGGCACCGTGCGCATCTTGGGTTCCGACCCGCATCGAGACCTCGCGCTCACCCGCAGGATCGGCCTGGTACCCCAGCAGGAGACCACCTTCGAGGTGCTCACCGCCTTCGAGTTCGTCGAGCTCGCGGCGCGCCTGCACCGCCTCGGCGACCCCGAGGGCGCCGCTCGCGCCGCGCTCGCCGTGGTGGAGCTCGACGCCGACAGCAGCCAGAAGATCCGCACCTACTCGAAGGGCATGCGCCAACGGGTGAAGGTGGCCCAGGCCATCGTGCACCGCCCCGAGGTGATCATCCTCGACGAGCCCCTCACCGGGCTCGATCCTCGCCAGCGGCTGCACATGATCGACCTGTTCCAACGCCTCGGCGCCACCGACCACTGCGTCATCGTGTCGAGCCACGTGCTGGACGAGGTCGAGCGGTTCGGGTCCCGCGTCCTGGTCATCGCCCAGGGGCGCCTCGCCGCCGAAGGCGACTTCCGCGCCATCCGCGACCTCATGGATGACCGCCCCCACCGGATCCGCATCACGACCGACCGACCACGCGCCGTGGCCACAGGCCTGCTCGCGTCGAACGCCGTGCTCGCCGCGCACATCACGAGCGACACCCACGTCGAGGTCGAGACCGACGCCGTGCACCTCTTCCGCCACACGGTCGCCCTGGTCAGCTCGCAGAGCGGCGCTCGCCTGTTCGGTGTCACGCCCCTCGACGACGACCTCGAGAGCGTCTTCAAGTACCTGGTGGGTCGATAGGTGCCGGTAGCGATGGTGAGACGACCGTGATCCCCACCCTGTACCGCCTGATGCTGCGCACCCAGGTCACCCGGGCGCGCGTGCTCGCCATGGTCGGGCTCGGCGTCGTCTCGCTCATCGTCGGCTTCGCCGTGGGCCAGGCCGACGCGCTCAACCCGCTCCGCGCCGCCACCGGTTTCGTCAACACGTTCGGACTCAGCCTCCTGGTGCCCGTCGCCACGTTGGTGTTCGCCTCGGCCGCGCTCGGCGATCTCACCGAGGACGGCACCCTCGTCTACCTCTGGCTCCGGCCCGTCGGCCGATGGCAGGTCATCACCGCCGCCACCCTCGCCAGCCTCACCATCACCTGGCCGCTCGTGGTGATCCCGCTGGCGCTGGCCTCGCTGCTCGCCGGCGGGGGCTCCGAGCTCGCCCTCGGTGCGATCGCCTCGGCGACGGCGATCATGCTGGCGTACGCCGCGTTGTTCGTCGCGCTGGGCCTGCGGGTCAGGCGCGCCTTCATCTGGGGCCTCGTGTACATCTTCGTGTGGGAGGGCTTCGTTGCCCGCGCCAACACGAGCGCCGCCCGTCTGGCCATCCGGTCCTACGGCTCATCGATCCTCAGCGACTCCACGGGCATCTCGCTGCGCCTGGCCGACTTCACCGTGGCATCGTCGTGGGCCGTGCCGATCGTGGTCGGCCTGGTGGCCATCGCCTACGCCAGCTGGCGCCTGTCGACCCAGGACATCCCATGAACCAGGACAGGCCGTGAACCAGGACA
>CAZALT010000049.1:0-14494 GCA_964485515.1 uncultured Rhabdothermincola sp. | reverse complement strand
GGCGCCTGTCGACCCAGGACATCCCATGAACCAGGACAGGCCGTGAACCAGGACAGGCCGTGAACCAGGACAGGCCGTGAACCAGGACATCCCATGAACCAGGACAGGCCGTGACCGCGGCGCACCTCGAAGGCGATGGTTCCCTGCCGTCGCTCAACCGCGAGATCCTCCGCCTCGCCGTACCCGCGCTCGGGGCCCTGCTGGCCGAGCCGCTGTACGTGCTGGCCGACACCGCTGTCGTCGGCCACCTCGGGACGGTGCCGCTCGCCGGGCTCGCCATCGCCAGTGCGATCCTCCTCACCACCTACTCGATCTTCATCTTCTTGGCCTACGGCACCACGTCGTTCGTGGCGCGCCACATCGGTGCCGGCGACGAACGCGAGGCGGCACACCACGCCGTGCAAGGCCTCTGGATGGCGACGGGCATCGGACTCGTCGTCGCCACGGGGCTCGCCCTGTTCGCCGAGCCGCTGGTGGGCCTGTTGGGCGCCGAGGGCGCCGTCCGGTCCGAAGCGCTCGTCTACCTGCGCATCAGCCTCCTCGGCGTACCGGCCATGCTTCTCGTCTTCGCGGGGACCGGCTACCTGCGGGGCCTGCAGAACACCCGCACGCCGTTGTACGTGGCGATCGGCACGGCCGCGGTCAACCTCGTCCTCGAGCTCGTGCTCATCTACGGCCTCGACTTCGGCATCGGCGCCTCCGCGGTGTCGACCGTCTTCGCCCAGTGGATCGCGGCGGTGCTCTACGTGGTGTGGGTCGCCCGGGCGGTGCGCGCCCACGACGTTCCCCTCGGCCCAGACGCGGCCCGTCTCTCGCGGCTCGCCGCGGTCAGCCGCGACCTCTTCGTTCGCACGGTCGCGCTCCGGGGCGCGTTCGTCGCCACCGTCGCGATCGCCGCCCGCATCGGATCACCCGAGCTGGCCGCACATCAGATCGCGTTCGAGTTGTTCGCCTTCACCGCGATGGCGCTCGACGCCATCGGCATCGCGGCGCAGGCCATGATCGGCCGTCTCCTGGGCGCAGGCGACGCGGCGGGCGCTCGGCGGGCCGCCGACCGCCTCATCGCCTGGGGGGTCCTCGCCGGGCTGGCCGGTGGCATCGTGATCCTCGTGCTGCGGATGCCCCTGGCCGCCCTGTTCACCGGCGATGCGCTCGTGGAGCAGCTCGCCGCCTTCCTGCTCGTGCTGCTCGCCGTCTCGATGCCGGTCAACGGGCTCGTGTTCGCCCTCGACGGAGTCCTGATCGGTGCCGGCGACGTGCGCTTCCTGGCCTGGACCACACCGTTCGTCGCCTACGCCTACGCCATGGTCGCCTGGCTCGTCCTCGTCTACGACGGAGGCATCGGCTGGTTGTGGGGCGCGCTCATCTTGTTCATGGTGATGCGTGGCGTGTCCCTCGTGGCCCGCTACCTCACCGACGCCTGGATCCACCTCGGTGCACCCGGCGCACCCGGGGAGCCCGATGTCGAGGACCCGCTGATCCTCCCCGACGGCGACCTGGCCTTCTAGGAGGCTCCGCCGCAGCATGTGGCCCGGACGCTCAGCGTCGGAGCGAGCCGATGCGCAAGCTTCCCCCGGTGGTGTCGGCTTCGCCGCCCGGCTCGACCAGGGCGACCTCGCCGTCGGTGACGCTGGTGATCGAGCTGGCGGTCGCCTCTGCCGCCTGGGCCAGCGGGTTCAGCGTGGCTTCGCCCACCTTGTACAGCGTGTTCTCGTCGGTGTGGGCGAACGGTTCGGCGCGATCGGGCGTGACCAGGGTCGTATCGGAGAAGTAGCTCCAGCTGCCGTCGGCGTTGAACGTGACCCGCAGGCGGAACTCGGTGGTGCGGAACGCCTCGATGAGGAACGGGTTCGACAGGATCCCGAAGTCAGCTGCGCCTTCTGCGGCATGCACCTCGAACTCGGTGGCGTCGGGCTCGGCCTCGCCGACCGCCATGACCACCTGGCCACGCGGGATGGCCAGCGAGTGGATGATCCGGTTGCGCGCCGGCTCCCACAGCCAGTAGCCGACCTGGTCGTGGAAGGTCCCCGTCTCGCCCGGCTTCACGATGTGCGTGTGGTAGCGGAGGCCGTAGAAGAGCTGCGGGCCGTTGGTCTGCTTGTCGGCGAGTTGCGCCTCGTAGTGCTCGACGTACTCGCGCTCGTCGGGGTTGGGGCCACCGGCGACGGGGTGCACGTTGGTGCCGGGTGAGCCTTCCCACACCCCGGCCAGCCGAGCGAGCGGCCCCAGGTTGGCCAGCGTGTCCGCCGATGCGGGCGGCTCGGTGTAGATGTCGGACCCGTACGACGTCGTCACGGCCGGCACATTACCGGCCGCCGGCGGGTCCGCCGCCCGACATCGCCGAACTGGCTGGACACCTGGGCCCGATGCAGCGCGTCTTCCCAGCCAGTTCGGCAGGGATCGTTCCGTCAGTCGGGGAGAGCTCGACTCGGCCGACGTTGCCGACCATCCGGCGACCAATAGGCTGGCGCCCGTGTCGGACCCGTCCCCGCCCCAGACCGACGGGACCGCCGGCGAGGCTCCGAACGCTCGTCGCACCGCGGCGATCATCGGAGGTGGGTCCGGCGGGCTGATGGCCGCCGAGGTGCTGGCCACGGCGGGGATGGCGGTCACGGTGTTCGACCACATGGCCTCGGTCGGGCGCAAGCTCCTCCTCGCCGGTCGAGGCGGGCTGAACCTCACGCACTCCGAACGGCTCGACGACCTCCTCGACCGCTACGGCGACGCCCGTCCCCGCCTCGAACCGGCGATCCGGTCCTTCGACCCCGACCGGCTCCGCGCCTGGAGCGCGAGCCTGGGCGAGGACACGTTCGTGGGCACCAGCGGCCGGGTGTTCCCCGCTTCGCTGCGGGCGACCCCTCTGCTGCGGGCGTGGCTGCGACGGCTCGCGTGGCTGGAGGTCGATCTCCGAGCACGCCACGCCTGGACGGGCTGGACCGACACGGGCGATCTGCGGTTCACCGCACCGGACGGCGGCGAGCTCCTCGTCGCACCCGACGTCACCCTCCTGGCGCTCGGAGGGGCGAGCTGGCCCCGTGTCGGCTCCGACGGCCACTGGACCCAGGCGCTCGTCGCCCGAGGGATCCAGGTGAATCCGCTGCGTGCCGCCAACAGCGGGTTCCTCACTCCGTGGACCGCGGTGTTCCGAGATCAGTTCGCCGGCGAACCGTTGAAGAACATCTCGCTGTCCATCGGCTCCGCCTCGGTTCGGGGCGAGGCGATGGTCACCCGGTCGGGCCTCGAAGGCGGTGCGATCTACGCGCTGGGTCGGCCGATCCGCGACGCCATCGAGGCTGACGGGCGTGCCACGGTCACCTTCGACCTGCAGGCCGACCTCGACGTGGACGAGGTGGCGGCGAGGATCGGCAAACGCCGCGACCGCGACTCCACATCCACAGCACTGAAGCGAACCCTTGGCCTGTCACCGGTGGCGATCGGGCTCCTGCGCGAGGCCACCGGCAACGAGATCCCGCGGAAGCGGACCGCGCTCGCCGCGCTGGTGAAGGCGGTGCCGATCACGCTGATCGGATCCGCGCCGATCGACCGGGCCATCTCCACCACCGGGGGTGTCGACCTCGATGAGGTCGACGACGACTTCATGCTGCGCCGCCTACCCGGCACCTACGCCATCGGCGAGATGCTCGACTGGGACGCCCCCACCGGCGGCTACCTGCTGCAAGCCACCTTCAGCACGGCGGTCGCCGCGGCCCGCGCCGCCCTGCGCAGGCTCGACTGACCAGGATCAGTCGATCGGGTCGATCGGGTCGATCGGGTCGATCGGGTCCAGCTCGATGGTGACCGCGGCAGCCATGCGGGCTGCGGTGGCGCGGGCGGTCTCGAGGTCGTCGGCCGCGGCGATGCACACGGCCAGGCGGCGTTCGCCTTCGCACACGGGCTTGCCGAACAGGCGCACCTGCGAACCGGGTTCGACCAACGCGTCGTCGAGCCCGCAGAAGCGGGGCACGCCGGTGCCCTCGCCGAGCAGCGGCACCGACGCCGCGGGGCGACGCAGCACGACCGGCGGCACCGCGAAGCCGAGGATGGCCCGGGCGTGGAGCGCGAACTCGCTGAGGTCGAGACTGCCGAGCGTGACCAGACCGGTGTCGTGGGGTCGGGGGCTGACCTCGCTGAAGATGATCTCATCGCCCCGCACGAACAGCTCGACGCCGAAGATGCCGTGACCTCCCAGGCCTTCGACGACCGTCTTGGCCACGCGCTGGGCGTCGGCCCACGCCTGATCGCTCATGGCCATCGGCTGCCACGACTCCCGGTAGTCGCCCCGCTCCTGGGTGTGCCCGATGGGCGGGCAGCACTGGATGCCGTTGACCGCCGACACGGTGAGGACGGTGATCTCGTAGTCGAAGTCGACGAAGCCCTCGACGATGCACGTGCCGCTCGCGGTGCGCCCACCCTCCTGGGAGTACGTCCAGGCCGCCGAGATCGCGTCGACGTCGCGGATCGTGCTCTGCCCCTTGCCGCTCGACGACATGATCGGCTTCACCACGACGGGAAGCCCGCCGAGCGCGTCGATCGCCGTCCGCAACTCAGCCTCGCTGTCGACGAAGCGGTAGGGCGACGTGGGCAGGCCCAGCTCCTCGGCCACGAACGTCCGGATCCCCTGCCGGTTCATGGTGAGGTCGGCGGCGCGCGCCGTGGGCACGACGTGGACCCCCTCGGCCTCCAGATCGAGCAGGGTCTCGGTGGCGATGGCCTCGATCTCGGGAACGACGAGGTGCGGCTGCTCGAGCTCGATCACGCGGCGCAGCTCGGCCCCGTCGAGCATGGAGAGGACGTGGCTGCGGTGGGCGACCTGCATGGCCGGGGCGTCGGCGTAGCGGTCGCAGGCGACGACCTCGCAGCCCAGGCGCTGGAGCTCGATGGCCACCTCCTTGCCGAGCTCACCCGAACCGAGGAGCAGGACGCGGGTGGCCGACGGGGAGAGGGGGGTGCCGAGCTGCATGGATGCTTGCTAGCAGACGCCGCCTGGTCTGTCGCGAGCGGCAGGATCGGCCGGATCAGGCGACCTGCCCGCCACGGACCAGCGAGCCGGGACGCGCGCCCGTGTCGTGCCCGTCGCGGAACGTGACCTCACCCGACTTGATGGTGGCGACGTAGCCCTCGGGCCGCTGCAGGAGGCGCTTGCCGCCGGCGGGCAGGTCGGCTGCCACGTACGGCGGCAGCAGGCGGAGTTGGTCGTAGTCGATGACGTTGAGGTCGGCGAGCATGCCCGGCTCCACCGTCCCGCGATCACCGAAGCCGTAGAGCCGAGCGGTGTCGTGGGTCTGCTTCTTCACGACGAGCTCGAGCGGCAGCGTCTCGCCCCGGGTGCGGTCCCGCGTCCAGTGCGTGAGCATGAACGTGGGCTGCGACGCATCGCAGATGACCCCGCAGTGGGCGCCGCCGTCGGACAGGCCGGCCGCGGCGCGGGGGTGCAGGAACATCTCGCGCACCGGGTCGAGGTTGCCGTCGGCGTAGTTGAGGATGGGGACGTAGAGCAGGCCGTTGCCGTCATCGACGAGCATGGCGTCATAGGCCACCTCGAGCGGGTCCTGGCCCGACGCGGCGGCCGTGCCGGCGAGCGACTGGTCGACCGAGGGCTCGTAGTCGGGCGGATCGCCGAGGAGGAACGTGCGCTCGTAGGCGCCCTGGAGGCGAAGGGCCGTCTCTTCGTCCGGCTGCCACGACAGGATCGCCTCGCGCACCTCGGGCTTGCGCAGCTCGGCGACGAGCTCGTCGTCGGTCAGGCCGCGCTGCTTGATCTCCTGGTAAGCCGGCACGACGTCGAAGAGCGAGTAGGTGGTGCGCAGCCCCGACAGGAGCCCGGTGGCGCGGCCGGCGACCTGCGGCCAGATGTCGGCGCCGTCCTCGACCGCGGCGAGCGACTGGTCCATCAGCTCGCGCCACAGGTCCGGGGCGGCGTCGACCTGGATCAACGCGAACGAGACGGGACGGCCGATGGCGGCGGACAGGCGACGCATCCAGTCGACTTCCTTTGCCGGCACATCGATGTCCTCACCGGCCGAGCCGGCAGGGGCGAGCTCGAAGATGCCGGCGTCGAGCTCCTTGAGCGCCTCACCGATGCCGAACAGCTCGTCCTCGGCGGCGAAGGTGCCGGGGACGGGCTCGCCGTCGATGGCGACGTGGGCGATGGTGCGCGACGTCGAGAAGCCGAGCGCGCCTGCCTCGATGGCGTCGCGCACGATCACCTTCATCGCCGCGATGTCATCGGGCGTCGCGGGCTCGTTGCGCGCCCCGCGGTCACCCATGACGTAGGTGCGCACCGCGCCGTGGGCGATCTGGGTGCCGATGTCCATCGTCCAGCGCTTGCGATCGAGTGCGTCGAGGTACTCGGGGAACGTCTCCCACTCCCACTCGATGCCCTCGGACAGGGCGGTGCCGGGGATGTCCTCGACGCCCTCCATCAGACCGATGAGCCACTCGCGTCGCTCGGGTACGACCGGCGCGAAGCCCACCCCGCAATTGCCCATGACCAGCGTGGTCACGCCGTGCCATGCGGTGGGCGCCAGGACGTCGTCCCAGGTGACCTGGCCGTCGTAGTGGGTGTGGATGTCGACCCAGCCGGGGGTGACGAGCAAACCGGTGGCGTCGATCTCCTCGGTGCCGGGACCCAGGTCGGACCCGACCTCGGCGATGCGCCCGGCGGTGACCGCCACATCGGCGACGAAGGCAACCGAGCCGGTGCCGTCGACGACGGTGCCGTTGCGGATGACGAGATCGAACATGCGGGCCCCCTGTGGTGGTCAGCCTGTGGTGGTCAGGCTGCGGTGGTCAGGCTGCGGTGGTCAGGCTGCGGTGGTCAGGCTGTGGTGGTCAGGCTGCGGTGCGCTCCCCCCGGAGCACTCCCCGCATGGTCGCGCCTCTCGCCGAGATCCTGAAATCGTCGGTCGAGCTGGCTGGCGGGTCTCCGCTACCTTCCGCTGGTGGCCACCACCGATTGGAACCCGCTGCTGCGCCGCGAGCTCGACAAGCCCTACTGGGCCGAGCTCCAGGCCTTCGTCGCCCAGGAACGGGCGCAACACCGCGTCTATCCCCCCGCTCCCCTCGTGTACTCGGCACTGCACCAGACCCCGCACACCGAGGTCGAGGCGGTCATCCTCGGGCAGGACCCGTACCACGGGGCCGGCCAGGCCCACGGCCTGTGCTTCTCGGTGCAACACGGCGTGCGCCAACCACCGTCGCTGGTGAACATCTTCAAGGAGCTGCAGTCGGACCTGGGCATCGCGCCCCCGAACCACGGCTGCCTCGACGCCTGGGCCGCCCAGGGCGTACTGCTCCTCAACGCCACGTTGACGGTGCGGGGCGGACAGGCGGCGTCGCACCAGGGCCACGGCTGGGAGACCTTCACCGATCAGGTGATCCGCGTCGTGAACGAGAAGGACGAACGGGTCGTGTTCATCTTGTGGGGCGCATCGGCCCGCAAGAAGAAGGCGCTGATCGACACGACCCGTCACGCCATCGTCGAGTCGCCCCACCCGTCTCCGCTGTCGGCCCACAACGGCTTCTTCGGCAGTCGCCCGTTCTCCAGGACCAACGACCTGCTCGTCGCCGCGGGCCGAGAACCGATCGACTGGTCGATCCCCAGCACCTGACCGAACCGAATCGGACGAAGTCGACACGGCGGGCCGGGCAGGGCAGGGCAGGGCAGGGCAGGGCAGGGCAGGGCAGGGCAGGGCAGGGCAGGGATCAGACCCGTCCGTGGATCTGGCAGGATCGGCGGCCGTGTCTCTCGTGATCTCCACCGCCAACGTCAACGGTCTGCGTGCTGCGGTGCGGCGCGGGATGGGGCCTTGGCTCGCCGCCGCCCGACCCGACATCCTCACGATGCAGGAGGTCCGGGCGCCCGACGAGCTCGTCTCCGACCTGCTCCACGGCGCGACCTCCGACGACACGTCGTGGCACATCGCCCACGTCGAGGCCGAGGCCAAGGGGCGCGCCGGTGTCGCGGTGGCCAGCCGACTGCCGTTCGTCGAGGTCGTCACCGAGATCGGGCCGCGCCGGTTCAAGGGCTCGGGCCGGTGGGTCGAAGCGACCGTCGACCCGGCCGCTCCGGACCGAGGCGGCGATCGCCCGCTGACGGTGATCTCGACCTACGTGTTCACCGGTGACGCCGGCGACGACGCTCGGATGAAGGAGAAGCTCACCTTCCTCGACCGGGCCATCAAGCGGATGACCGAGCTGCGCGACGCCGGTCACCACGTGGTGCTCACCGGCGATCTGAACGTGGCCCATGCCGAGGCCGACATCAAGAACTGGAAGGGCAACGTGGGCAAGGCCGGGTTCCACCCGACCGAGCGGGCTCGCTTCGACCGGCTCGCCGCCGACGGGTGGGTCGACCTCGGCCGGGCGCTGGGCGGCGACGGCCCCGGTCCGTACACGTGGTGGTCATGGCGCGGGAAGGCCTACGACAACGACGCCGGCTGGCGCATCGACTACCAGATCGCCTCGCCCGACCTGGCCAAGACCGCAGTCGAAGCCGTCGTCGGACGGGCCCCGACCTACGCCGAACGCTGGTCCGACCACGCTCCGCTCACGGTCACCTACGACCTGTGAGGCTCACGCCTTCCTAGCCCGAAATTGCGCACCTCGTCAGCGGCGGAGGGCATCCTCGAGCGACTCGCGGACGGGGCGCCACACCATCCCCAGCTCCTCGATGGTGCGGGTGTCGTCCATGGGAACGGCCGCGGTGAGCAGCCACATGGCCTCGAAGCTGACGCCCGGCGACAGCGGCAGGAACTTCCCGGCCAGGTCCGCCGCCCGACCGATGCCGCGCATCGCGCCCCCGGACACCCGGATCCGGCGGATCGGCGTGCCCTTGGCCCGCGACACCTCGTCGAGCATCTCGTCGAAGGTGAGGAACGTGCCCCCCAGCGTGTACCGGCGAGGTCCCCTCCCCTGCTCCATGATCCGGACGTGAGCCGTCGCCACGTCGCGCACATCGACCATCATCATCCCGCCGTCGAACGTCGTCGTGAACCCCATCTTGAACAGGGGCGTGAAGCCGTCGGCGGTGATGCCCCGGCGGTGGCCGGCCGGTGGACCGACGACGCTCGACGGGTAGGTGACGACCACGGGCGCGCCCGCGGCCTGTAGGCCACGGGCGAACCGATCGGCGGCCGACTTCGTGCGGCCGTAGGCGCTGCGGGCGATGGCCGACGGCGTGTCCGGTCCGATGACCGGCGCCGAGGTGGGAAACAGCGCGCTGTAGCTGGCCACGTGGATGATCGGATCGAGCCCACGCGTCGCGGCCGCGCCCAGCACCAGGGCCGTGGCGTCGACGTTGATCCGCCACATGAGCGGCTCGCGGCGATCATCGGTGCCTACGATGCCCGCGGCGTGCAGCAGCGCGTCGCAGCCGTCGAGCAGCTGGTCGACCGCTGCAGGATCGCAGACGTCACCGACCACGATGTCATCCGCCGAGATCTCCACACCGAGGGCGCCGAGCGAATCCGCCAGCTGCTCGCCCGGATGCACGAGCAGACGCACCTCGTGGCCGGCATCGAGCAAGGCCTGCACCGAATGGGCGCCGACGAAGCCGGAACCCCCCGTGACCGCGACACGCATGATCGGCTTCCTCTCCCTCGCCCGGCCCCGACGCGACCTGACCCGAACGGAACGGAACGGAACGGAACCGAACGGAATCAGGGAATCGATCGTGATCGGGCGGACGGCTGCGACGAAGCCGAGATGGTGGCAGCCGAGCGGCGTCGCCTCAAAACTGGAGGGCCGAACACCTGGGCCGGTGACCGGGGTTGGGGTTCAGTCTGTGCTGCCTCACGCGCCTGGACCCATGAGCTTGAAATGGGCGCCGGTGGGATCGGCCAGGCCGGCCAGGCGCCCATAGGGCGTGTCCTCGGGCCGGTCGACGACCGACGCGCCCAGCTCGACGGCCTGGGCCAGGGCGTCGTCGGTGTCGACCACGGAGAAGTAGATGCTCCAGCTCGACGCGACGCCCTCGGGGAGCAACGACGCGGCGTCCATGACGCCGGCCAGCGCCGCCTCGTTGGCACCCAGGGTCGTGTAGCGGAAGCCCGGCTCGTTGGCCATCTCGTGGGCGTCCCACCCGAACACGTCGCGGTAGTACGCGAGCGCGGCGTCGTAGTCGGTGGTGTGGAGCTCGAACCACGCGGGCGCGCCCGGCTCGGCCAACACGCCGAACCCGGCGTGCGTGCCGGGCTGCCACGTGCCGATGGTCGCCCCCGACGGATCGGCGAAGACAGCCATCACGCCCAGGTCACCCACGGGCATGGCCGGCACGAAGACCTGCCCGCCACGCGCCTCGGTGTCGGCCACGACTCGCTCGGCATCGTCGGTGGCGAGGTAGACGCTCCACATGTCGGGCGCCTGCGAGTCGCCGTGGTTGGTCATCAACCCGGCCACGAGCACCTCGCCGAGCCGAGCGTTGGTGTAGCCACCGAACTCCTCGTCGGGCTCGTCCCACCTCCAGCCGAAGAGCTCCGCGTAGAAGGCCTTCGACGTCTCAGGATCGGAGGTGAACACGTCGATCCACACGGGCGCCCCCAGCGGCGCTTCATCTCGTCTCATCGCACACGTCCCTTCGCTTACCTGGTGTCGTCGCCAGTCTGGCTCGGCGCTCCGACAAGAACCTGCACCAGGGGCAGCAACATCGTCCGGCACGCGCCGTGCGGCGGCGCGACACTGGCAGACATGCCAGAGCACAACGTCCTCGGCGGCGACCTGGAGCCGTGCGGAACCGAACCGATGACCGGGTTCTTCCGCGACGGCTGCTGCGCCACCGGACCGCAGGACCTCGGGAGCCACACCATCTGCGCAGTGGTCACCGCCGAGTTCCTCGCCCACCAGCAGTCGATCGGCAACGACCTGTCCAGCCCGATGCCGTCGTACGGGTTCCCCGGCCTCGCTCCCGGCGACCGCTGGTGCGTGACGGCGCGCAACTGGTTGCGCGCCCACCACGACGGTCGCGCCGCGCCGGTCGTGCTGGCGTCGACCAACGAGGCCGTGCTCGCCCTCGTCCCGCTGGCGGTGCTCCAAGAGCACGCGGTCGACGTCCCCGACGACGCCGCGCTGCTCGACGATCTCTGATCCGCGTTCCCGGGAGCGCCGGCTGCCACGTCGTGCTGCACTGACGCCGGATACGATGCGGCCGAGACCCACGCCGACCCAGGAGCAGCGTGTGGACGACCACGGAGACAACGTGCCGGTTCACCCGGAGGCGCTCTCGGCCGAGATGCTCTTGGAGGCGCAACCCCGCGCCCTCGTCGTCACCGATCTCCAGGGCAACATCGTCCGGTGGAACTCCGGCGCGGAGCACACCTACCGGTGGCGTCGGGACGAGGTGATCGGCCGGTCGGTCTTCGAGGTGCTCGAACCCACGCTGCCCGGCAACCCCGTCGAAGAGGTCTTCCAGAGCATCGTCGACGGCGAGACCGTCGAGACCGATGTCGTGCTCCGCCGCGGCGACGGCCAGTGGATCCAGGTGTGGATGTCGGGCCGTCCCGTGCGAGATCGCCACGGCACGGTCGTGGCGGTGGCCGGCTTCTCCGAGGACGTGACCGAACTGCGCTCCCGGCAGCGAAACGCCGCCCACCTGACGGCGCGCCTCCAGCTCGCCCTCGACGCCGGGGGCATCGGCACGTGGCGATGGGAGTCGGAGTCCGGCGAGCTGTTCGTCGACCCCGCCATCGAGGACGCCCTCGACCTCCCGCACGGCGCGTTCCGAGGGACCCTCGACACCTTCGTCGACCTCGTCCACCCCGACGATCGCCAACTCGTGACGACGACGATCAGCGACGCCGTCACCACGGGCACCTCGTTCGACCTCGAGCACCGTGTGCTCTGGGGCGACGGAACCGTTCGCTGGATCCGCTCGACCGGTGACGTCACCGTGGATGCCACCGGGGCCATCACCGGGGCGATCGCCTGCGCCGCCGACGTCACCACCACGGTGCTGCTGAGAGCCGACCGGGAACGCCTCATGGCCGAGGCCGTCGAAGCCGCCGATCGCGAGCGCACCCACCGGGAGCGACTCGAGCTGCTCGGCCGGGTCAACGACGCCCTCGTCGCCGCCGAAGACCACCGCACCGCCATGCAGGGTGTGGTGTCGGCGGTGGTGCCCGAGCTCGGCGACTGGTGCCTCATCTACGTCTTCCCCACCCCGTCGTCGCTCGACCCGGAGATGGAGGTGGCCCACGTCGACCCAGCCATGGTCGAACGGGCCATCTCGCGGCGCGCCGAGTACCCCTACCGCCCAGGCGCGGCGTTCGGTGTACCGGCGATCATGCGCACCGGCCGCTCGGAGCTCCTCCCCGACCTCACGCCCGACATGATCAGCGGGCCAGGTCCGAGCGAACCCCAACGCCTCGCGCTCGAGGAGTTCGACGTCCGCAGCATCATCGGCGTCCCGTTGATCAAGCACGGTCGGACCCTCGGGGTCATCCAGATCCTCATGACCTCGGGACGGCGGCGCTACACGGAGGACGACCTCGCCCTCGCCGAGGCCGTGGCCGCCCGGGTCGCGTCGAAGCTCGACAACATCCGCCTGTCCGAGTACCGCCACGGGATCGCCACGACGCTGCAGCAAAGCCTGCTGCCCGACGACCTCCCCTCGATACCGGGCGTCGATGTGGCGGTCTGCTACACCGCGGCCGGCGAAGCGGTCGAGGTCGGCGGCGACTTCTACGACGTGTTCGCCCTCGACGACGACACCTGGGCCATCGCGATCGGCGACGTCTGCGGCACGGGCCCCGGTGCCGCCGCCATCACAGGACTGGCTCGCCACACCGTCGCGAGTACCGCGTGGCTGGGGCTCGGACCCGATTCGGTCCTCCGCCACCTCAACGACACGCTGCTGAGACGCAACGCCGACAGCTTCCTCACCCTCGCCTACGCCACGATGCGGGTGGGCGCCAGCGGCCTCGACCTCGAGCTCGCCCTCGGCGGCCACCCCCCGCCGATCGTGGTCCGCTCCGACGGCAGCCTCGACGAGGTCGGCACCCCTGGTTCGCTGATCGGGGTCTTCGACGAGCTCAAGGTCGAGACCGTCCCGGTCCATCTGGACGTCGGTGATCGCATCGTCCTGTACACCGACGGCGTCACCGATGTCGCCCCGCCGCACGACCTCGGCGCCGACCAGCTGATCGAGCTCATCGGACGAGCGTCGGCCAAAGCCGAGTCGGCCGACGACCTCGCCGCTGCCATCTCCGATGCGCTCGCCGCCATCCTCCCGATCGAGGAGCGCAACGACGACATCGCCCTGCTCGTCCTGCGGGCGACCCCGCTGGGCGACCAGGCCACCTGACCGTCAGGCGGTTCGAGCTCAGGCGGTTCGAGCTCAGGCGGTTCGAGCTCTGAACGGCGCGATGACCTTGGCGGCGTACTTCTCGATGGCGTCGAGCTTGACCTCCAGGGCCTCCGGGTCGGGTCCCACCTCGTAGGGCCAGCGGAAGCCGACGCACACATCGGTGACGCCCCGCTCCTCCAACCCGATCAGACCCTCGATCGAGTAGGCGTCGGCGCTGATGACGTGCACCTCGAAGGGCTTGTCGAGCGTTCCCGCCTCGGCCCGGAAGTCGTCGAGGCGGTCGAGCAGGCGCTCGAGGTCGCCGGGCTCGCCACCACCGCCGTGGATCCACCCATCGAACTTCGCGGCGCGCCGGAGCGCGGCGTCGGAGTGGCCGCCGACCAGGATGGGCACCTCCCGGGACGGGACAGGACGGATCTGGATGGGGTCGAAGTCGTAGAGCTCGTCGTGGTGCTCGACGAAGCCCCCCGCCATGAGGCCCCGCACGATCTCGATGCACGCGTCCATGCGCTTGCCCCGGTTCTTCCACGGGGTGGCGGTGACGGCGTAGTCGTCGGGCCAGGGACTCACCCCGACCCCGAGCACCAGACGGTCCTGACTGAGCACCGCGGCGCTCGATGCCAACTTGGCGGTGTGGACCGGATGACGGACAGGGAGCTTGAGCACCGAGATCACGAACCGGATGGAGGTGGTCACCGACCCGAGCGCCGAGATGAGGGCGAACGGCTCGAGGAACGGCTTGCCCTCGAGGAACTCCCGGTTGCCGTCAGGGGTGAAGGGGTACGTCGAGTCGGACTCGAGCGGGTAGGCGACGGAGTCCGGAACGAGGAACCCGTCGTACCCGCAGTTCTCG
The DNA here is from genome assembly GCA_964485515.1 of uncultured Rhabdothermincola sp. Lineage (GTDB taxonomy): Bacteria > Actinomycetota > Acidimicrobiia > Acidimicrobiales > Acidimicrobilacustridaceae > CAZALT01. The sequence continues at coordinate 341 of CAZALT010000049.1, read as the reverse complement.
GCCTGCTGCGCCAGCGACACGTAGAAGCTCGGGTCGACCATCGCTTCGGCATAGGTGAACCGCATCGGCTTCCTCGTCTCGTTCCGGGGTGCACGCACCGGATCGCCGGAGACCGACCCGGCACCAACGGCAGCGACGCACCGGCCGAACTGTAGTTCCGCTCACCCGCCGGGCCGACGCCGCACACCTGCCCGACGATCCCGGATCGCGTCGTGCTTCGTGTCCACCCACCCCGAAGCGTGCGACCGTGCAAGGCGTACAAGGCGTCCCGGTCTGCGATGCGGGTTTGTTGGCGATCGGTTACCGGCCATCGGTTGACTGCCGGCATGGTCCGTCGTGTC
>CAZALT010000048.1:0-21007 GCA_964485515.1 uncultured Rhabdothermincola sp. | reverse complement strand
GCGCGCCGAGCAGCGCGAGCCGCGCTACACCGGGAGCTGACATGTCCGACCCCACGCCCACCGACTCCACGTCCGACGACCCGACTCCCGGCGATCTGAGCCCCACCCAGCCCACGCCTGGGTTGCCCGAACCCGCCGACCTCGGCCAGAGTGCGCTCCCCGCCGGCACGTACGAGAGCTCGACCGTCTTGGTCACCGGCGGCGGCACGGGCCTCGGCTCGGCCATCGCCCAGGAGTTCGCCCGGCTCGGCGCCAACATCGTCATCGCCAGCCGCAAGCCCGAGCACCTCGCCGAAGGACGGGCCCGCATCGAGGCCATCGGCGGCACGGTCAGCACCGTCGGGTGCGACATCCGCGACCCCGACTCCATCGCCGCGGCGTTCGACGACGCCGAAGCCACCTTCGCCCTGCCCGACATCCTCATCAACAACGCGGCGGCCAACTTCCCGGTCCCGGCCGAGGACATGTCACCCAACGCCTGGCGCACCGTCGTCGACATCACGCTCAACGGCACCTACTTCTGCGCCCGCGAGTTCGCCCGTCGCCACCTGGAGGCGGCTACGGCGGGCTCCATCGTCAACGTCGGCGCCTCCTACGCCTGGACCGGCGGTCCCGGCTTCGCCCACTCCGCCGCGGCCAAGGCCGGTGTCAAGAACATGGTGGAGACCCTCGCCGTCGAGTGGGGCCCGTACGGCATCCAGGTCAACGGCCTCGTGCCCGGCCTGTTCCCACACGAAGACATGACCGCCGACATCAAGGGCAACCTCAAGACCCTCGACGACAAGGGCGACCGCCAGCCCGCCATGCGCGTCGGACGTCTGCGCGAACTGGGCTGGGCCGCCACCTTCCTGTGCTCGCCCTACGCCCGGTTCATCAGCGGCCACACGCTGGTGGTCGACGGCGCCAACTGGCAGCGCCGTCTCCTCACCAACCCACCGGTGATCACCGTGCGCGACCAGATGGGCCGCGGCCCGTTCGAGATCGGCTGAGAGGACAGCACCATGAGCGCCGGAGACACGAAGCCCATCGCCGACCACCCCGACCAGCTCACCACCGAGTGGCTCACCGCCGCCCTGCGCTCCGAGGACCACGACGTGACCGTCACCCACCTCGACGTCACCGCCGTCGGCACCGGCCAGATGGGCGAGAGCTTCCGACTGCGCGTCACCTACGACGGCCCGACCGACCTCCCGTCCACGATGGTCGCCAAGCTGCCGTCGCCCAACGAGGACATCCGCTCGATGGTCGGTGGCGCCTACAAGGCCGAGTTGTCCTTCTACCGCGTCTACGCGTCACGTCTCGCCGTGCGTGCGCCCGCCGTGCACTACATGGCGGCCAACGAGGACCACTCGTCCTTCGTCCTGGTCCTCGAAGACCTCGCGCCTCGTGAGCAGGGCGACCAGATCGGCGGATGCACGCCCGATCGGGCCGAGCACGCCGTGGTCAACCTCGCCGGTCTCCACGCCGGCACGTGGTGCGATCCGACCCTGGTCGACAACGACTGGCTCAACCTCGACACGGAGGAGTCCGCCGCCATGACCGGCGAGTTCTTCGATGGCGCCGTCGACCTGTTCCTCGCTCGGCTCGGCACCAGGTTCGGACCGGACGACCCCGCTCTGCTGCGCGACATCGGCGCGGCCCTTCCCGCGTGGCTGCTCGGTCGGCGGGAGCGCTTCGCGTTGATCCACGGCGACTACCGCCTCGACAACCTGATGTTCCCCGTCGACGCCGACGACACCGACGTGGTCGCGCTCGACTGGCAGACCCAGGCCATCGGTCTGCCCACCCGAGATGTCGCCTATCTGCTCGAGACCGGGCTCGAACCCGACGTTCGCCGAGCAACCGAAGACGATCTGGTGGCGGCCTACCACGGCGCGCTGCTCGCCCACGGGGTGGCCGACTACCCGTTGCACCTGTGCTTCGAGGACTACCGCTTCGCCATGCTCCAGGGGCCGCTCATCACGATCTTCGGGGCCGCGTACGGCACCCAGACCGATCGGGGCGATGACATGTTCACCGCCATGCTGACGCGCTCGTTGGCCGCCATCCGCGACCTGGACTCGCTCGCCTTGATCTGACCGTCACCCGGCATCTGACCGTCACCCGACGTCGCACCCCTGGCATCTCCGGGGCGACCCCGATGGCCGTCAGGACTCGGAGCGACCCGATCCGGCCGACGCCGACGCCGACGCCGACGCCGACGCCGACGCCGACGCCGACGCCGACGCGAAGAAGACACCATCACCGTCGAGGCTCCCGCACAAGGCGTGGAGCGAGAAGCGGATGACCCCGTCGAGCTTCTCGGCGTCGACCTCGGTCTCGCCTCGGGTGAGGAGGCCGGCGAGGCACTCCATGGCGAGTCCTCGCACGATGTGGGCATCGAGCCGGGGATCGATGCTGGTGAAGTCGCCCCGCCGCACCCCTTCTTCGATGACCCGCGCCAACGGGATCTCGATCCGGTCCTCGCAGCGCTCCACGAAGTCGGGGAACTCGGCGCTCAGCTTGAACCAATGGGCCAGGAAGAACCTGGCGTGGTCGAGACCGGTCTCACCCCCGGAGATGTGGACGAGATCGCTCACCCATGCGACGAGCTGATCGACGGGGTCGGCCCACGACGCCAGCGACGAGTCGAGGACTTCGCCGAGCACCTCGATGTCGGCTTCCAACATCACGGCGAGCAGCTCGTTCTTGTTCGAGAAGTGGCGGTAGAAGCTGCGGGTCGAGAGCCCGGCTTCGACGAGCACCCGCTCGACCTTGAGCCCATCCCATCCGCTGCGCTTCAGCACCTCCCACGCGGCATCGACCATGCGGTCGCGCTCGCAGGTGTCCCGCAGGTCGATCACGACCTCGTCATGAGCATGTTCCATGCCCTATCCCCTCCCCCGGTGGTCCGTCCAAGACGTCCCACCCACGCTGGTAGCGGCTGGTGGCCGCAGGTCCATGTGACGATCGACACTGTAGTCCGTACGACCTAGATCTGTCCGAGATCTTCGGCTGACCGACCCGGGACGCGAGACGGACCACGCCGATGGCGTTCGGCGCGGTCCGTCATCGTCTGGACGGGACCCGCTACGGGCACCATCGTCACCTGCGCGCTACAGGAACTTGCAGGCGACCACGAACAGGTTCTCGTAGTCGGGGAAGATCGCTCCTGGGTCTCCGCACAGCAAGGGTATGAACTGCCCCAGCGCGGTCCATGGATCGGGTACTGCCGCCAACTGCTTGCAGGCATCGGTGACGAACGCCTGGAGCTCGGGCGCCGCGAGGCCACCCATGATCGGACAGATCGATGGCAGCGTGGCGGCCAGGATCCAGTTGACGAACTTCTTGGTGGTGGGCGACAGCTTGATCTGGGTGAGCTTGATGCTGTCGGTCATGAAGGTCGAGACCTTCTGCTCTTGCACCGACACCCGGGACCTCGCGGGCGCCGCCTCGGCAGCTGCGACGGCGGGCGCCACCAGTGCGACGACCATGACCAACGCGATCAGTGGTTTCAGGAAACGCTTCACACATTCCTCCCTCTCCGTGTGTGAACGCCGAGATCGAACACCCCGAGCCCGGCCGACGACCAACTAGGTCGTTTGGCCCACCGTAAAGAGATCGGCCCCACCTGTCAGCCAATTGTCACGGAACCACGTTTTCGAGGAGGTGGAGCTCAGACGTAGTCGTGCTTGCGCAACCAGTCGAGCGACACCCAGCCCCAGATGGGTGGAAGGTAGGCCGTGAACAGGCGGGCGGTGAACGTGGCGGCGATGGCCGGCCCCTCGGGTACGCCCGCCGCGGTGAACCCCCCGATGAGCCCCGCCTCGATGACCCCCATGCCGCCCGGGATCGGAGCGATCCCCCCGATGAGCGAGGCGAAGGTGTTGATGACGAGGACCTGGAGGAGCGGAAGCGACTGGTCGTAGGCGTGCAGCGCGGCGCTGAGCGTGAGTGCGAACAACAGCTGCGAGGCGACGTTGCCGCCGAAGAGCTGCGCGACCTTCCCCGGAGTCCGCGAGATCTCGCGGAAGTTCGACCGCGCCGACTGGAACTGCGGGGCGATGGCGGCCCGGAGCCTCGACCGCAGGCGAGGCATGAGCATCACGGCCCCCACGACACCAGCGACGACGATGATCACGACGGCCACCGTCTGCGCGTCGCCGTCACTCCCCCCGCCCGACGTCTCGCTCGTCGAGGCAAACGCGAAGTCCGACATCGTGAAGATCAGCCCGACGACGCAGAGGATCGTCTGGGCGATCATCGCGGCGACCGTGTTGAGCACCCCGGAGCTGACGGCGATCGCCACGCTGAGGCCGCGCTTCTGGAAGAACCGCACGACCAGCGCGGTGGTGGCGACAGTGCCGCCGACCAGGCCCATGAACTGGTTGGCGAACTGGACACCGGTGGCCGGACCGAGCGGGAGCGGTTCGGCCACGGACCCGAGCATCCCTACGGCCTGGGCGAACTGCGGAGTCTGCGAGAACAGCACCACGACGATGATCCAACCCCAGTTGGGGTCCTGGAAGACGTTGCCCTGGTCGGCGACGCTCGACAGCTCACCGATGAGCAGGTAGACGCCCAGCGCGGCGCCGGCGGCCATGGCGATGCTCGACGGCTTGACGCGGCGCAGCTCGGCGAGAGGAGGCTCCTCGATGCCCGTGGCCGCGATGAGCGCCGAACGGATCTCGGCGACGAGCACCTTGGGTTTGGTGATCGCCTTTCGGATCGGCCTGGCCACCACGCCGGGCTGCGCGAGCGGGACGAGGTCGACGAGTCCGTCGGGACCGAGCGCCCGGCCCGCCGCCGCAACTGCTCGATCGACGCCGACCACCGCTGCGGTGGTGACGAGGAAGTCGACGCTGTCCTGGGCCACGCGTTGGGGCGGAGCGGACGACGTCATCGTGCTGGCGTCGCGGACGGCGACGGACCCATCGGGGCCGACGAGCAGCTCCCCCATGGCGAGTCGGCCGTGGCAGAGCCGTGCACCGTGCAGCTCGACGACCGCTCGCCACGCTCGATCGAGCAGGTCGTCGGTGAGCTCGGCCTCGTCGAGCTCGGACAGCGGGGTACCGGCGGGCGGTCGGGTCACGAGCAACGCGCTCTCCGACTCGCCGACCACGCCGACGGCGACGAGGTCGGGGACCACCACCTGGACCCGCTCGGCGAGCAGCAGGACGAAGGCCTGGTGCTCGACCTGCTGACCACGGTTGAGCATCATCGAAGGGCCCGAGTCCTTGTACCAGACCGCCCGGGTGATCTTGGAGAACAGGCGGGCGTCGCTGGCATCGCGGCCGATGGCCGCCACCTGCAGCGGCGGTTGGGTGCCGTCGTCGACGAGGAAGCGCGACTCGCCCCACACCTGCACCGGGTCTAGGGCGATCTGGCCGACCTCGACGTCGATGCCGAACGAGCGCAGCGCATCGACGATGTCGGAGCGCGCCGGCGTGGCGGCGGGTGAACCGATGGCCAGGTGCGCGGCGGCGGCACACCCCCACGCCACGGCCAGCGCCACGGCGATGGCAGCCGGGAACCCGACACCAATTGCCAGGCAGCACCCGGCCGCGGTGAAGACGAGCATGCGGACGAGGCGCGTGGCCGGCAGCGTCAGGAACGGCGTGGCGGCGAAGGCCATGGCCAGCGAGACGGTGAGGAGCAACGGCGGGAAGCGGTGATCGAAGTTCGTGGTGTCGATGCCGGCGTGCACGAGGTTCTCGTAGTTCCGGTCGCCGAACGCCGCGTCGAGCGAGAGGGACACGAACGCCGCGCCGAGCCCGGCCCCGAACACCGCGAGGCCCAGGCCCACCCGCCGGGCGACGACAGCGGACACGAGGATGACCAGGACGGCGAGGGTCAGCAGGCCCGGGCCGACCGCGATGAGGACCCAGTGCAGGCCGTCGGGCACCGCATCAACGCCGTCGCCGACCCACTTCTGACCTTCGGTGAGCCATGTCGTGCCTGCGACGGCCAGGACGATGACGGCGAGCGACAGGACGATCCGGACGACGTCGGACGGGCGTCGACGGGACGCTCCGTCGGGGACGAGGCTGAACACCGACGGCAGCCATCGATCCTGCACGAGGGGCGTGAGGATGGGTTGCCCGCGTCGCTCCTTCCTGGACATCGGCCCAGTCTGACCTGTCGAGGCGACGCGCCGTGTCATCCAGTCGAACGAAGGCTGTCGGGCGAAGGTGCTCGTCGGGAATACCGGAACCGCACGAACGGTTGGTTGAATCATCAACTACTATGGTCGCCGCTCGACCTCCAACCATCGAGGGGGAACCCCATGCCCGCCATCACCGTCGACAACCCGATCGTGCTTCCCCGGGTCGAACAGCCCGACGCCTCGGCCCTCATCCGCCCCGTCGACCGGGTGGTCAAGGCGCACCACGCCGTCGAAGGCGCGGGCTTCGAGGTCTGGCGCCCGTTCCCGGGCGTCATCGACAGCCACGTCGCCGACCCCTTCTTCCTCCTCGATCAGATGGGGCCCGTCGACTACGCCCCAAACCAAGCTGTCGGCGCTCCGTGGCACCCCCACCGCGGGTTCGAGACCGTCACCTACATGATCGACGGCGTCATGGAGCACCACGACTCCAACGGAGGCGGCGGCATCATCGGCGAGGGCGACACCCAGTGGATGACCGCTGGCGCGGGAATCCTCCACGACGAGGTCCCGACCGAGGTCTTCAGGCGCCACGGTGGACGGACCCACGGCGTGCAGCTCTGGGTCAACCTCCCCGCCGCGCTCAAGTTCACCGAGCCGCGCTACCAGGCCATCGAGGCGGAGGACCTCACGCTGCTCACGTCGCACGACGGCGGCGCGCTCATCCGGCTCATCGCCGGCGACCTCGGACCGCACCACGGTCCCGGCTCCACCCACACGCCCATCACCTACTCCCATGTCAGCGTCTCACCCGGTGCCGAGGTGAAGCTGCCGTGGAACCCGACGTTCAGCTCGCTCGCCTACGTCTTGAGCGGACGCGGCTATGCGGGAGCGCAACGACGCCCGATCGACGCGCACGAGCTGGTGGTGTTCGGACCCGGCGACGCCGTGGTCGTCGAGGGTGCAGAGACCCAGCCCGACGACTCCCCCGAGCTCGAGGTCCTGCTGCTCGGCGGGCTCCCGATCCGCGAACCGATCGCCCACTACGGACCGTTCCTCATGAACACCAAGGCGCAGATCCTCGAGGCGATCGAAGACTTCAACGCCGGCCGCATGGGTCGGGTCCCGGCCTCGACGCTCACGTGATGCGCCGGACGGGCTGGCGAACAGGCCCGCGACCGAGCTCGCCCGGTCAGTTGACCCGGCCGGCGGCGCGTGCCGCGTCCTCGGCCGCGGTCACCTGCTCGTCGACGAGCTCGAGGCCCGACGCCCAAAAGGCTGGGTCCTCGAGGTCGCAGTCGACGATTCGGCCCAGCTCCTCAGGAGGCAGCGAACCACCGGCTGACAGCAGCTCGAGGTACGCCGGGACGAAGGCCTCACCCCGCTCCTGGTAGCGCCGGTAGACCGACAGCGCGAGGAGCTGGCCGTACGCGTACGCATAGACGTAGCCGGGCGACCCGATGAAGTGCGGGACGTAGGACCACCAGCTCGCGTAGTTGGGTGTCACCTCGACGGCATCGCCCAGCAGGTCGCGCTGGGTCTGCGACCACAGCTCGCCGAACCGGTCTACGCCGAGCTCACCTGCCTCGCGCCGCTCGGTGTGCGCCGCGTCCTCGAAGCGGTTCATGGCGACCTGTCGGAACACCGTGGCGATCGCACCCTCGACCGAACGGGCAAGGAGGTCGAGACGATCATCGGGGTCCGTCGTCGCGTCGAGCAGGCGGCCGAAGGTGAGGGTCTCGCCGAACACGGACGCGGTCTCGGCGAGCGTGAGCGGCGTCGACTGGTGGAAGATCCCACGGTCCCGGGCGAAGTAGGCGTGGAGCCCGTGTCCCATCTCGTGGGCGAGGGTGAGCGCATCGCTCGGCTTCCCGGTCCAGTTCAGGAGCAGGTAGGGGTGATGAGCGGGGACGGTGTAGGCGCAGAAGGCGCCCGGGCGCTTCGCCGGCCGCACCGGCGCGTCGATCCATCCCCCGTCGAAGAACTGCCGGGCGGCGTCTCCCATCACCGGACTGAAGTCCGAGTAGGTGCCGAGGACGAGGTCGCGCGCCTCGGACCACCCCATCGTCGCCTCCGACTCCGAGACCGATGCCATGCGGTCGTAGTCGGCGAGCCGTTCGAGGTCGAGGATCTCGGCCTTCAGGCGGTACCAGCGACGAGCGACCTCATAGCGATCGACGACGGCTTCGATCAACGCGGCCACCGACGCGTCGCTGGCTTCGTTCGACAGGTTCCGCGACGACAGCCACGTGGGATAGGAGCGCAGCCGGTCGTCGGTGCTCTTGTCGGCGAGCAGCGTGTTGTAGATGAAGGCACGCGTGCGCAGGCCCGGGGCCAGGCCGTCGGTGACGGCTTGCTGAGCCTGACGGCGCACGTCGCGATCGGCGCTGCTGAGCTGGCTGAGCCCTTCCTCGAGCGGCGCCTCCCGCGGCTCGTCCGAACCGGGGTCGACGAGCTGGACCCGGATGTGCGACGTCTGCTCGTCGAACAGCCGCGACCACGCCGATGCGCCGCTGACGCGCTTCTCCGCGAGGATCTTCTCCTCCGGCTCGGTCAGGAGATGCGAACGGTATCGGCGGGCCGACCGCAGCGAATGGGCGCAGAAGTCGAGACGCGGATCGGTGAGGACCTCCTCGACCCGCTCGTCGCTGAGCTCGGCCCACTCGAGCTCGAAGAAGATGAGCCGGTTGCCGATCGCGGTTGCACGCTCCTCGACCAGCTGCAGATCGCGACCGCGCTGCTCGTCGGCGACGTCCACCGAGTAGCGGAGCGAGGCGTAGTTGCCGGCCCGACCGATGAGCTCCTGGAGCGCGGCGAGGTCGAGCTCGAACTGGAGGAACTCGTCGGCGGAGAGCTCCGAGACGCGTCCCCGAACCTGTTCGAGCACCCCGACCAGCGTGTCGGCGTCGTCGAGGAGCCCGACGAGCGTGGCCCCGTCGAGCAGCGGCTCGAGGTCCCAGGCGACGTCGGCGGCCGTGAGGTCCGAATCAGGGGCATCGGTTGCGGTCATGGGCTGAACCTACCGTCGCATCGACGGGGAGACGTGGCGTCCACCCGACCCGACCGGGGCCAAGCGACCTCGTGCGCTACCGTCAGCCCCGGTTCTGGGGAGAACGAAACAGGTATTCGACGAGAGGCGTGCGGTGTCCCAGGATCGACGGCGGAACGAACGACACGAGGCCATGCTCGACGCAGCGCTGCGCGTCCTGCACCGCGACGCGGCCGCCGGGCTGGTGTCCTTGCTCTCGGTCGAGAAGGTGGCCCGTGAAGCCGCCCTTCCCGCGACTGCACGCCGCGACTGGGAGGGGGCCCGCGGCGCAGGTCTGCTCACCGCACTCGCGGACGAGCGCCTGAACGCGCTCCGACCGGCGGGGGCGGGCGAGATCACCAGCACCGTGCTCCGGGACTTCCCCGACACCGACGATGGCGACTTCGCGGCCTGGTTCCTCGCCGCCATGTCGATCTACCACGAGACGGGGCTGCGGCGACCGTCCACGATCCCCTCGCTGCTCTTGAACGTCGCCGCCGCGACCTCGTCGGACCTGCCCGAGTCGGGTCCGTCGAGCAACTCGATCGCCGCCAACCTCGCCGATGGGCGACGTCGCTACTACGACGACCTCACCGCGAGCTACACCGCGCTGTTCGACACCGTCTTGGACCACCTCGGTCGACGCCCGAAGGCAGGCATCGACACCGCGCTGCTGATCAAGCTCAACCAGGCCATCCACGAGGGCGCCTTGATGCGCCGCTACCTCGAGCCCGATGCGTTCGGTCCCGATGGCGCGCTGGTGGTCGCCCAGGCGCAGCTGGCCATCGTGCTGGCGCTGACCGAACCAGTCCACGAGGGGCGAGACTTCCGCAGCGACCCCGCATCTTGGATCCTCGGCGCCGCACCCACGGTCGCCAGCGATCCCACGCTCGACCGGGTGACCTGCGACGTCGTCATCGCCCGACTCGGCGTGCTCACCGGCGGAACCATCGGGCCCGACCTCCTGCTGGACCTGCTGCGACAGGCGTACCCGACCGACATCGCACTGTGGGACGTCGCGCTCCGGTGGTGCCTCGCCGCGGTCGCGGCAGCGATCCAGGTCCGCGGGATCCGGTCCGACGAGGTGGTGCTCAAGATCGTGCTGCACCAGCTCCGCGACGTGGCGAAGTCGCATCCGGGCCTCATCGCGGCGTTGTGCGCCGACGGGCTCCCGGTCGAGGCCTCGTACACCGCGACGCTCGTGGCTTCGGTCGAGGATCTGCTCGAGTCCCTCGGCGCGCCGGACCCGGTGGCCCTGGCCCCCCGCCTCGTCGAGCTCGCGCTGCTGGGGCACTACGACGTGTTGTCGACCCTGCTCGAAGCCACGATGCTGCCCACGCCCCCGGGCGGCTGGGCCTGAGCGCGGCTGGGCCTGAGCGCGGGGCTGCTCGGCTCCTCGCGCGGAGTCCGCGCGATCGACCGCCTGTTCGCGCGGGAGTCGTCCGCCGAACCCGAAAACTGTAGATCTTTCGTCCGATAACGTCCGGCGCGATCGGGGTCGGGCCGTCCCCAGAGGTCCGACCCCGATCGTTCGTCTACCGCACCCCGTCGCGTCACCGCGGGCTTTGGTCGGAGCGCTCCCAGCGACCAAAGTGTCCCCATGCCCAGCGTTCCCAGCGTTCCCAGCGGCGACCCGGAACGACCCAGCGACGCACGATCCAGCGACCCACGACCCAGCGACCCCGTCGGGCTGCTCGGCGTCGACCGCGCCCACGTCTGGCACCCGTACGCCGCGGCGCCGGCCGCGCTCGACCCGGTCGTGGTCCGCCACGCCGACGGGGTGCGCCTCGGACTGGCCGATGGCCGCGAGGTCATCGACGCCATGTCGTCGTGGTGGGCTGCGATCCACGGCTATCACCACGCCGTGCTCGACGAGGCCGTGCAACGCCAGATCGCCGACATGGCCCACGTCATGTTCGGCGGGCTCACGCACCAGCCGGCAGTCGAGCTGGCGCAGACCCTGGTCCGACTCACGCCACCGGGGCTCGATCGCGTGTTCTTCAGCGATTCGGGATCGGTGGCGGTCGAGGTCGCCATCAAGATGGCGCTACAGGTCTCGGTCGCCCGCGACCGACAGCCCAAGCGGCGGCTGCTGACGGTGCGATCCGGCTACCACGGCGACACCTTCATGGCGATGTCGGTCTGCGATCCGGTCACCGGGATGCACCACCTCTTCGAGGGCGTCCTCTCCGAGCAGCTGTTCGCCCCGCAGCCTTCACCCGCGTTCGGCGACGCGTTCACGTCCGCCGACATCGAGGCGTTCGCCGATCTGCTCGCCGCGCACCATCACGAGATCGCCGCGGTCATCATCGAGCCGATCGTGCAGGGTGCCGGCGGCATGCGCTTCTACTCCCCCGACTACCTCCGAGCGGTGCGCGAGCTCTGCGACCAGCACGGGGTTCTCCTGATCGCCGACGAGATCGCCACCGGGTTCGGCCGAACGGGACGGCTCTTCGCCTGCGAGCACGCCCGCATCGCCCCCGACATCATGTGCGTCGGCAAGGCGCTCACGGGCGGCTACGTCTCGCTGGCCGCCACGCTGTGCACCGACGAGGTGGCAGAGGCGATCTCCACCGGACCAGGAGCCGCTCTCATGCACGGCCCCACCTTCATGGGCAACCCCCTCGCCTGCTCGGTCGCGTCCGCTTCGATCCAGCTGCTGCTCGCCGGGGACTGGGCCGCCCAGGTGGGACGGATCGAGGGAGCCCTGCGCCTCGGGCTGGAGGCGGCGCGACCCCTCCCGGGCGTGGCCCACGTCCGGGTCCTGGGCGCGATCGGCGTCATCGAGATGTCCGAGGACATCGACATGGCCCGGGCGCAGACGACCGGACTCGATCGTGGCGTGTGGCTGCGCCCCTTCGGACGGCTCCTCTACACGATGCCGCCGTACATCTCTTCGCTCGACGAGGTCACGACGATCACCGACGCGATGGTGGCGATCGCCCACCACGCCGGCTGAGGGTCAGTCGTCGACGTCGCTGACCGCGGCCATGACAGCATCGTCGATGGCGATCAGCGCATCGATCTGCACGTCGGTGAGGAGATCGACGAAGAACCGCCGCACGTCGGCGACGTGACGAGGTGCGGCCCTCGTGATCGCCGCCAAGCCCGCCTCGGTGATGGCGATGAACGACCCGCGGGCATCGGATGGGCACTCGGCGCGCGCCACCAGGCCCCGCGCCTCCATCCGCTTGAGGTGGTGGGAGAGACGGCTCTTCTCCCACTGCAGCGCTTCGGCCAGCTCGTAGGGCCGGCTACGGCTCTCGTCGGCCTCGGAGAGGAACACGAGCACGCCGTAGTCGGCGTGGGAGAGGTCGAACCCGGTCTGGAGCTCGCGGTTGAGGCGGGCGGTCAAGGCTTCGTGGGCGACGAGGTAGCCGCGCCACGCGCGACTCTCGCGCTCATCGAGCCACGGGACGGGATCGCCCCCACCAGAGAGGTCGTCAGTCGGCATGCTCGCACTCTACCAAGACACTGGTTGACATATCACCCATACCTGGCATACTTAAGTTGACAGATCAACCACACACCGAGGAGCACCCCATGACCACCACGACCGACCGCACCGAGCTGACCGGCACCTACACCCTCGATCCCTCCCACACGACCATCGGCTTCGTGGCCCGCCACGCCATGGTCACCAAGGTGCGAGGGGCCTTCAACGAGTTCGAAGGCACGATCGTGATCGACGGCGACAACCCGTCGGCCTCGAGCGCCAACGTCACCATCGAGGCGGCGAGCATCGACACCCGCAACGCCGACCGGGACGGCCACCTCCGCTCGAACGACTTCTTCGCCATGGAGCAGTATCCGACGATCACGTTCGCGTCGACCGCGGTCGCCGTCGACGGAGACTCGGTGTCGGTCACGGGCGACCTCACGATCAAGGACGTCACGAAGCCCGTGACGATCGACTTCGAGCTCACCGGCGCCGCCACCGACCCCTTCGGCAACCACCGCATCGGCTTCGAGGGCGAGGTCGACGTGCACCGCAAGGACTGGGGCGTCGAGTGGAACGCACCGCTCGAGACCGGCGGCGTGCTCGTGAGCGACAAGGTCAAGCTCACCTTCGACGTCTCGGCCATCAAGAACGTCTGATCCCCGCCTCTCCCGGAACGCAGCTCGGCCTGCCCAGGACCCTGACCTGTCGTGACGCGTGCGCCGCCGGCGCACGCGTTGCGCGTCGGGGGTGCGATCGTTCGAACAGGATGAACCCGCCGCCCGGAGCACCCACCACGCTCGAACCTCGGCGGGAGCGCTAGGCGTTCTGGGCGGCGTCGCGCTCGGCGCGCAGCTCGGCCCAGCGCTCGGCGTTGGCCGCCCCGATCTCCGCGATGACCTTCCACCGGTCGAGGTTCTTCTCGTAGATCTTCATGTCGAACGAGGTCTCGCGTCGGAACTCCAGCACCTCGGCGCCGTCAGGTCCGGCCTGGTAGGCGTAGGGGCCATCGGCGTTGATGTAGAACCCTTCACCCGCCTCCATCGTCCGCGATCCCATCCGGATCGATCCGCGGACGATGTAGTAGAGGCAGTCGCTGTCGTGGCTGTGACGCGGCAACAAGTAGTTCGGTGCGAACCACGCCGAGGCCAGGCTGAGCCCGTCGTCGCCCTTGCCGCGAAACAGCACGGTGGTGTCGTTGCCGATCGCCATCGGCGTGATGTCGATGCCGGCTTCGGCCATCTCCTCGTGGATGCCTTCGGGGAACTCCGGGAACGACATCGTCTCGGTCTCGAAGAGCTCGCCTTCGCCCTGTCGACCGAAGAAGGTCAGACGCTGGCGGTCGGCGTCCTGGTCGGCGATGGTGCCATCGGTCATGGCCGGCTGTCCCGCCCGAGCGGTGTCGGCGGATAGATCGGTCGTGCTCACGGTGCGTCCCCCTCGGATGCGTGCTGCGGTCAGCTTATGCCCCGAGCTCCTACGCTGACACGCGAGTCAGCCGGATGAACGAGGATGCTGTACGTCCCCTCAGGGGCGACGATGTCGAGGGAGGGGCGACGAGGTGAAGGCCACGCCCGGGCCCAGGCAGGGTCGGCGCTACCCTCGTGCCGTCATGGCCGACCTCGCACCCGATGCCGCCCGCGAGGACCCGACGCGTCTCGCCGACCTCACCTCGCTCGGCGTCGGTGGTCCCGCCCCCCGGATCATCACGGCGGGTGGACCCGACGACATCGCCGCCGCGGTCGCGGCCATCGACGACCCCGCCGATCCGCGTTCCCTGCTCGTCCTCGGCGGAGGCACCAACGTCATCGTCTCCGACGAGGGCGTCCGCGGCACCGTGCTCCGCGTCGTCGGCGGACACACCGCCTGGCACGACATCGGAGGCGGCATCGTCGAGGTGGCCGTCGATGCCGGAGTCGACTGGGACCGTCTCGTCGCCGCGAGCGTCGAACGCGGCCTCACCGGCATCGAGCTGATGAGCGGCATACCCGGATCGGTCGGAGCGAGCCCGATCCAGAACATCGGCGCCTACGGCCAACAGGTCGCCGACCTCATCACCCGGGTCGACGTGCTCGACCGCACCGACGCGACCGCGTCGACCATCGAGGCCGACGCCATCGAGTTCGGCTTCCGCCACAGCAGGTTCAAGGCCGACTGGCGCGACCGCTACGTCGTGACCCGTGTGCACCTACGACTTCGATCCGCCGACGTCACGCCGCCGCGCCCCTCGACCTACGTCGACATCGAGCGCCACTTCGAGCGCACCGGCGCGTCTCCGACCGACATCGCGGCTCGCCGCCGCTCCGTGCTCGACACGCGGCGCACCAAGTCGATGCTGCTCGACCCCACCGACCCCGACGCCCGCAGCGTCGGCTCGTTCTTCGTCAACCCGACGGTTCCCACCGATCTCGCCACCTCGCTCGCTGCCCGCTTCCAGACCCTCGGATTGACCGTGCACTACCTCGAAGGACACGGTGCGGTCCCACCCGAGCGGACCCGCATCCCCGCCGCCCACCTCCTGCGGGCCGCGGGCTTCCACCCCGGTGATCGATGGGGTCCCGTCGGCACGTCGACCAAGCACGTCCTCGCCCTCGTGACCCACCCGGAAGCGACGGCGAACGACGTGTGGCAGGTCGCCAACGCCATCCGCCGCCGGGTGACCGACGAGACCGGGGTAGAGCTCGACTTCGAGGCGACGTTCCTGGGCCCGTTCCCACCGGTCGACGTCGAGGGCTTCGACGCGGCCTATCCCTACCGTCCCGCGCCCGACGTCGAACCGGCGTGGCTTTCGAGCTACCGGGACAGCTGACCCGGGCTCAGCGCCCCAGTTCGACCTCGACCTCGAGGTCGGTATCGAGGTCGGTCTCGAGGTCGGCCTCGGTGGCGCGGGCGCTGCCGACGATGCGCCTGGCGCGATCGGCCACCCCGGAGCGGAACACGAAGCAGGACTCGGTCACCGCACCGCCGTCGGCGGCGACGGCATAGCGATCGAGGTCCATCCCCCGCGACGTTCCGATGTGGGCGGCCCGGCGCATGATCGTGGCCGCCTCGCGCTCGTCGGGATCGGGCAGGTTGGCGTCGATCCACCGGAAGAACGCTCCCCCGCTGATGGTCAGGCCGACGAAGCGATCCGGAGCGACCACGTCGTTGTTCTTCAAGGTCCAGGCCATGGCTTCGACGCCGTTGCGTCGAAGGGTGACGGTCCTGCGGTGGTGCGCGGCTCGAGGGATGAGGACCTCGAACACGAGATCCTCGTCGTCGCCGGCGTGGGCGCAGGCCAGCTCGGCGAGATCGACCACGTGCACGCACTGGGCGACCTTGTCCGCCGACCAACCCTGCCGGCCGGCCGCCTCGTCGAGGCGGGTTCCCACGAGCTCTCGGATGCCGTTGGCACCACCGGGACAGGCGTCCCACGGGTGACGAACGCCCTCGGCCGACGCACCCACGACCACGCCGTCGAGGTGGTCGACCGTGATGGCGAAGTGGTGGACGTAGTCCTCCATCTCGGCGTCCACGCGATCGGCCCCATCAGGTCCGCCGTGTCGCGGCCGGATCGAGATGCGTCGGCGATACGTCTCGTCGCCGAACGGGAAGGCGGTCCCCGCGAGCAGGTCGGCTTCGAGGTTGGGCCGGGGCGACGGGCCGCGAGACGGTCGACCGGCGGGGAGCGGGAGCTCGGTCATCGAGCGGAACCGTACCGCTTGGGTGCGCGGCGACGACAGGCCGTACCGTGTGGCCGTACGGTGTGGCCGAGCGGCACGCGCCGCGCTCGTGGGAGAGGACGTTGGCTGTGGGTGACACCGTCGTGTGGGGAACGATCTACGAGCGGGAGATCACCTTCCCGATGGAGGTGCCCGCCTTCAACGGGCTCAACCTCCTCTACACCGTGCCGTTGGACGAGGCGCAGGCGCTGGTCCCCGGCGAGTCGTTCCGAGTCCTGGAGACGACGCCGGGCGAGGCGCAGCTGATCATCGCCGTGTGCGACTACACCGACAACCCGTGGGGCGACTACAACGAGATCAACCTCGGGTTCCTCGTGCGGCCCCGGGGCGCGGACGACGTCTTCGGGTCGTACATCTACCGCATGCCGGTCAACCAGGAGTTCACCTGCGAAGCGGGCAACCGCGTGATGGGCTTCCCGAAGACCGTCGAGACCATCGACATCGCCTACACCGCGTCCACGGTCAGCATCGGCCTGGTGTGCGACGGCGCCACCGCGCTGTCGATCGAGGTGCCTCGGCTCGACGCGCCCAAGGCCGACGTGCGCACCGAGACGGTCTGCTTCTCCTATCTCGACGGCGCACCGTACGGCACCGACCTGTCGATCGAGATGGGCACCGGACTGATCGACCCCTCCGCGGTGCACCTCGACCTCGGCTCGGGGCCCTTGGCCGACGAGCTCCGTGCCCTGGGGCTCCCCAAGCCGGCCGACGCCGCCATCTGGGGCGAAGGGCTGGCGGCCACGTTCCACCTGGGTCAACCGGTCGAGGGCGCCTGAACGCGCCTTGCCGCCGCCGATCAGGCCGAAGGACGGTTGAGCGACTTCGCTTCGTACACCTGACGGTCGGCGGCATCGAGCACGGAGCGGATGGTCGAACCCTGTTCGATCAAGGCCCATCCGAGGCTGGCTTCGACCTGCACGACGGCGCCGTCGAGCTCGACCGCACCCGTGATCGTGTCGTGGACCCGGATGACCAGGGACTCGATCTCGACCGGGTCGGTGGCGTCGGTGAGCACCACGAACTCGTCGCCGCCGTAGCGGGCGGCGACCGAGTCGGATGCAACCGGGCCTGACTCCTCGACACGCCGGCCATGGATCTTCGAGGCATGGATGTTCGATCGCTCGACCCGACTGGCGACGTCGGTGTCGCGAAACGCGTCGCGCAGCCGCCGCCCGACGATCTGCAGGACGCGATCCCCCGCGCCGTGACCGAGCTCGTCGTTGACCTGCTTGAAGTCGTCGAGGTCGATGAACAGCACCGACCCGCTGGGCTGCCCCGTCCGCTCGGCGGCGGCGACGTAGCGATCGAGGGCCTCTTCGAGCACGGCACGGTTGTCCAGGCCGGTGAGCACATCGGTCGACGCAAGGTGCCGGAGCTGCTCACGCTCGTCCTCCTGCGCGGTGATGTCCGAGATCGACACGACGGTGAGGGGCTCGCCCTGGTCGTCGTGCACGGTTCGCGTGCTGATCCAGCCGCGGCGGGTGTGGCCGTCCGGGGTCTCGTAGCGGAACCGGAGTCGGGTGACCTCGTTGAACTGCGGACCGACGGTCTCCGCGTCGCGCCACCACTCGTGGATCTCGTCGACGGCGCCCAGCGTCGCGGCGGGGATCTCCTCGGCCTCGATGTGGAAGCCCGCCATGTCGTCGGACTGGAGCCGCCCGCCCAGCAGCGAACCAGGAACGACACCCAGGGTCTCGTGCACCATCTGGTTGGCCAGCACCACGCGGCCCTCACCGTCCAACACGAGGACGCCGACGACCAGCGAGTCGAGCACCGTGAGCAGCAACGCGACATCGGTGCCGGTCGACCCGCGGCCGCCATCACGCGGCGTCTCAGGAACGTCGTCGCTCGGCTTGTTCTCGATCTCTGTCGGCATGGGAGACCCCGATGGGTTCGAGTTCGACCAGAACCCTAGGAGCGAAGCCACCCAGAGGCACATCATCTCTGGACACCGTGGCCAGCTTCGTCAGCCGTCGCGCCACGCCGGCAGTGACGGGCCCGCGTGTCGCGCTGCTTCAGGCCGCTGTTCAGGCCGCTGTTCAGGCCGCTAATTCAGGCCGCTGCTGTCAGGCCGCGGCGCCTGCCCCGGCTCCGCCCGACGAGCTCGCGGCTGCAGCCTGCTTGCGCACGAGCATGCCCACCGCGAACAACCCGCCGAGAGCGAGGATGCCGGCGACGGCGAAGCTCGCCTGGTACGACGCCACGGTCACGAACAAGCCGAGGAACGGGGTCCCGATGCCCGACGCCAGGTCGAAGAACAACGAGAACGTGCCCACCGCCTGGCCCCGTTCGGCCTCGGGCGCCGAGGTCATCGCCAACGAGAAGAGTGCGGGGAACAACAGCGACATGCCGATGGCGAGGCCGACGGTCGCCACCCAGACGCCGGCCGAGGCGGACCACGCGGCGAGCACCAGCCCACAGGCGCCCAACACCGACAACGAGATCGTGGACGCCCGTCGCCATCCCAGGGTGTCGGGAAGCTTGGCGCCGGCCACCCGGATGACGAGCACGAGTCCGGCGTAGACGAAGAACACCGGCGCGGTGTCGTCGATCGAGACCTCGGGCCCGTAGAGCGAGAGGAACGCGGCGAAGCCCACGAACGGCAGCAAACCGAGGAAGAGGATGACGCCGGGACCGATCGCGGCGGGATGGAGCAGTCGGAACGGCGCACGGTCCTCGGGTGCCACCGGGTTCGCCGGGGTGGCGAGGCCCAGGGCCGCAGCGACGAGGATCACGCAACCAGCCACGACCCAGACCCGGTCGAAGGAGTGCCCGTCGATCATCCGCTCGCCGATCGCCGGTCCCAACGCGAGGCCGGCGTAGAGGGCGACCGAGAAGTAGGAGGCGGCTTCGCCCCGACGGTCGGGTGGCGCCATGTCCTGCACGGCGGTGGCGGCACCGACCCACATCGCCGCCTCACCGATGCCGGTCAGCAGGCGGAGCGCGACGAGCAGACCCGCGGAGTCCACGACCGAGTAGAGCAGGATCGAGGCACCGGCGAGCGCCGAGCCGCCGACCACGAGGATGCGGCGGCCGCGGAGGTCGCCGAGGCGACCGGCGAACGGCCGGAGCAGCGCGGCGGAGATGGCAAAGCTCCCGACGACGAGTCCGACCGCCAGTCCGTCGCCACCCAGCTCGTCCTCGACGTAGCGGGGCAGCGTCGGAAGGAGCGCACCCAGGCCGAGGAAGTAGGCGAACGTGGCGGCGGTGACCGCCGCGAACCGGGGGGTGAGCATGCGCGACCGGGGCGCACCACCCGAGCGATCAGGATGGAGGTGCACCTCGTCGACCGTGCCGAACCCCTCGACGAGGCGGTCGTCGGGCCCCTGGTCGGCGTGAGGTTCGTCGGCGACGGGCACGACCGCTGACGTTATCGTCACCCGGACACCGAACCCCACCCCGGACGGCGACTCGGCCGGGACGTGGCTGGCGATTCGACCGGCGATTCGACCGGCGATTCGACCGGCGAGGTGCTCGCGGGTTCGACGGTCCGCCACGAGCCCGTTCGGTGTGGCGCCCTACGGTCACTACCCTCGCAGTCACGACACGCGATGCAGGTGCACTCGGGGGTGGCCGTGCTGTTCGAGACTCGACGACACCGGATGAAGCGGGAACGCTACGAGGCAGGGTTCCTCGACGACTGGCGAGACCTGCTCGCGAAGCGGGGCGGGCACTGGAACGAGCTCGATGCCGAGGACCGGGCTCGGCTCGAGGAGCTCGCGCTGGCCCTGATCGCCGAGAAGGACTGGGAAGCCGCCGCCGGCTTCGAGCTGCGTGACGAGATCATGGTGCTCATCGCCACCCAGGCCGCGCTGATCGCCCTCGGACTTCCCGACGACGTGTACCGCGGCGTCGAGGCGATCATCGTGCATCCGACCACCGTCGAGCTGCGCGGTCCGCACTCCCAGACCGAGGGCGTGGTGTCGGACGAACCGATGCCGATCCTCGGTCAGGCCGTCTACAACGGTCCCGTGATCATCGCGTGGGACACGGTGCAGGACGACGCCCGACACCCCGGGCGGGGCCACAACGTCGTGTTCCACGAGTTCGCCCACAAGATCGACATGCTCGACGGCACCGTCGACGGCACCCCGCCCCTGGCCTCGCAGGACGAGCTGATCCGTTGGGTCGAGGCCTGCACGGCGGTCTACGAGCAGGTCGTCGTCGGCCAGGGCGGCCGCAGCCTCCGCTCCTACGCCGGGGTCAACCCCGGCGAGTTCTTCGCCGTCGCGACCGAGGTGTTCTTCGACAACCCGCTCGCGCTGCGGTCCGAGCATCCCGACCTCTACGAGGTGTTGCAGGCCTTCTACCGCCAGGACCCTGCTTCCCGGGTGGTCACCACCGCCTGATGCGCACTGCTCTCCGTGTCGACGACCTGGCCGACCGCTCCCCCGAGGGCGCGCTCGACGCGTTCACCTCCTGGGCCGAGCAGGGCGGCGTCTCGCTGTACGAGGCCCAGGAGGAGGCGCTGCTCGAGGTGGCATCGGGAGCCAACGTCATCGTCAACACGCCCACCGGTTCGGGCAAGTCCATGGTGGCCCTCGGCGCCCACTTCTTCGCCATGGCCCAGGGTCAGCGCAGCTACTACACCGCACCGATCAAAGCGCTGGTGTCCGAGAAGTTCTTCGCGCTGAGCCGCCAACTCGGCGCCGACCAGGTGGGCATGCAGACGGGCGATGCCTCGGTGAACCCCGATGCGCCCGTCATCTGCTGCACGGCCGAGATCCTGGCCAACA
>CAZALT010000047.1:13281-21087 GCA_964485515.1 uncultured Rhabdothermincola sp. | reverse complement strand
TCGACGGCTCGCCCCGGGTGAGCGGCAACGAGGTCCGCTTCGCCGGCGACGACGTCTGGCTCGGCATGATGCCGGCCTCGCGCAAGGCGGCCGACCTGCGGCGCGACCCCCGGGTGGCGATCCACGCGGCCCCGGTCGACACCACCCTCGAGGTCGGCGACGCCAAGGTCAGCGGACGAGCTGTCGAGGTCGACGCCGAGACCGTGGCGTGGTTCCTCGAGCAGATCAGCCACCCGGGTGCCGAGACCTTCGACGCGGAGGCCGACGATGAGGTGCCAAACGAGGACTCGGACGCCTTCGAGGCTGCGGCGTTCAAGGTCGACCTCACCTCGGCCACGCTCACCACCGTCGCCGGCGACGTCATGACGGTGCGCACCTGGCACCCGGGCCGGCCGGTCACCTCGACGGATCGCACCTGACCGGGCCCGGACAGGGGTAGAACTGCACGATGAAGTTTCGCTACGGACTCGCCATCGGACTGGGCATCGGGTACTACCTCGGGGCCAAGGCCGGCCAGGAACGCTACGAGCAGATCGAACGGATCCTCGACAAGGTCCGGGCCGTCCCCGGCTACCCCGACGCTCGCGACCGCGTCGTCGACCTCTACGGAGCGGGCCGCGACATCGCATTGAGCCGCCTCGACGAAGCCACCGGTGGCGCGGCCAGCACCATCTTCGACCTCCGCGACGACGCCGGCTTCGACCCGACGGTCGAGTTCGACTTCGACGCCGACCTCACCACCGTCTACGACGCCTACGCCGACGACGAACCCACCGCGTAAGAGCAAGCCGGCCGACGGCGAGGAGCGTCCGACCTCGGGCGCCACCGACCTGCCGCTGACGGGTCCCGCCCATCCCCCTCCAACTCGTCGAGCGAACAACTCGTCGAGCGAATGACCGCCGCTGCCGGCAAGGGGCGTCCGACCTCAGGCGCCCCACCGACCTGCCGCTGGCGGGTCCCGCCCATCCCCCTCCAACTCGTCGAGAGAATGGCCTGTGCCCGCCAACTGGCTCGGAAGCGGCGGCCCGCCACGAAGCGAGGACGGACGGGTGGCACGTCGACCGCACAGCGAGGCGTGCAGCGGAGGAGGAGCCTGCGACGACGGAGCGAAACCCCGAGCGCGGATCGGCGTGACAGGACCCGGCTCGTCCGGTCACGCGCTGAGCGCTGCCGCCGTTGCCGAGCCGCCCACGGGTACGAGCCGCAGCTCGACGCGTCACTCCCCGTCGAGGTAGTCCCGCAGCTTCTGGCTGCGGTGGGGGTGGCGGAGCTTGGCCAGGGTCTTGGACTCGATCTGGCGGATGCGTTCGCGGGTGACGCCGAACTCCCGGCCGACCTCTTCGAGGGTGCGGGCCTGGCCGTCCTCGAGGCCGAAGCGCATGCGCACCACGGCCTTCTCGCGATCGGACAGCTCGCCGAGGGCTTCCTCGACCGCCGAGTTGAGCATCATCTTCGCCGCCATCTCAGCTGGCGCCTCGGCCTGCTGGTCCTCGATGAAGTCGGCCAGGTTGGAATCGTCCTCCTCGCCCACCGGCGAGTCGAGCGACAGCGGGTCCTGGGAGATGCGCATGATCTCGCGCACCCGGCCCGGGGTCAGGTCGACCTTCTCGGCGAGCTCCTCGATGGTGGGCTCGCGCTCCATCTCCTGGGACATCTGCCGCTGGATGCGATGCACCTTGTTGATCGACTCGACCATGTGCACCGGGATGCGGATGGTGCGGGCCTGATCGGCGATGGCCCGGGTTATGGCCTGACGGATCCACCACGTGGCATAGGTGGAGAACTTGAAGCCCTTGGTGTAGTCGAACTTCTCGACCGCACGCATGAGACCGAGGTTGCCCTCCTGGATGAGGTCGAGCAGCTGCATACCCCGGCCGGCGTAGCGCTTGGCGATGGACACCACGAGCCGCAGGTTGGCCTGGGTGAGCTCGGACTTGGCCCGCTCGCCCTTGCGGATGACCCGCTCGAGCCGGCGGCGCTCGGTGAAGTCGAGCGAGGCCAGCTCGCCGCTGGCCTCGAGCACCGCGAGGTGCTCGGAGGCGTGCAGTCCCGACTCGATCTGCTGGGCCAGCGCGACCTCTTCGGGGCCTGTGAGCAGCGGCACCCGGCCGATCTCGCGGAGGTACATCCGCACCGGATCGGACGATCCGCCCGCACCGACACCCGGGCGCAGCGCCTCCTTCGAGGCGACGGCGCGCAGCTTGGCCCGGTGGTTCGACAGAAGTCGGTCGGCGTCGGTCTCTTCGTCCTCGTCGTCGTCGTCGACGATGACGGTCTGCAGATCGGCGAGTCCGGGCGCGGCCACGAGCGCGACGAGCCCGTCGTCCGGAGCCGCCGGGGCAGCGTCGACGTCGGGCGGGGGCCCGCCCGTGGCGTCGAGCGGCTCGTCCAGGTTCTCGTCGAGGGCGATGCCGCGCTCCGACGCCAACCGGTTCACCCGGAAGAAGAGCTCGGCGACCTGGTCCTCGGAGAGCTGGTAGTCGCTGAGCACGGCGAACACGTCGTCCTGGGTCAAGCGACCCGATGCCCGTCCCCGCTCGACGAGCCGTTCGAGCTCGGTCTCGGGAACACCGAGGACCTGGTGGGACGACAGCGCAGCGGATGGCGATGCACCTTCGCTCACGTGTCCTCCTCCGTCGTCCGTGCCAGCCACGCTAGCAACTGCTCCGCCGCGTTCAGGTTGGTGGCAGGTTCGCGCAGCTCTTCGAGGCGAACCTTCACCCATCCGATATCGGCCGCGACCCGAGCGAAATCAACCGAGTCGCCCAGACCAACCTGGGATTCGAGGTCGCGGAGGCGACGACGGGAGCTCTCCTCGAGCAGACGCGACACCACGTCGATGACATCGGCCTCGGTCTGCTCGGCGGCGAGGCGATGCAACAGATCGGCGGCCGCCGGATCGGTCTGATCGAGGGCGTCACGCACCGATTCCGCCTCGCGCACGGCCCGGTACGCCGAACGGATGCGATCGTCGAAGAACAGCGACTCGTCGAGCCACGGACCGATGTCGTCGGGTTGCTGGAGCAGGAGCCGCAGGGCGCTGACCTCGGGCGAGTCCTGGAGGTCGGCCGAGCGCCGTGTGGCGGTGTCGACCCGGACGGCCTTGCCGACCGGCGCCCGGCGGCCGACACTCGCCACGCCGGCCCGCAGTCGATCGGGCTCGATCCGGCATCGCGACGCCACCTCCATCACGTACTGGTCGCGCACGAGATCGCTGGGGTGCTCGGCGATGACGGCCAGCGCGGCTTCGGCGGTTCGCGCCCGGCCTTCGGGGCGGCTGAGGTCGCCGGCGTCGAGCACCCGGTTCACCCGGAACCCGAGGAACGGCACGGCACCTTCGACCGCGGCGCGGAGTCGCTCGGGATCGGACCGGGACAGATCGCCGGGATCGACTCCCGCGGGGAGGTCCGCCACCCAGACCTCGAGATCGAGCTTGCGCTCCCACTCGTAGAACTTCGCCGCCGCGTTCTGGCCCGCGGCGTCCGCGTCGAAGGCCAGCACGACCCGGTCGGCGAAGCTGCGCAGGATCCGCACGTGCTCCTCGGTCAGCGCGGTGCCGCACGTGGCGACGGCGCGGGGAACCCCGACGGTGGCGAAGCCGATGACGTCGGTGTAGCCCTCGCAGACGATGGCCTGGTTGGCGTTCACGATGTCGCCCTTGGACCAGTTGAGTCCGTAGAGCAGCTTGCTCTTCGTGTAGATCGACGAGTCGACCGAGTTCACGTACTTGGCATTGACGTTGTTGACGATCTTGCTGTCGTCGGCGTCGGGCAGCTTGCGCCCACCGAAGCCGACGGCACGGCCGGAGGCATCGAAGATGGGGAACAGCACACGGCCCCGGAAGGTGTCGTACTGGCCGCCACGGTTGCCTTTGCGCCCGAGGCCGGAGTCCTCCCACACGTCGAGCGGGAGGCGCAGCGCCGTGGCCAGCTCGTCCCACGCCTCGGGCGCCCATCCGATGCGGTAGGCCCGCACCTCGTCACCGCTGAGGCCCCGTGACCGCAGGTAGCCCCGGGCCTTCGCCGCGTCCGGCGACGACAGCAGGCGCTGGTGGTACCACTCGACGGCCTGCTCGACCGCGTCGTACAACCGGTTGCGGCGCTTGCGGCCCTCACCTTCGTCGCGGTCGGTGTAGGTGAGCGCGATGCCCGCCCGCGCCGCGAGCTTCTCGACGGCACCCGGGAAGTCGAGGTGCTCGATCTCGCGGACGAAGGTGATGACGTCACCCTTGGCGCCGCAACCGAAGCAGTAGTAGAGCCCTTCCTCCTGGTTGACGGAGAACGACCCGCTCTTCTCGGCGTGGAACGGGCACAGCCCCTGCCAGCGACGGCCGACCCGCTTGAGCTGCACGTGCTCGCTCACGATGGCGACGATGTCGCTCGCCTGGCGGACGCGGCCGATGTCGTCGTCAGCGATGCCCATCGGTCAGACGCCCGCTACGGCTGCGTGTGGACCCGTCTCAGCCATAGCCCGCAAGGTACCAGCGAGCACCGACACCCGACACGGCCGAGCGGCCGGGACGTGACGAAGAACGACCGGGGAGAGCTCGCTCAGGTGCTCAGGTGAGCCGGACGCGGAGATACTCGACGAGCTCGCTCGTGGGCACGCGCTCCTGCTCCATCGTGTCGCGCTCGCGCACGGTGACGGCGTGGTCGTCGAGCGAGTCGAAGTCGACGGTGACGCAGTACGGCGTGCCCAGCTCGTCCTGGCGCCGGTAGCGGCGACCGATGGCCTGAGTCTCGTCGTAGTCGCACATGAACCACGGCTGGAGCGACGCGAGCACCTCTCGGGCCAGGGGCGTGAGCGTGTCCTTCTTCGACAGGGGCAGCACGGCCACCTTGTACGGCGCGATGCGATGGTGCAGGCGCAGCACGGTGCGCACCTCGCCGCGCACCTCCTCCTCGGCGTAGGCCGCGAGGAGGAACGACATCATGGTGCGCGTGGCGCCGGCGGCGGGCTCGATGACGTGCGGGACATAGCGCTCGTTGGTCGTCTGGTCGAAGTAGTCGAGCTTCTCGCCCGAGTGCTTGCTGTGCTGGGTGAGGTCGTAGTCGCCACGGTTGGCGATGCCCTCGAGCTCGCCCCAGCCCCACGGGAACAGGAACTCCACGTCGGAGGTGCCGCTCGAGTAGTGGCTCAGCTCGTCGGGATCGTGGGGGCGCAACCGGAGCTTGTCGGCGGGCACGCCGTGCTCGATGTACCAGTCCCAACGTTGGGCGCACCAGTACTCGTACCACTGCTGGGCCTCGTCGGGCGGGACGAAGTACTCCATCTCCATCTGCTCGAACTCACGGGTGCGGAACACGAAGTTGCCGGGCGTGATCTCGTTGCGGAACGACTTGCCGATCTGGGCGATGCCGAAGGGCGGCTTCTTGCGGCTGGCCTGCTGGACGTTCGAGAAGTTGACGAACATTCCCTGGGCCGTCTCCGGACGGAGGTAGGCGACCGTGGCCGAGTCCTCGACCGGTCCGGCGTGGGTCTTGAACATGAGGTTGAAGTTGCGGGCCGCGGTGAACGCGTCCTTGGCCCCGCAGTTGGGGCAGGTGGTCGGATCTTCGAGCTGGTCCTCGCGGAAGCGCTCGTGGCACGAGGTGCAGTCGACGAGCGGGTCGGTGAAGTTCGAGAGGTGCCCCGAGGCTTCCCAGATGGCCGGCGGCGACAGGATGGCCGCGTCGAGACCGACCACGTCGTCGCGCAGCTGCACCATCGATCGCCACCACGCGTCCTTCACGTTGCGCAGCATGAGCACCCCGACGGGGCCGTAGTCGTAGGTGGAGCGGAACCCGCCGTAGATCTCGGCCGACGGGAACACGAAGCCTCGCCGCTTGCACAGGTTGACGACCTTCTCCATGAGGGTCGTGTCGTTGGGGAGCTCGATCGGTTCCGGCGCGTCGGACATGGCCGGGAACCCTACAGGTCCCGCCCCGGCTCTCCGAAGCCCGATCCCCACCCACCCGCGGGGCGCCGAACACCGCGTGACCCGGCACCTCCCGGGACCTCGCCGGCACCTCGCCGGGACCTCGCCGACCTCGAGCCGGGACCTCGCCGGTACCTCGCCGGCACCTCCCGGGACCTGGCCGGGACCTGGCCGACCTCGAGCCGGCATCTGGCCGTCTGCTGCCGGCGCAGGGAAGAATGCCGCTCGTGACGTCGCCCACCACCCTCACCGACCCCACCCGGGTCGGCAGCAAACGGGTCGTCGCCGCGTCGATCGACCTCGGCATCGAGGCGCTCGTGCTCGCCCTGCTGTTCCTCGTGCTCGCCCAGGACTACGAGCGTTACAACCCGACGACCGGCACCTACGTGCAGGGCCGCGAGCTCCAAGGCGTCGGGGCCATCGCCGTCTACGCCTTCGTGATCGTCTACAACGTCGCCGTCTTCATCGTGTGGCGAGGCCTGACCGGCAACACGCTCGGGACGCTGGTGATGCGCATCGTCGTGACCGACGAGCACGGCCAACCCCCCGGAGTGATCCGGGCGATCACCCGGAGCTTCGCCGGGATCGTCGACTACCTGCCGTGCTGCGTACCCGCCGTCGGGCTCATCACGATCTTCACGTCCGCCTCGCACCGACGCGTCGGCGACCTCGCGGGCGCGACCTGGGTCGTCGACCGGTCGGTCAAGGGCATGCCCATCGAAGCCGGCCGGGAGACCGTCAGCGCCCGCTCCGCGCTGGCCCGAGCCGAGCACACCCCGTCGGAAGGGCAGCCGGAGTGGGATCCCCACCGCAGCGCCTTCGTCCAGTACGACACCACGACGAGCCGGTGGATGGTCTTCGACGAAGTGGCCGGCGAATGGACGGTCGCGGACTAGTCGGCCGGCTCGTGCTTGACTGATCTCCAGCCATCCGGGTCGCACCGGAGCCAACCGGACTCGACCGGCGACTGGACGCACACCTCGTCCCGTCGGAACACGACAGGGAGCTGAGATGGAACCGAGCTACGCCGCGCCGTCACCGGCCGCGTACCCGCCACCCGCCGCGGTCGACCCCACCAAGGTCACCGGCCGCCGGCTCGGTGCCTTCGTCATCGATTGGGTCGTCCTCATGGGGCTCGTGCCGGTCTCCATCTTCTTCGCGGTGTCGCGCCCCACGATCTACACCGACAGCCCGGGTTGCACGTTCCTCGAGGTCCGTGAGCTCGTCCCGTCCGGGCAGACCTGCATCGAGGTCACCGGCAGCGGCGGCCTCGAAGGCACCTGGGTCCTGCCCTCGAGCGGCTTCATCGCCGCGGGGATCTACGTCCTGGTCTTCCTCATCGCCGTCGAGTGGCTGCTGCAGGGCGCCACCGGCAAGACGATCGGCAAGCTCCTGTTCGGCATCTCGACGGTCGACGCGCGAGGCACCGGGCCGGGCGTCGCCAAGCAGCTGATCCGCGGCGTCATGTGGATCATCGACGGGATCACGCTGTGCCTGCCCATCGCGGCCTGGTCCATCCTGCTCACCAAGCGCAACCAGCGCCTGGGCGACATGGTCGCCGGTACGTTCGTCGTCCGATCGTCTGCTCGGGGAACCCCGATCGCCGGCGTCCCGACCAGCGCGGCCGCCCCCACACCGGGCCTCGACCCGAGCGGGGTGGTCCCGGGCGGCTTCCCGAGCGCGCCCCCCACCGATGCCTCGGCCTATCCGCCCCATGCTCCGATCGTCTCGACCGTCCCCGCGGCGATGGCACCGCAGGACCCCACGTCCGTGCACGTGCCCGGCTCCGAGCCCACCGTCATCCAGCCCGCGGTCCCCCGCCCCTCCGATGGCGATGCCACGGTCGCCGAAGGCTGGGCCGCTCCCGCTTCGCCAGCAGCCGAACCAGC
>CAZALT010000047.1:0-13181 GCA_964485515.1 uncultured Rhabdothermincola sp. | reverse complement strand
AGCCGCCGCCGAACAACCGCCGGCGGAGCAGCCCGCCTCGGCGGCCACCGGTGGCCCGCAGTGGGACCCCGACCGCAACGCCTACATCCAGTGGGACCCCAACCAGGGCTCCTGGCTCGTCTACGACGACGCCGCGGCGGAGTGGAAGCCCATCAGCTGACCGCGGCGCGGCCGAGCCGGTCGGGAAGCGATCAGAGCCCCAGCGACACCGAGCGGAGACGGCGCTCCACGTAGTGCTCGAACGAGCGTGTCGCCAGCTGGTCGACCTCTCGGGTCGCGCTCGACTCCGGCACGGCCAGCGCGCCCACGAGCCCGCCACCCAGGATCCGCTGGAGCAGGTCGACCCCCTCGGGGCTCACCGCCTGACCCCTGCGGCACGACGCGCACAGGAGACCACCCGACTCAGGGTCGAAGGCCACCAGTGGCCCCGGCTCACCGCACGAGACGCACACCTCCACCTGGGGCCGGTAGCCCTCGAGCGCGAGCGCCTTGAGGAAGAACGCCGGCACGACGAGCGGCGGATCGTCGGCAGACAGCGAGCGCAGCGCGCCCAGCAGCATCTGGTAGAGCCGGGTGTTGGGCTCCCGCTCCTGGGCCAGCTGGTCGACCGCCTCGAGCAGCGAGACGGCCCGGGTCAGCCGATCGAGGTCGTCGCGGATCGGCCGGAAGTGGTCGACGGACTCCACCTGGGTGACGGTGTCGAGCTCGCGACCCTCATAGAGCTGGAGCGCGACGTGGCTGGCGGGCTCCAGGCGCGACCCGAACCGGCTCTTGGTCTTGCGCACGCCCTTGGCGACCGTGCGGACCTTGCCGTGGGCCTGCGTCATCAGCACCACGATGCGGTCGGCCTCGCCCAACTTGTACGTGCGCAGCACGATGCCGGTGTCCCGATAGAGCTTCCCGGGCCCGGAGCTGCTCATCGGGATGGCATCACAGTGGGGTCTCGATCCCGCCGAAGCGTCGATCTCGGGCCTGGAACTCGCGCACGGCGTCGAAGAGGTCCTCGCGACGGAAGTCGGGCCACAGCACATCGGTGAAGACGAGCTCGCTGTAGGCCGCCTCCCACAAGAGGTAGTTCGACGTGCGGTACTCGCCCGAGGTGCGCACCACCAGATCGGGCTCAGGCATCTCGGGGTCGTAGAGGTGCTTCGCGATGGTCTTCTCGCTGATCTTGTCGGCGGGCATGCCCGACTCGACGATCGCCTTGACCGCGTCGACGATCTCGGCCCGTCCGCCGTAGTTGAAGGCGATCGTGAAGGTCATGGTCTTGTTCCGCTCGGTGAGCTCGATGGAGCGGTCCATGTTGCGGATCAGCCGCTTCGGCACCCGCCAGTCCCGGCGGCCGATGAAACGCATGCGCACGTCGCGTTCGTTCATCTCGTCTCGACGACGGACGAGGATCGATTCGTTGAAGCCCATGAGGTAGCGGACCTCGTCGGGCGGACGCTTCCAGTTCTCAGTGGAGAACGCGTAGACGGTGAGCCACTTGACGCCGAGCTCGAGCGCGCCCTCGACCGTGTCGAACAGCGCCTCTTCGCCCGCCGCGTGCCCGTCGGTCCGCTTCAGGCCCCGACGCTGCGCCCACCGACCGTTGCCGTCCATGACCAGGGCGATGTGGGTCGGGATGCGCTTGGGGTCGATACCGGAAACGTGCACTCGCGCACGTTACCGCCCGCATGGCACCATGCCGTGATGCCTCACACCGACTCCCCGACCTCTGTCGAGGCATCCCCGCACGAGTCGGAGCCAGCGGGCCACGGGCGACGACCGGACTCGCCGCTCGCGAAGCAGACCGCCGCCCAGCTCGCATCGATCACCGCGGCGCTGCCCGGCGGGGAGGATCGCCCGGGCCAGCGGGAGATGGCGCTCGACGTCGCCCGGGCGATCGAGGAGGAGCGCCATCTCATCGCCCAGGCGGGAACGGGAACGGGCAAGTCTCTCGCGTACCTGGTCCCGCTGATCCTGAGCGGCCGCAAGACGATCGTGGCGACGGCGACCAAGGCGCTGCAGGACCAGCTCGCAGGCAAGGACCTCCCGTTCCTCGCCGAGCACCTCGACGTGCCCTTCGAGTCCGCCGTCTTGAAGGGGCGCAGCAACTACCTGTGCCGTCAGCGGCTCCACGAGCTCACCGACGCCTCCGACCAGCTCGCGTTGGACGGCATCGACGAGCGCATCGACGACGCCGACGTCACCATGCTCGAGGCGTGGGCCAAGACGACGCCCACCGGCGATCGCGCCGACCTCGACCGCGAGGTCCCTCAGCGGGTGTGGAGCGCGGTGAGCGTTGGACCTCGGGAGTGCCCGGGGCGCACCCGGTGCCCCAAAGGTGAGAGCTGCTTCGCGGAGCACGCACGCGACGCGGCGGCCGAAGCCGACGTCATCGTCGTGAACACGCACCTCTACGGGCTGCACCTGGCGAGCGGCGCCATGCTGCTCCCCGAACACGACGTGGTCGTCATCGATGAGGCTCATCAGCTCGAGGACACCATCTCGGCGACGGCGGGCGTGCAGCTCGCCCCGTCGCGGTTCCGCTCGGTGGCCGGCAACGTGGGCGCGGTCGTCGCCGACGACACCATCGGCGCCGACCTGATCGCCGTGGGCGAGCGGGTCCGCGACGCGCTCAGCGTCGATGTCGGCCGTCGCATCCGAGGTGCGCTCAGCATCGACCTCGAAGATGCCGTCAACCTCGCTCGTGCCCGCGTCGAGGTGGCGATGGCCGCGCTGCGCAACGTCCCCGACGACGGACCGGGTTCGAAGACGGGCGACAGCTCGGTCGGGGCCCGCAAGCAGCGGGCGATGAAGTCGGTGACGTCGTTGACCGACGACCTCGACGCCGTGCTCGACGTGCCCCCGGGCAGCGTGGCGTGGATCGACGGCACCGAGGAGAACCCCGTGTTGGAGATCGCCCCGATCGATGTGAGCGACGTCTTGCGGCCGATGCTGTGGGAACGCGTCGTCGCCGTCCTGACGAGCGCGACCGTTCCGCCGTCCCTGGCGGTCAACCTCGGCATCGCGCCCGGCACCTTCGACGCCATCGACGTCGGCACCACGTTCGACTACGCCGATCACGGCCTGCTCTACTGCGCGGCGTCGCTCCCCGATCCCCGCCAACCTGGCTTCGACGTCGCGACCCACGACGAGCTCGAGGGGCTCATCACCGCGGCGAGCGGGCGCACGCTGTCGCTGTTCACCAGCTTCCGGGCCATGCGCGAGGCGGCCGAGGAGCTGCGCGGGCGGCTCCCGTTCCCGATCCTGACCCAGGACGACCTCCCGAAGCCGGCGTTGATCGCCGCGTTCGCCGCGGATCGGCAGACGTGCCTGTTCGCCACGATGGGCTTCTGGCAGGGCATCGACGTGCCCGGACCCACCCTCTCGCTCGTGACCATCGATCGGATCCCGTTCCCCCGTCCCGACGAACCGCTGCTGCAGGCTCGTCGGGAGAAGGCCCGAGCCGATGCGTTCCGGGTCGTCGATCTTCCTCGCGCCGCGACGATGTTGGCCCAGGGAGCGGGTCGGTTGATCCGCACGTCTTCCGATCGTGGCGTGGTGGCCATCCTCGATCCGCGTGTGGCGAAGGCGAAGTCCTATCGGTGGGAGCTCGTCAACGCCCTGCCCCCGATGCGACGGACCAGGGTGCGGGCCGAGGCCGAGGCCTGGTTGCGCGATCTCGTCCGGGACTCGCCCTGACCGCCGAGGCGACGTCCACCCGGTCTACGCCCGAGCGTCCTCGTCGCTCCCACGGCGACGACGATCCTCGGGCGTCGCTACGAACGGGCGCGGCGACGGCGCTGGGCGTCGATCTTGCGGGCGGCGGTGACGACGTCGTCCCATCGCGGGTGACCGCCGTCGGCCGGCGGGTGGGCGGCGAGGTCCGCGGCCAGGGCCTCGAGGAGCCCCGAGAGGCTCACTCCTGCGTCTTCGGACGCGGAGTGCCACACATCGTGGCCTTCAGCGGTGAGATATGCGTGGATCGCTCTGCGGTCATCTGCCATGTCGGTCAAGGTAACGGCGAACTGACGGTCCTGTCAGCACCAGACTGGAATGTCGCTTGGAAATGAGCCGATGGGCCCACCCACCGGGAGGTTGCTGCCACAATCAGCGGCTGCCTCTCAGTCAGTACCCGAGGCGCTCGAGGAACTGGTGGCGGCGCTGCCAGTCCTTCTCGACCTTGACGAACAGCTCGAGGTACGCACCTTCCGGCAGCTGCTTACGGGTCGCGATGCCGACCTCTTTGAGCACGCTCCCCTTCTTGCCGATGACGATGCCCTTCTGGGAGTCGCGCTCGACGAGGATCTCCACCCGGATGCGGGGCCACTCCCATTCGACGACGCGGGTGGCGATCGAATGGGGCAGCTCGTCGTGGGTCACCGCGAGCAGCTGCTCTCGAACCAGCTCGGCCACCCAGAACGCCTCGGGCACGTCGGTGACCATGTCGTCGGGATAGAACTGGGGACCGTCGGGCAGCAGCCCCACCAGGTGCTCGACCAGCTCGGGAACACCTTGGCCGGTCTTGGCCGACAGCGGGAAGTACTCGCCCAGATCGAGCTGATCGGCCGCCCGGGCCAGCTGACCGATCACCTCGTCGGGCGTGGCGATGTCGATCTTGTTGACGACCACCACGGCGTCAGAGGGCACGCGCTGGGCTACGAACCGGTCGCCCGGTCCGATCAGCGCCGTGGCGTCGACGAGCAGCACGACGAGGTCGACGCCGCTGAGCGCGTCGGATGCGGTCTGGTTGATCTTCTCGCCGAGCGGCGTGCGCGGACGATGGATGCCGGGCGTGTCCACGAACACGATCTGGCCGTCCGGCCGGTTGAGGACACCGCGGATCTGGGTGCGCGTCGTCTGCGGCTTGTCCGACACGATCGACACCTTCGTGCCGAGGATGGCGTTGAGCAGCGTCGACTTGCCGACGTTGGGGCGACCGACGAGGGAGACGAATCCAGACTTCACGCCACCACCTCACCACAGTCGGTGCGGGTCTCACGATTCGGCCCGCCGGTCCCGGCGAACGAGATCAACCTGGCTCGCCCTCGCCCTCGCCCTCGCCGTCGCCGCCGGCCGACGGCGCGGGTTCGCCGCGTTCGTCAGGAGAGGTGGCGAGACGCTCGATGCCGACCTTGCCGATCCGACGGCCTTGCACCTTGTCGGCCCGCAGGAGGAACCCGTTGCACTCGGCCGACTCGCCTTCGTGCGGCACATGGCCGATGAGGTGCAGGAGCAACCCGCCGAGCGTGTCCCAGTCCCCTTCGGGGAGCCGGGCGTGGAGCAGCTCGTTCACCTCGTCGATCGGCATGCGTGCGTTGACGCGGGCATGACCGCCGGGCAGCGGCTCGATCATCGGCTCCTCACGGTCGAACTCGTCGACGATCTCGCCCACCAGCTCCTCGATGAGGTCCTCGAGCGTGACGAGCCCCGCCGTGCCGCCGTACTCGTCGATGACGATGGCCATGTGGAACTGCTGCGCCTGCATCTCGGGCAGCAGCTGGGCGATGCGCTTGGTCTCGGGCACGAAGTGCGGGGACCGTACCCGCGACCCCACCTCGGCGTCGGCTGCGCCGTCCCGCTCGGCGCGCATGAGGTCCTTGGTGTACACGATGCCCACCACGTCATCGGCATCGGCCCCCAGGACCGGCAGCCGGCTGTAACCGTGGAGCAGGGTGACCTCCATGGCGTCGGCGACCCGCAGCTCTTGGGGGACGGCCACCATGTCGGGACGCGGCACCATGACCTCGCGCACCACCGTGTCGCCGAAGTCGATGATCTGACCGATGAGCCGACGTTCGTCGGCGTCGAGCACCGACTCCTCCACCGCGACGTCGGCCAGGGCGAGGATCTCCTCCTCGGACACGAACGGGCCCTGCTTGAGGCCCTTGCCGGGCAGGATCACGTTGGTCAGCCCGATGAGCCCGCGTGAGATCAGCCGCAGCGGCGGGAACGCGGCGATGGCCGCAACGGGCCGGGCCGAGAGGAGCGCGGCGCGCTCGGTGTGCTGGATGGCCCAGGTCTTGGGCGCGGCTTCGGCGAGCACGAACACGAGCACGACGTTGACGAAGGTGGCGACGGCGACACCCCACGGACCGAAGAGGCGGTCGGCGACGATGCCCGTCAGCGTCGCCTGCACGATCTGCACGGTGAGCACGACGAGGAGCAACGGGTTGAGCCACCGCTCCACCCGTTCGATGAGCCGCTCGAGGGTTGCGGCGCCGCCCCGTCCCTCGTCGCGCAGCGCGGCGGCCTTGGCCCGGGTCATGCGGGTGAGCGCGGTCTCGGCCACCGCGAAGAACACCGAGATGCCGAGCAGCACCGCGATGGTCACGATCATCGCGAGATCGGTGGAGCTCACGGCCTCATCGTTCCTCGGTGTCGCGGAGGTCGATGGTTCCCGCGAGCTCGGTGTTCGTAGCCTCGGTGCTCGTAGCCTCGGGGTCCGCAACCTCGGGGTCCGGGCGGTCTGCCTCGTTCACCGCAGCCCAGGGGTCGCCGCCCAACCCGCCGTACAGATCGGCGAGCAGCTCGCGCTCGCGCCGTTGCATCGTGTCGCGCTCGTGGTCGTCGGTGTGGTCCATGCCCAAGATGTGCAGCAAGCCGTGCACGATCAGCAGCGCGAGCTCGTCGTCGAAGCTCCCCGCATGGGCCGGCGAGTTGCGCAGGGCCACCGCGGGAGCGATCACGACATCTCCCAGCAGCAGCGGCAGCTCGTCGCCTTCGGTGGGCACGCGGTCGGGTCCGTCGGTGCCCCCATCGGGCCAACGACCAGGCTCGGCCATGTCGCTGTCGATAGGAAAGGACAGGACGTCGGTGGGTCCGTCGGATCCCATGAACTGGACGTTGAGCGCAGCGATCTCGTCCTCGTCGACGAACAGCACCGAGACCTCGGCGTCACCCTGCACGCCTTCGGCCAGCAGCACCTGCTCGGCGAGGCGCGCCCAGCGGCCGACGTCGATGTCGGGGCGGTCCGCCGCCGGCTGGTTGCGCTCATCGGCGACGAACACCGACGGGACGTCGCCGTCGGGTCCGGAGCGGCGTCGAGGGGGACGTCCCGGGGGGCGGTTCGTCACGCGGTGTCGGCGCCCGAAGGCGACGGTCGACCGGTCGTGGACCTACCCGACCGGGACGCTCCCGCCTTGGACCTGTCGTAGGCGTCGACGATGTCCTGCACGATGCGGTGGCGCACGACGTCGCGGCTGGTGAGCTCGACGAACTCGAGGCCCTCGACCGAGGACAGGACAGGCTGGAGATCGAGCAGTCCGCTGCGACCGCCGTCGACGTCGATCTGGGTGACGTCGCCCGTGACGACGACCTTGGAGCCGAAGCCGATGCGGGTGAGGAACATCTTCATCTGCTCGGGCGTGGTGTTCTGCGCCTCGTCGAGGATGATGAAGCTGTCGTTGAGCGTGCGGCCCCGCATGAAGGCGAGCGGCGCCACCTCGACGGTTCCTCGTTCGAGGAGACGCTGGGCACCTTCGGCCTCCACCATGTCGTAGAGGGCGTCGTACAGCGGCCGAAGGTAGGGATCGACCTTGGCCATGAGATCGCCGGGGAGGAACCCGAGGCGCTCGCCGGCCTCGACGGCCGGGCGGGTGAGGATGATGCGCTCGACCTCCTTGGACTGCAACGCCTGCACCGCCATGGCCACCGCCAGCCAGCTCTTGCCGGTGCCGGCGGGGCCGATGCCGAAGGTGATGGTGTTGTCGCGGATGGCGTCGATGTAGCGCTTCTGGCCGCTCGTCTTCGGGCGGATCGTGCGACCCCGCGCCGAACGGAGCACCTCTTGGGAGAACACCTCGGAGGGTCGTTCGTCGGCCTTGATCATCTCGATGGAGCGTCGGACCTGGACAGGTTCGAGCGCCTGTCCCTGCTGGAGGACCTTGATCAGCTCGTCGACCAGCCGGCCGACCTGGGTCGCCCCGGCGCCCGACGCCGTGACCTCGTTGCCCCGGACGTGCACCTCGGCGTCGGGGAACGCGGCCTCGATGAGGCGGAGCAGCTCATCGTTCGCCCCCAGGAGCCCAACCATCAGGTGGTTGCCCGGGACGTGGATCTTCACCTGGGTGTCGGCCATGACGGAGTCGGATCAGCTGCTCTCCGGCACGGGAGCCGGTGTCGAGTGGTGGTCGTGACGGACGGAGGTCCGCGGACTCCCGCACGACGGCGCAGGAGACGAGGGATCAGGCTACCGGTACGCTCCGACCTCGTGACAGGAATTCGGCGGCCCGACGACGACGTCCCCCTCGATCGCGGTGCGGGTCGCGTCGACGACCTCGATCGGTGGGTCGCCGAGCTGCGATCCGACGCGGCCGGCACCGAACGGACGCGACGTCGCATGCTGGCGCGCGCCGCGGCCGAGGAAGGCACGGTTCGCGCCGCGATCACCGATCTGGCCGAGCGGGCAGAACCCATCGTCGTCGAGCTCGACGGCGACCGCCTGGTGCGCGGCGTGGTGCGCCTCGTCGGCACCGACGTCGTGGTGCTGCGGGACAGCCGCACCGAGACCGTCGTGTGCCTCGACGCGGTCGCATCCCTCCGCCTTCGCCCCGATCAGCCGGGTCACCGCGGTCGACCCGTGCGCTCGGGCGCCATGGCCCCGCTCGCGCCGCGGGCCGACCCGGAGGGCCACGTGGTCGATCTCGCTCGGGTGCTCGCCGCGCTGGCCGAGACCGAACCGATGGTGACGGTGCACCGCCGTGGCGTGCGCTCGCCGCTGAGCGGCGTGCTCGCCGGGGTGGGTCTCGACGTGGTCGTGGTGCTCGCTCCGCCGGCCGGGACGACCTACGTGCCGCTCTCGGCGGTGGTCGACGTGTCGCTCACCGGCTCGGGATAGAGGTGCTCGAGCGTGCCGGGCTCGATCCGGCACGCATCGATGAAGGTGTCGACCTCGTGCTGCTTGAGCCGGATGACCCGACCGAACCGGTAGGCCGGCACCTGGCCCTCGTCGATGAACCGGTAGAGCGTGCGAGGCGTGATGCCCAGCCGTTGGGCTGCATCAGCCGTGCTCAACCACTGCAGTTCGTCGGGATCGGTGCTGCCAGATGACATGGTGTGAGCATACCGGCCATCACGGACAATTGATCCCTTTCATAGAACTCCAGCGGTCGGGTGATGGGCGGGTGATGGGGCGGGTGATGGGCGGGAGTCGACCTGGGGTCGCCGAACAGGACCGTCCCCGATCTCACGCTGCGAGCACCGACAATCACCTACCGTCAATGTGGCTCATGTCATATGGATGTTCGCCAGGTGGGTTTCCTAAGGTCCGACGGCGGGATCGGCGACCGGACACAGGTGGGGAGGAAGGCGATGACGAAGGCGATGACGCTGAGCGCTCGACAAGACCGCGGTCGACCCTTCCGTGACGCCCATGGCTGACCGACCCACGGCCAACGGCCCGACGGGCGGCACCACGACGGGCGGCACCACGACGCGACCCGCCTCGCTGCGTCGAGCACGCCAGCTCCCGGGCGGGCGTGCCGTCGTCGGCGCGCTGCTGGTCGTCGCCGCCGCGTTCGGCGTGTTCGCCGTCACCGCGGGGGCCGACGACACGCCCTCGACCACCTACATCGTCATCACCACATCGCTTCCCCTGGGCTCGACCCTCACCGAGCGAGACCTTCGCCTCGAACCGATCGACCTCCCGCCCGCCACCGCGGCGACCAGCTTCACCAGCGCGGCCGAGGTGATCGGTGCCGTCACCCTGGCACCGCTGGTCGAAGGGCAGCTGCTGAGCGCCAGCAGCGTGCTGCTCGCCGACCGAGCCGGCCCCGCATCCGAAGCCCCATCGACCGAGTTCTCCTTCTCGGTCGAGCGCGACCACGCCGTCAACGGCGAGCTCCAGCCCGGCGAGCTGGTCGACGTGCTCGCCACCTACACGAACGCCGGTGAGGGCTACACCGACGTCGTCGCCCGATCGGCTCGGCTCACCTCGATCGACGACGGCAGCAGCGACTCCATCGCCACCCCCGGAACGATCATCGTCACGTTGGCGCTCACCGACCCCGGCGTCGTGCTCGCACTCGCCCACGCGAAGGAGACCGCGGCGGTCACGCTCGTGCGCACCACCCGTGCCGACGCACCGCTCCCCGTCGACCGCTACCGGCCCGACTCGTCCACCGCGGACGGAGAACGGCCAGGTCCTTCCGGGTCTACGTCGGCGTCGGGGGCCGGCTCGTCGTGAGCACCGATCAGTACGTCGTCCTCGGCCTCGCCCGAGTCCGTGCCGAGTGGTTCCGAGATCTCAGTCGTTGGTCCAACTCCGGATCGGTGCCGATCCAGTTCGTGAAGTGCCTCTCGGCCGACGAGGTGCACGCCCGGCTCGACAGCGGTCGCGCCTACTCGGCGCTCGTGGTCGACGGCGCGCTCACCTCCCTCGACCGCGACCTGATCGACCGCGCCCGGGAGGCCGGCTCCTGTGTGCTGGTCATCGACGACGGCGCAGGGCGGCGGAGCTGGACCGAGCTCGACGTCGCCGCCGTCGTGCCCGATCCGCTCGATCCCGAGGACCTCCTGACGGCGTTGCGCGACCACGCCCGTCCCGTCGGCCGCGTCGACGTCGACGTGCGCGGCCACGTCGCAGGAGCCGGCCAGCCCGAGCACAGGCACGGCGCGCTGGTCGCGACCACGGGTGCGGGTGGTAGCGGTTCGTCGATCACGGCCATGGCCATCGCCCAGGCTCTCGCGAGCGCCCATCCGTCGGTGCTGCTCGCCGACCTCGCCCTCCACGCCGACCAGGCCCTGCTGCACGGGGCGACCCAGCTCGTGCCCGGCGTCCCCGAGCTGGTGGAAGCCCATCGGTTCGCGGTGCCCGCTCCCGACGAGATCCGCGCCCTCACCTTCGCCTGCCCCGGCCGTGGCTACGACCTCCTGCTCGGGATGCGCCGACACCGGGACTGGACCGCGATCCGACCCCGGGCCTTCGACGCGGCGCTCCAATCGCTTCGGCTCGTCTACGACGTGGTGGTGGCCGACCTCGACAGCGACGTCGAAGGCGTCGACGACACCGGTTCGGTCGACGTGGAGGAGCGCAACCACCTCAGCCGGATGACGCTGCATCACGCCGACGTGGTGGTCGTCACCGCGACGGCGAGTCCCAGCGGACTCGTGCGGGCCGCCACCATCGTCGAGAGCATCGTCCGCCTCGGCACCGACCCGCGGTTCCTCGTCCCACTCGTCACGCGGGCACCCCGTTCTCCACGTCAACGTGGCGAGATCACCCGGGCGTTCGCCGAGCTGACCACACCGCTGTTCGCCGCCGCGGTGGACATGCCGTCGCCGGTGTTCGCCCCGGACAGGCGCCAGCTCGACCTGCTCGTCCGCGACGAGCTGCCGCTGCCCCGGTCCTATGTCGAACCGCTCGGCGCGGTCGTCGACACCTTGGTGGCTCGTGCCACCGTCGAGTCCAGCCGACGCCCCGAGCTCGAACCCGTCGCCGTCACACCCGGATCGCTCGGGTCGTGGAGCGCCGAGGGCGAGCTCGGCTGATCGGCAGCGACCACCGACCCGGCTCGACGGAACGGGCCGACCCGCATCGTGCGGATCGGCCCGACGTCACTCGGCGGAGGTCGACGCAGGTCAGGTCAGGTGGTCAGGTCAGGTCACTCGCCGGTGAAGTTCGGCTTGCGCTTCTCGAGGAACGCCTTGGGGCCCTCACGGGCGTCCTTGCTGGCCATGACCGTCATGCCGAGGGCGAGCTCCTTGTCGAAGGCGTCGGCCTCGGGCACGGCGATGTTGGTGATGATCGCCTCCTTGATCGCCTGCACGGCGAGCGGGCCGTTGTCGGCCAGGCGCTGAGCCAGCTCCTGCGCCTTGGCGAGCGCCTGGCCCTCGGGCACCACGTGGCCGATGAGGCCGATCTCGTAGGCGCGCTGGGCGGTGAGCGGCTCGCCGAGCAGCAGCATCTCCATGGCGAGCGTATGCGGGATCTGCCGTGGGAGGCGGATGGTGGAAGCCGACATGGGGAACAGCCCGCGCTGCACCTCGGTGATGCCGATCTTGGCGGTCTCGGCCGCCACGCGGATGTCGAGGGCCTGGAGGATCTCGGTGCCGCCGGCGTAGCAGTAGCCCTCGATGGCGGCGACGATCGGCTTCTTCAGGTAGTAGTCCTTGAGGAAGCCCTTGTAGATGAGGCCGAGGTCCTCCTTGAGGCGGTCCTCGAACTCGTCCTGGGTCGGCTTGCCCGCGAGGAGCGCGCCGACAAGGCGGTCGAGGTCGGCACCCGCCGAGAAGTTGCCGCCGGCGCCGGTGAGCACCACGGCGCGCACCTCGGGGTCCCGGTCGACCATGTCCCACGTGTCGGACAGGCGGACGAGCACCTCGGCGTTGAACGCGTTGCGCTTGGCCGGGCGATTGATCGTCACGGTGACGACATGGCCGTCCCGCTCCACGAGCACCGCTGGTTCGTTCTGGGCTGGTTCCGTCATGACGCGGAAATCTAGTGGAACACGTTCTCGTTTTCGATCTCGGGTGGGACCCCGATCCGCGTTCGAGCCGGCCAGACCGGCCCGACACCACGTTCCGTGCCCACGTCGTTACATGATGTGACGGTGTGTCTCATGTCATGGTGACAAACCTCACGTTCGCGCGACAGGCTCCCTTGTCCAAGCACCTTGGAGAGCTGATCAAGCAGAGGTCGGGAGGCGGAAATGGCGGACATCGAGGAGCGCACGGCTCCGCTCGTCGCGATCGAGCTCGCCGTGCAGGCCCGAGCGAAAGACGTCGCGCTCGACATGTCGGGCGACGAGAGCGACCGCGTCCTGCGCGACCTGATCGACGAGGAGGTGGCGCAGTGGAACCTCGACTTCCGCCGTGGCACCCGCCCTCACGACCTCCCCACACCCGACACCATCGCCGAGCGGGCGTTCCGCAACCTGGCACGGTACGGGCCGCTCACGCCGCTTCTCGACGACGACGACGTGTGGGAGATCATGATCAACTCCCCGGCCGACATCTTCGTCAAGCGCCACAGCGGTGGCTCCGGGTATCACGACGAGGTCTTCCACGATGACGACCACGTCATCCGCACGCTCACCAAGATCCTCGACGAGGCCTCGGGCAGCCACCGCAAGCTCGATCCCGCCGAAGGCCTCCAGGACGCCCAGCTCGACACCGGCGCCCGCCTCCACATCGTGCACGGCGATCTCAGCCGCGGTGGCCACGTCATGGCCAACATCAGGAAGTTCACGGGGGTG
>CAZALT010000046.1:0-21671 GCA_964485515.1 uncultured Rhabdothermincola sp. | reverse complement strand
ACGAGGCCACGGTCTCGAAGGTCGCCGACGAGCAGCTCTTCTACCTGATGAGCCGCGGCCTCTCCGAGGAGCAAGCCATGGGCATGGTGGTCAACGGCTTCATCGAGCCGGTCACGCGCACGCTCCCGATGGAGTACGCCGTCGAGTGGAGCCGGCTGATCGAGCTCCAGATGGAAGGCTCCGTCGGCTGACGGCTGACGGCTGACGGCTGATGGCTGACCAGCGCGTACCGCCACGTACCACCACGCAAATTGCGTAGATATCCATCGCCACGCGATCAACATCTACGCCAGAAGTGGAGATTCGGGTGGGTCGGGACGATTCAGGCCCGTCTCAGAGCCTGTTCGGGCCCGTCAGAACGCCTCAACCGACGAACGCGGCCACGAACGCGGTCACCACGAGCACCAGCATGAGACCCCCGAAGATGTAGACGCCGACGGTGGCGATCCGCATGTGCTCGGGCTTGCCGAGCCAGGGGTCCTTGTTCTCACGTCCGAGCACGTCTTCAGGGTAGAACCCGGCCCCCGCATCCGCCGAATGCACTTCTGGCTCCACCGAATGCGCTTCTGGCGTTCAGGTTCATCGCTTACCGCTCAACACCAACGCAATTTGGGTGGAGCGTGGGTGGAGCGTGCGTGGGGTGGGCGGCGTGGGCGGCGTGGGTCGGCACCGCGGCGTGAGGAGCGCTCGGGGGAGTGTCGTGGGGAAATGTGTCGGGTGGGCGCCGCGGAATCGCATCCGCTCCGTGGCAACATGAACCATGCCCATGCGCGAGGAGTGCAAGAACTTCGAGAGTCGTACCTACCGCACGGGTGAGACGGTGCGGAAGTGCAACATCGACCTCGCTCCCGAGGCACCGTGGCGGTGTCCCGACCCGTGCTCGGGCTACGGCCCTCGGCTGGCCGACGTCAACTGGATGCACGGAACGCTGGTCACGCCGCCCACCCCCGACGAGCCGCAAGGCGAGGGGATCGCCGAGCTGCTCGATGTCGCTGAGGACATCATCAACGCGGCTGGTCCCGACATCCTCGCCGAGCTCGACGCCGAGCAGCGCAAGCGCGACAAGTCGATCAAGAACCGCCTGGGCCGCACCTTCCGCCGCAAGAAGCGCTGACCCCGGTGTCCGCTCGTCCCCGCTTCACCATCGAAATTGCGTCGATCTCGCTCCACCGTCGAAATTGCGTCGATCTCGGTCGGTTTTCGCCCATGATCCACGCCAGAAGGCTGCTGTCGGGCGCGTTGGATCGAATTAGCACTACGCCGGTAGGGTAAACCCCGTGTTCAACGCCGCCGCCGCCCTGGATCGACCCGCGCCCGAGTGGCTGTCCGACCTTCGTCGCAAGGCCGTCGAGCGCATCGGAGAGCTGCAGCTCCCCACCGCCGACGAGGAGGTCTGGCGCTACAGCCCGATCGGCTCGCTCGATCTGGATGCGTTCGTGCCGGTCCCCGAGTCCGCCTTCCACGACGAGCCCGCCATCGTCACCGACATCTTGAAGACCCTCGGCGAGTACGCCGGTCTGGTCGTCGTGGTCGACGGTGCGGTGGTGCGCACCGAGCTGCACCCCGAGTGGGTCGAGCGCGGCGTCACGTTCGGGCGGGCCGCCGATGTGGAAGCGGGCCCTGCCGTCTTCGGGTCGGTGTGCACCAGTGCCCCCGATGTCTTCGCCGAGCTCAACGCCGCCCTGAGCGTCGACCCTCTCGTCCTCGACGTCCCCGCCGGTGTGCTGGTCGACCAGCCCTTCGTGGTCGTGGACTGGCTCGCCACCCCCGGCGCCGCCGTGTTCCCTCGTCTCTCGGTGCGGCTCGGCGAGCAGGCCCAAGCATCCATCGTCGAGTGGCACGGTTCCGACGACATCGCCGCCTTCGTCGCTCCGGTCATCGAGCTCGACGCCGCGCAGGCGGCCCACCTCGGCTACGTCAACGTGCAGGACCGCGGCCCGCAGGTCTGGCAGATCGCCTCGCAGCTCTCGAAGGTCGAGCGTGACGCCACGGTCAACGCCGCGCAGGCCGCGCTCGGCGGCTCCTACGCCCGCACCCGGGCCGACTGCCGCCTCGTCGGCCGGGGAGCCTCCGGCAACCTCATGGCCGTGTACTTCGGCGAGGGATCCCAGACGCTCGACTTCCGCACCTTCCAGGATCACGACGCCCAGGACACCACCAGCAACCTGCTGTTCAAGGGCGCGGTGGCCGATCGCTCGCGTTCGGTCTACACGGGACTCATCAAGGTCCGCCCCGACGCTCGTGGGACCAACGCCTTCCAGACCAACCGCAACATCAAGCTCGGCGACCATGCGTGGGCCGAGTCGGTGCCGAACCTCGAGATCGAGAACAACGACGTGAAGTGCAGCCATGCCTCCACGGTGGGGCCAATCGACGAGGATCAACGCTTCTACCTCGAGAGCCGCGGTGTGCCGACCTCCACCGCCGAGCGACTGATCGTCGGCGGGTTCTTCGAAGAGGTGCTCGATCGACTGCCCGTTCCCGGACTCGAGGGTCCGATCACCTACGAGATCGACGACCGCCTCCGCCGCGTCGACCCGCTCGCATCGTGACCACGGGCGCCCGATGAGCCTGGAACGAGTCTGCGCGGTCGACGATCTCGCCAGCGGTGAGGCCCGTC
Organism: uncultured Rhabdothermincola sp.; assembly: GCA_964485515.1. Lineage (GTDB taxonomy): Bacteria > Actinomycetota > Acidimicrobiia > Acidimicrobiales > Acidimicrobilacustridaceae > CAZALT01. The sequence continues at coordinate 19,051 of CAZALT010000046.1, read as the reverse complement.
GCTTCGACCTCGGTGCCACGAGCATCGCGCTCGTGCGCATCGGCGACGACTGGTATGCCATCGGCGACATCTGCACGCACCAGGACATCTCGCTCTCCGAGGGCGAGGTCTACCCCGACACGCTCGAGATCGAGTGCTGGAAGCACGGCAGCTGCTTCTCGCTCGTGACCGGCGAGCCGAGCTCGCTGCCGGCCACTCGCGCCGAGCCGGTCTTCGAAGTGCGCATCGACGGCGACGACGTGTTCGTCGACATCCGGTAGTTGGAAGGACTGATCGACATGGGCGAGCTCATCATCGAAGGACTCAAGGCGGAGGTGGCCGGACGGGAGATCCTGCACGGCATCGACCTGCGGGTCGGTCCGGGCGAGGTCCACGCCGTCATGGGTCCGAACGGATCGGGCAAGTCGACGCTCTCGCACGTCCTGATGGGCAAGCCGGGCTACACCGTCACCGCCGGTTCGGTGCGTCTCGACGGCGTCGATCTGCTCGGGTTGGAGCCCTGGCAACGGGCGCAGGCCGGACTCTTCCTGGCCATGCAGTACCCGATCGAGGTGCCGGGTGTGAGCCTCGTCGAGCTGCTCGAGGAGGCCTTCGCGGCGTCGGGTCGCGACCGCAACGAGGTCGCCGCCCACGTCGCCGACGAGGCGAAGGAGGTCGGTCTCGATCCGCGGCTGATCGTCCGTCCGCTCAACGTGGACCTCTCAGGTGGTGAGAAGAAGCGCAACGAGACCGTGCAGTTGGGCGTGCTCCGCCCCAAGTTCGCCGTCCTCGACGAGCTCGACTCGGGGCTCGACGTCGACGCCCTCCGTCAGTGCTCCCAGCGCATCGAGGCCCTCACGCACGACGAGTCGTCGGGCAGCGCCCTCGGGGTCCTCGCCATCACGCACTACAACCGCTTGCTCACCGAGCTGAAGCCCGACGTCGTGCACGTCCTCGCGGGCGGTCTCATCCGCAAGACCGGCGGACCGGAGCTCGCCACCGAGCTGGAGGAGACCGGCTACGCCGACTTCACCGAAGCTGGTGGAGACGGGGAGACGAAGGAGCCACCGGCGGCAGCTGACGACCCTTTCGCTGATCCGTTCGCCTGACGCCTGACGCCTGACGCCTGACGCCTGACGCCTGACAGGTCGGTGTCTCGAAGAAGGATGGTACGTCCATCGGGGTCCATGGCTGTCGTGGGGTGAGCGTTCCCGTCAAGGGCTCCGTCGACCTCGTGGGCCCGGGGCGATCGTCGGTGGCCTGTGTCGCGTCGGCGGGGGTGGCTCGCAGCAGATCCGGGTAGGAGACTCCACAGCGCGCACCATCGGTCGGCCAGGTGGCCGGAGGTCAGCGCACGAGCCGGAGGTGCCGAACATGGTTGGAAGACGACTGGACGATGCCGCGGTCTCAGACGCGCTCGCGGACCTGCCGGGATGGTCTCGGCAGGAGGACTCGATCACGGCCACGTTCGAGTTCGCGAACTTCTCCGAGGCCTTCGGCTTCATGGCCCGCGTCGCGCTCGCCGCCGAGAAGCTCGACCACCACCCCGATTGGTCGAACTCGTGGAACCGCGTCGAGATCTCGCTCACGAGCCACGACCTCGGCGGGATATCGGATCTCTGCGTGGACCTCGCGCAACGCATCGACACCGCGGCGGGCGCGACGTAGTGCGTCACGGGAGTGACTAAGCCGAGCCGGCCTCTTCGATGCCCTGGCTGAGCGTGTTCCATGCCAGCGTGGCGCACTTGATGCGCACCGGGAATTTCACGACCCCCCGCAGCGCCTCGAGATCGCCGAGCGGAACCTCAGGGGCATCCTCGACGGTCACGCCCGAGCTGTCGCCTTCGCCTTCGAGGCTGTTCTCGTGGATCGACATCATGGCCTTGAACGCCCGAGTGAGGTCGTCGATCTCGACAAGCGTCTTGCCCTTGACGGCCGAGCTCATCATCGAGGCCGAGGACTGGCTGATGGAGCAACCCTGGCCACCGATGCGGATGTCGGTGACGACGCCGCCGTCATCGACGTCGAGGTACACCACGATCTCGTCGCCGCAGAGGGGGTTGAACCCCTCGACGCGGGTGGCGGGAGGCGCATCGAGCTCGCCACGGTTCCGTGGGTTGCGGTAGTGGTCGAGGATGATCTCGCGGTAGAGGTCTTCTAGGCCTGGCATGTGCTGTCGGTCTTTCGCATGGTGGTCGCGGCGGGAGCGTAGGTGGTCACAGCGTGAAGAAGTCTGCCGCTGCCTGCAGCGCGTCCGCCAGCGCGTCGATGTCGGCCTCGTCGTTGTAGAGGTAGACCGAGGCACGAGCGGTGGCGCCGATGCCCAGCAGGCGCATGAGTGGCTTGGCGCAGTGGTGGCCGGCCCGCACGCAGACGTTGTGCTGGTCGAGGACCTGCGAGATGTCGTGCGGGTGGAGGTCGTCGAACGAGAACGACGCCACGCCTCCGCGCTCGAGGGGGCTGTGCGGACCGTAGATGGTGATGCGGTCCCCGAATCGTTCGCCCAAGGTGTCGAGGAGGTAGCCGGTGAGCTCGATCTCGTGGGCGCGAACGGCGTCGAGACCGATGGCGTCGAGGTAGTCGACCGCCGCGCCGAGGCCGATGATCTCGGCGATCGGTGGGGTACCGGCCTCGAACTTCCAGGGCAGGTCGTTGGTGGTGAAGCCCTCGACACGTACGTCGCGGATCATCTCGCCGCCGCCCAGGAACGGCGGCATCGCCTCGAGGAGCTCCTTGCGGGCCCACAGCACGCCGATGCCCGTCGGGCCGAGCATCTTGTGGCCCGAGAACGCCACGAAGTCGGCGCCGAGCGCCTGGACGTCGGTGGCGTTGTGGGGCACGTACTGGCAGGCGTCCACCACCGTCACCGCGCCGACCGCGTGGGCGGCGTCGGTGAGCTCGCGCACCGGCGTGAGGGTGCCGAGCACGTTGGACATGGCGCTGATGCCCAGCAGCTTGGCGCCCTCGAGCAGGGTGTCGAGCGAGGACAGGTCGAGGCGTCCCTGGTCGTCGAGCGGGATCCAGCGGATCTCGAGGTTGCGCTCGGCGGCGAGCATCTGCCATGGCACGATGTTGGCGTGGTGCTCGAGGTGGGTGAGGACGATGACGTCGCCCTCGTGCAGGTTCGTGCGACCCCAGGAGTAGGCGACGAGGTTGATCGACTCGGTGGCGTTCTTGGTGAACACGATCTCGGCCAGGTCGGCGGCGTTGATGAACCGACGAACCTTCTCGCGGGCCAGCTCCATCTGCTGGGTGGCCTCTTCGGCGATGCGGTACACGCCGCGGTGGACGTTGGCGTTGATGGTCTCGTAGTACCGCTGGGTGATGTCGAGGACGGACTGCGGCTTCTGCGATGTGGCTGCCGAGTCGAGGTAGACGAGCGGGCGTCCGTCGGAGCTGGGGTTGGCCAGCAGCGGGAAGTCGGCCTTGATGGCGGTGGCGTCGATTGGGTCGGTGGTGGTCAACGCCATGCGTCGTACCCCTCGTTCTCGAGTCGTTCGGCGAGGTCTGGTCCTCCGCTGTCGACGATGCGCCCGTCGATGAGGATGTGGATGACGTCGGGCTGAAGGTGGTCGAGCAGGCGCTGGTAGTGCGTGATGGCGAGCACGCCGAGCTCGGGGCGCGCCGTGCGCACCTCCCCGACGCCCCGGGCGACGACCTTGAGGGCGTCGATGTCGAGGCCGGAGTCGGTCTCGTCGAGGATGGCCACCTCGGGCTCGAGGATGGCCATCTGGAGGATCTCGTTGCGCTTCTTCTCGCCACCCGAGAAGCCCTCGTTGAGGTAGCGGTCGGCGAAGGACGGATCCATGTCGAGGCGACCCATCCACTCCATGATCGCCAGGCGGAGCTCGAGCATCGACAGATCGATGCCCTTGCGGGCGCTCAGTGCCTGGCGAAGGAAGTTGAGGACGGAAACCCCGGCGATCTCCTGCGGGTACTGGAACGCGAGGAAGATGCCGGACTTTCCTCGGACATCGGGGTCCCAGGTGGTTATGTCCTCGCCTTTGAAGCGGACGCTGCCCTGGGTGACCGTGTACTCGGGGCTTCCCATGAGGACCGACGCCAGCGTGGACTTGCCGGAGCCGTTCGGCCCCATGATGGCGTGCACCTCGCCCGCCCCGACGGTGAGGTCGATGCCCCGGAGGATCTCGGTGGGTGCGCTGGCGCTGTCCCCGTTGGGTCGCGCGTGGAGGTCTTCGATGGCGAACAGCGGCGCAGACATGGAGGCCAGTGTATTAGCACTATCCAGATAGTGGTATTGCGGTGGAGGAGTCACGGCAGCTGGCGGAGCGAGCCGAGGTTCGACGCCCTGATTCCCCGATATTCCCCCGGAAAACGGGGAATCGGCTGCACGTCCACGCGTCGGTGCGCAACACTGGTCCGATGCGAGTGACGGCAAAGGTCGATTACGCGGTGCGGGCGGCGATCGTGCTGGCCAACGCCTACCAAGACGGCAAGCCCACGAAGGGCGAGCGCATCGCGACCGCCCAGGAGATCCCGGCGAAGTACCTCGAGAACATCCTGTCCGAGTTGCGCCAGAGCGCGATCGTCCGCAGTCAGCGCGGCGCCGATGGCGGGTACTGGTTGCAGCGTCCCCCGGCCGACATCAGCATCGCTGACATCATTCGCGCCGTGGAAGGTCCGCTGGCCAACGTGCGGGGCGAGCCGCCCGAATCGCTGGTGTACCCCGAGGGCACGGGCGCCCTCCAGGATGCGTGGATCGCCACCCGCGCCGCGCTGCGCAACGTGCTCGAGCAGGTGACGCTCGCCGACCTGCAGTCGGGAGCCTTGGACAAGAAGCTGCGCCCGTTGCTCGACGAGCCGGGCGCCTGGTCGGTCCGCTGACCCTCGGAACGCGGCGTCGCACACGTCGCGTCGACAACAGCTCGGGACGTCGCCTCGACCCCTGATGGACCACGCGGCGTCGCGGCCGGTCGTGGATCGATCGGTGGCCGAGACCGGGCCCGCCGATGAGAGCCGAAGGCGGTCGTGGCGGTCGTGGCGGTCGTGGCGGCTACGGCGCTCGGTCGATGGCCGCGCCCTGACCGAGGTGCCTTGACACGTCGTGCCCGGGCCCCTAGAAAGAAACCCGAGCAAGTCAATCGCCTTTTAGGAGAACGGCATGAGCCTGGCTCTCGTCACCAAACCGAACCCCGTCGTGGTGCCCGTTGCGGGCCGTATCGGCGCGGCGGTCACCGGCATCGACCTGAGCTGCCGCTTGGACGACGAGACGCTCGGGCAGCTGCGCCAGACCCTCCTGGAGAACCGGGTCCTGTTCTTCCCGGGACAGCACCTCACCGAGGGGGAGCAGGTGGCGCTCGCCGAGCAGTTCGGGCCGATCACCCAGGGCCATCCCACCCTGCGCGACCTCAGTGGTAGCACCGGCGTGTTCGACCTGGATTCCGGGCGCGGTGCTCGGGCCAACAACTGGCACACCGACGTCACGTTCGTCGACCGACCACCGGCCATCTCGGTCCTTCGGGCTGTCACCATCCCGCCGTTCGGCGGTGACACGGTCTGGGCCAACACAGTCGCGGCCTACGAGGGACTCCCCGCCGAGCTCCGCGCCGAGATCGAGTTGCTCGACGTCATCCATTCGAACGACTTCGACTACGCCAAGGTGTCGCGCGTCGACGCCAGCGATGGTGCATCACAGGTCCGGGACTACGCCGCGTCGTTCTCCTCGACCACGTTCCGCACGTTGCATCCGCTTGTCCACGTGCACCCTGAGACAGGTGAGCACTCGCTCCTCGCCGGCGGGTTCGCCCGGGAGATCGCGGGCTGGGCCGGGGTCGAGTCAGCCACGTTGCTCCGCACGCTCCACGATGCCGTGACGCGACTTGAGAACACCGTGCGCTGGCGCTGGAGCGAGGGCGACGTCGTGATCTGGGACAACCGGTCCACCCAGCACTACGCCATCGCCGACTACGGCGATCAGCCGCGACGCGTGCAGCGGGTCACGGTTGCCGGCAGCGTGCCCCGCGGCGTAGATGGCCGCGCCGGCTGGGCCATCTCGGGCGACTCCACCGCCTACCTCAACTCCTGACGATCGTCCTGCGGAACTGGCTGGGAAGACAAGGGCCATTCGGCGTATCTGTCCAGCCAGTTCGGCAGGAGGAGGGGCCGGGCTACCAGCCGCGGTCGATCCACTCGTCGAGGTGCGGGCGTTCCGCTCCGACCGTGGTGTCGAGACCGTGACCGGGTAGCACGATCGTGTCGGCGGGGAGTGTGAAGAGCTTGCGGTCGACCGACTCGATGATCTTCGTGAAGTCGCCGAGGTCGTGCGACGTGTTGCCCGGTCCGCCCGGAAACAGGGTGTCGCCGCTGAACAGGATGGGAGAGCCTTCGAGGCGGAAGCACATCGAACCCGGCGTGTGGCCCGGCGTGAGGATGGTGTGGAGCCGGAGCCGTCCCACCTCGATCACCGACTCGTCTTCGAGGATGTAGTCGTAGGACTCGAGCATGCCCGCGTCGTCAGCGGTGACCCCGACCTCGTAGCCGGCCTCGCGCACCGCGGGGACGGCCTGGATGTGGTCCCAGTGGCCGTGCGTCTCGAGCACGGTGCGGACGTCGAGCGCTCGGCACAGATCGAGCAGGCGCTCGTGCTCGTTCGCTGCATCGAGCAGCACCGCGTCGCCGGTCTCACGGCAGCGCAGCACGAACACGTTGTTGTCGAACGGGCCGACCACGATCTTGTGGACCTCGGCCTGCGTGTCCGCGTAGTGCAGCGTCGACATGCTCCGATCGTAGAGGGGTTCTCACCCCGGGGTCGCGGGTGGGTGGGACCGAGATCGTGGATGCCGGGAGGGGTGGGGGAGATGTGCTTTGAACCGCCGTTCACTGCTAGGAATGGGGCACTCATCAATGGGTCAGATCTCGCCCGAAGGGGGCAACGCAGGTGAATTTCGCGTTCAGCGAGGAGCAGGAAGAGCTCCGGAGCATCGTCCGTCAGTTCCTCGAAGCCAAGTCGCCCGAGTCCGCCGTGCGCGAGCAGATGGACACGGAGAACGGCTTCGACCCCGAGGTGTGGAAGCAGATGGCCGAGCAGCTCGGCCTGCAGAGCCTCATCGTCCCCGAGGAGTTCGGTGGCCAGGGCTTCGGCTACGTCGAGCTCATCGTCGTGCTCGAGGAGATGGGTCGCAGCCTCCTGTGCGCGCCGTTCTTCTCCACCGTGGTGCTCGCCACCAACGCCCTGCTCGTGGCCGACGACATCGATGCCAAGACCGACTACCTCCCCGGCATCGCCGCGGGCGAGACCATCGCCGCGTTGGCCTTCACCGAGCCCAACGGGCGGTGGGACGAGTCGGGCATCGAGACCACGGCATCCAACGCGTCGGGTTCGTGGAAGCTCACCGGCACCAAGTCCTACGTCATCGACGGACACACCGCCGATCTGCTCATCGTCGCGGCCCGCACCGATGCCGGCGTCTCGCTGTTCGCCGTCGCCGGCGATGCCGAGGGACTCACCCGCACCGCGCTGTCCACCATGGACCAGACCCGCAAGCAGGCCAAGCTCGACCTCGACGGGGTCGAGGGTCGCCTCATCGGCACCGACGGCGCCGGTTGGGCCACCCTGTCCACCGTGCTCGACCTCGCGGCGGTCGGTCTCGCCGCCGAGCAGGTCGGTGGCGCACAGATGTGCCTCGACATGGCTGTCGAGTACGCCAAGGTCCGGGTCCAGTTCGGCCGCCCCATCGGCTCGTTCCAGGCCATCAAGCACAAGTGCGCCGACATGCTCCTCGAGGTCGAGTCGGCCAAGTCCGCCGCGTACTACGCCGGCTGGTGCGCGTCGGAGATGAACGACGAGCTCCCCGCTGTCGCCTCGCTGGCCAAGGCCTACTGCTCCGATGCGTACTTCCATGCGTCAGCCGAGAACATCCAGATCCACGGTGGCATCGGCTTCACCTGGGAGCACCCCGCCCATCTCTACTTCAAGCGGGCCAAGAGCTCCGAACTGCTCTTCGGCGATCCCACGTACCACCGAGAGCTGCTCGCCCAGCGCATCGGCATCTGAGCACCTGGCCGACCGGCAAACGACTGGTCAGCCACCCGACGAGACCCCTGAGGTGCAGCCTCGGGGGTCTTCGCCGTTCTCGCCAGACCTTGTCCCAGGTCTTGTCCCAGATCGCGTACCCGGCTTCCAGCATCCGCGTGTGCTGTTCGCGCCTCTCCTCCGACCGATAGCGTTGGCCCCGTCATGATCGTCATCTTCGTCGTCCTCGCCGCGCTGATCGTCGTGGCCATCGGCCTCGTGGCCGTCGGTGGCGTCACGGCGCGCCTGGCCAGGCAAGCTCCTGTGACCGTCTTCGACCAGGACGAGGCCGTGGCGTTCGTGGCAGAGCGGCTCCCGGACGCGACCACTGCCGTGTTGAGCTTCAACGACGTGGCGGAGCTGATCGGCTGGCACCTCGACTACCTCGAGAACAAGGGCGTCGCCGCCGAGGCCGAAGACGAGCTGCGCAACCTGCCCGCCGGTCCCACCATGGCCACCGACGACGAAGCCGTGGCCTACGTGCTCGGACGGGCCACCGACGCCGAGCTCGAGGTCACCGACGTGCAGGTCGTCGAGGTGCTCGACGCCAACGACAGCTACCTCCGGGCCATCGGCGCGGTGGGCCCCGTCGTCCCACCTGCCTGAGTCCCGTCGTCCCACCTGCCTGAGATCGCCGAGTGATCCTGATCTGTTCACCGGCGTTCACGCAAAATGCTGTTGCGCGGATCGCTGCCGGGGGTACGGTCGCAGGACCAGAGAAAGGAGGTGGTCCATCACATGAGTGACTGTTGTTCTGGGACCCTGGAGGTGGCTGGCCGCTAGTTGGCCTGCTGGACCGATTGGTGGAGTCCAACCAGCCCACCACCGGTGAACGAAGGTCGGAGACTCGTCCCTTCCGACAGCAACTTCACACCGGGAATTCAGCGTTCGTTGCGCGAAGGGGGGTCCTCCGGGACCTCCCTTCGCTGCATCATCGGGGTTCCCTCCTGCGGATCGGCAGCGTCGTGGCGCATGGGTTACCTCGGAGCATCCTGGCCGGACCTATGCTCGGCGCCATGCAGCGTCCCACCAAGTACGAGCACCATCGCTGGCTCGGCGACAAGCGCAACCAGGTCGTCTACGACGTCGACAACATCGACGACCCGACCATCATCGACGACATCATGGCGTCCGAGACCTTTGCCTGCTTCGCTCCCGACACGCTGACCGAGGCGAGGAACCGCAGCTACAAGCCGTACAAGGGCAACGGAAGCGGCGTCGACGGCGTCGACGTGAGCTGACCGCCCAGCGTGGAGAAGCTCTTCACCAACGGCGGCGTCGACATCGCCGGCCACCTCGCCCGACCGCACAGCGCGCCGGGAACCAACCTCCCGGGGCTCGTGCTGAGCCACGGGTTCCCCCATCTCCGTGAGGGCGGGCGCCTCTCTGCGCGTTCGTTCCCCGAGCTCGCCGATCGCATCGCGACCGAGATGGGCTGGTACGTCCTCGTCATCACGTTGCGCGGATGCGGCGACTCGGGTGGCGACTTCTCGATGGGTTCCTGGCTGTCCGACATGATCGGCGCCAGCGAGTGGTTGCGCCGTGTCGAAGGGGTCAAGGGCGTCTGGACCTCCGGTTTCGGCACCGGGGGGGCTCTGGCCATCTGCGCGGCAGCCCAGGACAAGCGCATCCGGGGTGTTGCGGCGATGGGCGCGCCCGCGGACTTCGACGACTGGGCCAGTCATCCCCGGCGCCTCCTGCAGCACGCCCGCGAGGTCGGCATCATCCGGTCTGCGGGGTTCCCGCCTGCCTTCGACGCGTGGTCCCGGGAGATCCGCGACATCCGGCCGGTGCAGGTTGCTCCGAAGCTGGCCGACCGACCGTTCCTCATCATGCACGGGTCCGAGGACGAGATGGTTCCCGTGTTCGACGCCCGGGTCCTGGCCGACGCCCACGGCAGTGCGTCGTTGCGCGTCATCGACGGGGCCGGCCACCAGCTGCGTCACGATCCCCGAGCGGTCGCCATGCTGCTGGGATGGCTGGACCGCCAGCGCATCGAGGCGGCTGCGACACCTGGATCGGCGGTCTGAGAGCGCAATTTGCGTCGATCTCGCTCGTTTCCCGGGCAAGTTGCACGCCAGAAGATCGATGCCAGAAGGAGGACGTGATGCGCGATGGGTTCGTCCGCCGACACCCAGCACCTGGGGAACCGCCTGATCCGCGAGCGCAGTGGAACGAGATCCGCGGCGTGTGGGAGATCTGGAACGACGCGACACAACACTGGGACGTCGCGGGTGACGAGTCCGGCTCCTCAGGACGGGAACCGGCCGAGGTGCCCCCTCGTGACGCGGATCGCGTGGAGCTGGAGCGTCGGCCGTTGGGTGCGGCGTACACGACCGGGCTCAAGACCATCCGCCCGATGAAGGTGGGCCGCTCGTGGGAGCTGGTCGACGTGCACCGGTTCCCGGAGCCAGCTTCGTCGCCGGATCGTCGGGCGCAGTGGAACGAGATCGAGGGGGTGTGGGAGATCTGGAGCGAGGAGACGCAGAGGTGGGTCGACCTCGGTGAACCGCTCGCCCCCGGCGGGGTGATCCCGGGGAGCGATGGCTCGGACGACGGCGCCCCGTACGCCGACCTCGAAACCGACGCCAAGACCGTGGCCGAGGCCGAGATCGAGGCCGAGACCGGGTTGCCACGTGTGGCCGCTGGCGCCAGCGCCAAGGTGCCCGGCGCGGCCGATGGCCCTGCAGCGCCAGACGAGGGGCGCCCGTCGCCGCCCGATGCGACCTCGACCATCACGAGCGGGTTCGTCCATGGCGCAGAGCCTCCACCCGTCTCCGATGCGGTCACCGATCTGCCCCCGTCCTCGGCGGTGGGTGGCTACCCGCAACCGTCCCTGCGGCCCGATCCCCGTGCCCAGTGGGACGCGGTCGACGGGATCTGGCGGGTCTGGGACCCCGAGCGGGTCGACTGGGTCGCCTGGAGCCCGTGACCGATCGATCGACGGGTCTTGGCGACCGCCTCAGTCGGTCTTGGCTTTGCCCTGAGCCTTCTTCATCTTCTTGAACTCACGGACCTTGGCCAGGGTGGCGGTGTCGTGGATGTCGGCGACCGACCGGGGCGTGGCGTCGGAGAACGGGGTGGCGGCGTCTTCCCAACCGGCCAGCTCGATGCCCATGCGCTTGGCGAGGATGGCCATGAAGATACGGGTCTTCTCGTCGCCGTAGCCCGGCAGCTCGCGCAGTCGGCCGTAGAGGTCCGTGCCGTCGGCGGCTTCGGTCCAGATGCGGGCGGCGTCTCCGTCGTAGGCCTCGGAGATGGCGACGCACAGGGCGTGGGCTCGCTTGCCCATCGACCCCGGGAACCGGTGCAGCGCCGGCTTGTCGGTGAACGCGGCGACGAACTCGTCGGGATCCATGGCGGCGATGGCGTTGGCGTCAAGCGTGCCGCCGAGGCGACCCTGGAGGGTGAAGGGGCCCTTGAAGGCCCACTCCATGGGGACCTGCTGGTCGAGCAGCATGCCGAGCAGCAGCGCGAGGGGGTCGGTGTTGAGCAGCGTGTCGGCGTCGGGATCACCGGTGATGAACAGATCGCCGTTCAGCGTTGAAGCCGACTTCTTGGTCCGTGCAGCCATGGTCGGAACCCTACCGGCCGAATGGCCCGCGCGGCCCGTCCCCATCGCAACGAAGCACGACCGAACTGGCTGGGTACATACGCCGAATGGCCCGGGTCTTCCCAGCCAGTTCGGCAGTGCGGTGGGCCGGGAGCGGGTCAGCGGGTGATGGGATCCGCGGTGTCCGGGTCGATGTCGGTGCGCTTGATGCAATCGGCAACGGCCGACCGATCGACGGCGCCAGCATCGGCGAGGGCCGCGAGCGTCGCCACCTGGACGTGGGCGCTGTCGGTCTCGAAGAACCGGCGCAGCGCGTCGCGGGTGTCGCTCCGGCCGAAGCCGTCGGTGCCGAGCGGGACGAAGGAGCGACCGGCCGGCACGAACCGGGAGATCTGATCCGGGACCGACTTCATGAAGTCGGTGACGGCGATGATCGGACCCGAGCTGTGGGCGAGCACCTGGGTGATGTGGGCGGTCTCGGGATCGTCGAGCGGATGCAGGCGGTTGCGCCGCTCGACGGCCAACGCCTCCTCGCGCAGCGCCTTGTAGGACGTGACACTCCACAGCTCGGCGCCTATTCCGTGGTGCTCGGCCAGCTCGGCCTGGGCAGCACGGGCCGCGAGATGGGCCGAACCGCTGAAGAGGATGGTGGCCTGGGACTCGTAGCCCTCGGGTGCGTCAGCCCACTTGTAGATGCCCGCCGCGATGGCTTCGTCGGTCGCGGCGTCGGGACGGGAGGGCATGGCGTAGTTCTCGTTGTAGGCGGTGAGGTAGTAGAAGACGTTCGTCCCACCAGCCGAGTTGGCGCCGGTGGTCAGCGCGGGGTCGCCGAGGTTGTCCGGGCCTCCGTACATGCGGTGGATGCCCGTCTGGATGATCGATCCCATCTCGTAGGCGAACGCCGGGTCGTAGGCCATGCACGTGGGCACGGTGGAGGCGAGCACGAGGCTGTGACCGTCCTGGTGCTGGAGGCCCTCGCCGGCGAGGGTGGTGCGTCCTGCGGTGGCGCCGACGAGGAAGCCCTTGGCGCCGGCGTCGGCCGCGGCCCAGATGAGGTCGCCGACGCGCTGGAAGCCGAACATCGAGTAGAAGATGAAGAACGGGACGACGGGTACGCCGCGGGTGGCATAGGCCGTGCCGGCCGTGGTGAAGCTGGCGAGACCGCCGGCTTCGGTGATGCCCTCCTCGAGGATCTGGCCGTCCTTCGACTCGACGTAGCTGAGCAGCATCGAGGCGTCGACCGGTTCGTAGAGCTGGCCGTGCGACGCGTAGATCTTCAGCTCGCGGAACAGGGCGTCCATGCCGAAGGTGCGGGCTTCGTCGGGGATGATGGGCACGACCCTCGGCCCGAACCCGGCACTGCGGGTGAGGGTGCGCAGCAGGCCGGTGAAGGCCATGGTGGTGGACACCTCACGGCCCCCTGAACCCTTGTCGAGCTCGGCGAACTCGCTGGGCTCGGGCAGCGTGAGCGGACGCTTGGTCTGGACCACGCGGCTCGGGAGGGGACCGTCGAGCGCCTTGCGGCGCTTCATGAGGTACTGGTACTCGGGCGAGTCCTCGGCGGGGCGGTAGTAGGGCGGCTCGTCGCCCTCGAAGGCGGCGTCGGGGACGAGATCCTCCATGTGGAGCCGTTCGCGCAGCGCCTTGAGCTGGTCGACGGTCATCTTCTTGATCTGGTGGGTGGCGTTGCGTCCCTCGACGTCGGCGCCGAGCGCCCAGCCCTTCACCGTCTTGGCGAGGATGACGGTGGGGGCACCGCGCTGCTCGGTGGCCGCCTTGTAGGCGGCGTAGAGCTTGCCGTAGTCGTGGCCACCGCGGGGCAGCGCCCGGAGCTCTTCGTCGGAGAGGTGGTCGACGAGCTTGCGCAGGCGCGGGTCGGGGCCGAAGAAGTGGTCGCGGATGTGGGCGCCGTCGGACACCGCGTAGCGCTGGAAGTCGCCGTCGACGGTGGTGTTCATCTTGTGGAGCAGCAGACCGTCGACGTCGCGGGCGAGCAGGTCGTCCCAACCCTTGCCCCAGATGACCTTGATGACGTTCCAGCCCGCGCCCCGGAAGGTGGACTCGAGCTCCTGGATGATCTTGCCGTTGCCGCGCACCGGGCCATCGAGGCGCTGCAGGTTGCAGTTGATGACCCACGTGAGGTTGTCGAGGCCTTCGCGCCCGGCGAGCGAGATGGACCCGAGGGTCTCGGGTTCATCGGTCTCGCCATCGCCGAGGAAGCACCACACCCGTGACTCGCTGGTGTCGTCGAGCTTGCGATGGTGCAGGTAGCGGTTGAAGCGAGCTTGGTAGATGGAGTTGATCGGCCCGAGGCCCATCGAGACGGTGGGGTACTCCCAGTACTCGGGCATGAGCCGCGGGTGGGGGTACGACGAGAGGCCGGCGCCGCCGATCTCCTGGCGGAAGTTGTCGAGGTGGTGCTCGTCGAGGCGCCGCTCGAGGAACGACCGGGCGTAGATGCCGGGAGCGGCGTGGCCCTGGATGTAGATGTTGTCGCCGGCCAGGCCGTCTTCCTTGCCCCGGAAGAACCAGTTGAAGCCGACCTCGTAGAGCGCAGCTGACGAGGCGAACGACGAGAGGTGGCCACCGATGCCTTCGGCCTTCTTGTTGGCGTAGACGACCATCACCGCGGCGTTCCAGCGGATGAAGGCGCGGATGCGCTTCTCGATGTAGTCGTCGCCGGGGAACCACGGTTGTTCGTCGGTGGGGATGGTGTTGACGTAGGGCGTGTTGACCTCGGCAGGTGTTCCGACCTGGCGCTCGCGGGCTCGCTCGGTGAGCTTGGCGAGGAGGAAGCGCGCTCGGGTCTTGCCCTTGGCGTCGACGACGGCGTCGAGCGAGTCGAGCCACTCGTCGGTCTCGGTGGGGTCGTTGTCGGGGAGCTGGTGGGCGAAGTGGTCGAGGATCATGCTCGCGAGGGACTCGCTTTCCTGCTGGGGTCTCGCTCCATCATGCCGCTGTTCACCCGGTTACCGGTGGGTAGGTGGTGAACGGCTGATGACGTCTCGTGCGCCCCGCGGCCCGAACGGTGTGCGGGGAGCGCCACTTCCGTCCGAATTGCGTCGATTTCGAGCGACTTCCGCGCGAGATCGACGCCAGAAGCGGTAGACATGCCGGCCATGACGGTCGTGTACACCGATGGCGCGTGCAGCGGGAACCCCGGCCCGGGTGGCTGGGCGTGGGCGGTGCCCGACGGGGCCTTCGCCAGCGGATACGAAGCGCACTCCACCAACCAGCGCATGGAGATCATGGCGGCGTGGGACGCGGTGCGCTCCATCGACGGTCCGCTCGAGGTCGTGAGCGACTCCACGTATGTCGTGAAGTGCTTCAACGATAGGTGGTACGAGGGCTGGCACAAGCGCGGCTGGACGAACTCGGCCAAGAAGCCTGTGGCCAACCGTGACCTGTGGGAGCCGTTCATCGAGCTCTACCTCGAGCGACGCGGAACACCGGGCGAGGTCCGGTTCAGCTGGGTCAAAGGCCACAGCGGCGACCGCATGAACGACCTCGTCGACCGACTCGCGGTGGAAGCGGCCACCAACCAGGAGGCTCGCTCCGGTCAGCACCCGCCCGACACGCTCGGTCCTGCCGACACCTTCGGATCGAGCTCGGGTGCCGGCGACGGCGACGGCGGCGACGACGGCCCGCCCGTCGTCGTGCCCGAGCTGCCTGGCCACTCGATCGCGGTGTTCGGGCATCGCCCGCCAGAGCTGGGTGGTTACGACGAGAACCTCACGACCGCCAACCTCCGGCGGCAGCTCGTGGAGATCTTCACTGCCAAGCTCGAGATGTTCCCGAACCTGAGCGTGGCGAGCGGGGTGCGCCTCGGCGCCGAGACGATCGCGGCCGAAGCGGCGCTCGAGGCCGATGTCCCGTTCATCGCCGTGCTGCCGTTCCCGAACCCCGACAAGCTCTGGCCGTCGGCGTCTCGAGCGCGGTTCCGTTCGCTCACCGACCGGGCTCTCGACGTGTACACGATCCAGCGTCGAGAGCCGGAATCCAAGCCCAAGGCCGGCGCCGCTTTGGCACGGCTCGACACTTGGCTGCTGGCCAACGCGTCAGAAGCCGTCGTGGTGTGGGACGGCAAGGACGGCGCGCTCGGCGCGCTCCACAAGAAGGCCGAGGCTGCGCTCGGCGACGACGTCTGGGTCGTCGAACCGAGCGTGTTCTGACCGGGCTTGCCTCGAATTGCCCACGCTCCGCCTCGAGATGCGTGGATCTTGCCCGGAAGTCGACGACGATCGACGCCAGAAGCGAGAGATCTCGGGTCAACGTCGGGTCGGTAGTCTCGGCTGGTGCGCATCGGGAGTGACACGGGTGGGACCTTCACCGACCTCGTCACCGACGACGGGCGCATCACGAAGGTGCCGTCCACCCCCGACGACCCGGGTCGAGCGGTGCGATCCGGCGTTGCGCAGCTGATCGGCGACGAGTCGCTGTCCAAGCTGGCGCACGGCACGACGGTGGCCACCAACGCGCTGCTCGAGCGCCGTGGGGCGCGGGTTGCGCTGGTGACCACCGCGGGGTTCGAGGACGTCATCGAGATCGCCCGACAGGACCGTCCCTCGCTCTACGACCAGCGCGTCGATCGGCCAGCACCGTTGGTGGAGCGTGCCCTGCGGTTCGGCGTGGACGAGCGCTTGGCCGCCGACGGGGCGGAGCTGCGCCCGGTGGATCTCGCCACGATCCCCGACCTGACCGGATCTGGGGTCGATGTCGACGCCGTGGCGGTCGTCCTGATCCATGCCGACCTCGAACCCGGGCACGAGCAGGAGGTCGCTCGTGCGATCGAGGCTCAGGGCCTGGATGTGACCGCGTCGTTCGACCTGAGCCCCGAGTTCCGCGAGTACGAGCGCACGGTCACCTCGGTGGTCAACGCCTACCTGCGACCCATCTGTCGCGCCTACCTCCAGGCGCTCGCCAGCGCCGCGGATGACGTGCTCGTGATGACCTCCGCCGGCGGTCTCATCCCCGCGCTCGACGTCGCCGAACGACCCGCCGCGCTCTTGTTGTCCGGCCCGGCCGGCGGAGTGGCCGCCGGCGCCGCGGCCGCGGTGGCGAACGGGTACCGCGACTCCATCACCTTCGACATGGGCGGCACGAGCACCGACGTGTGCCTCGTGCTCGACGGCCGACCCGAGCCGGCCGCGGAACGTGACGTCGCCGGGTTCCCGGTGCGGATGCCCTCGCTCGACGTCCACACCATCGGTGCCGGCGGAGGGTCGATCGCCGCGCTCGACCCGGGTGACGCACTCATCGTCGGGCCCCGCAGCGCAGGCGCCGTGCCGGGACCGGCTTGCTACGGACATGGCGGCAGCGAGCCCACGGTGACCGATGCCGATCTCGTCGCCGGACGCCTGGCCACCGCCCGGGAGCTCCCCGGCATCGGCGAACTCGACCGAGGTGCGGCTCAAGCCGCGCTGGATGCTGCCGGCGTCACCGCCGAAGGGGTCATCGCCGTCGTGAACGCGGCCATGGTGCAGGCGCTGCGCAAGGTCTCGATCGAACGGGGCGTTGACCCCCGAGGGCTCGCCCTCGTCGCGTTCGGTGGAGCCGGACCGCTGCACGCGTGCGACCTGGCCGACGAGCTCGACATGCCGTGCGTGATCGTTCCCGCACGCGCGGGGGTGCTGTCCGCCGTCGGGATCCTCGCCGCGCCTCGGCAGGTGGACATCGTCCGCTCCTGGGCCACACCGCTCGACCATGCCGGGCTGGACGCGGCGCGCAACGCCCTGGCGGCAGAGGCCGTCACCCAGCTCATGGCGGGGAGCGAGCTCGTAGCCGACCTGCAGGGTGAGACCTTCCTCGACTGCCGGTACGCCGGGCAGAG
The DNA here is from genome assembly GCA_964485515.1 of uncultured Rhabdothermincola sp. Taxonomy (GTDB): domain Bacteria; phylum Actinomycetota; class Acidimicrobiia; order Acidimicrobiales; family Acidimicrobilacustridaceae; genus CAZALT01. Next base: position 1,657 of record CAZALT010000046.1, on the reverse strand, counting down.
CCACGAGATCCGGGTCGCCTCGGTCGGTGCGTTCCACGCCGAGCACCAGCGGCGCAACGGCTACGCCCGGCCCGATCAGCCGGTCGAGGTCGTCGCCATCCGGGCCCGGGCGTCGGCCTCGATCCAGATCGACCCGCTCGATGCTCCCGACCGGGAGACCGCGGTGGGTCCCACTGTCATCGCCGAGCCGGACTGCACCATCTGGGTCCCCGACGGCTGGCGAGCCGACCTCGGCGACGCGGGCGCCCTGGTGCTCACGCGGGTGGAGTCAGGCTCGTGACCTCGTCGAGGCCCGACCCCGCTGCGCTGCAGGTCCTCATATCCCGCCTCACCGGTATCGCCGAGGAGATGGGGGCCGTGCTGCAGCGCTCCGCGTTCAGCCCCAACATCAAGGAGCGCGCCGACTGCTCTGCGGCCCTGTTCACCGCGGATGGCGAGCTGCTCGTGCAGGCTGAGCACATCCCGGTCCACCTCGGCTCGATGCCCGCGTCGGTGCACGCGGCGATCGAGGCATTCGGGCGGGGAGCGGACTTGGATCCTGGCGACCAGGTGATCCTGAACGACCCGTTCCAAGGGGGCACCCACCTCAACGACATCACGCTCGTCGCCCCTTGCTTCGTCGGCGAAGCAACCGCGCGTCGACTCGTGGGATGGGCCGCGAACCGAGCCCACCACGCCGACGTGGGCGGCACCGCTCCGGGCTCGTTGCCCGCCGATGCGATCGACATCGCCGAAGAGGGGCTTCGGCTCTCCCCCATGCTGCTCACGCCCGAGGTCGTGACGTTGGTGTGCCGCGAGTCCCGGACGCCGACCGAGCGAGCGGGGGACCTTGATGCCCAGGTCGGGGCCAACGTCGTCGGCGTCGAGCGCCTCGCTGCACTCGCCGACGCGCCGCTCGACGCGGTGCTCGACTATGGCGAGCGCAGGATGCGGGCGGTGCTCACAGCCCTGCCGGACGGGACCTGGGTGTTCGAGGACGTCATCGACTCGTTCGGCCCGAGTGCCGAGCAGCAGCGGTCAGGTCGCGTCGAGGTGACGGTGACCGTCGCGGGCGACGAGATCACCTTCGACTTCGACGGCACGGACGAGCAGCGACGGGGCAACGTGAACGCGGTCCGGGCGGTGACCGTGAGCGCCGCCACCTACGCCCTTCGCTGCGCCGTCGATCCGACGCTCCCCAGCAACGGCGGCTCGCTCCGGCCGGTCACGGTGCGCACGACCCCGGGAACCATCGTCGATGCCTTGCCACCCACCGCGGTTGGAGCAGGCAACGTCGAGGTGAGCCAGCGGGTCGCCGACGTGTGCCTCGGCGCGCTCGCCCAGATCGACGACGGCCTGCTCGGTGCGGCGTCGCAGGGGACGATGAACAACGTCCTCATCGGCTCGACCGACGGCGACGAGCCCTGGGTGTACTACGAGACGGTCGGCGGAGGACAAGGTGGCCGCCCGTTCGCGCCCGGCATGAGCGGCGCCCAGACGGGCATGACAAATACGAGAAATACCCCGATCGAGGCGCTGGAGCGGGCGTTCCCGATGCGGGTTCTCCGGCAGCGGCTGCGGCGGGGGAGCGGCGGTGCGGGGTGGTCCACCGGTGGCGAGGGGATCGAGCGCGACCTCCAGGTGCTCGTCGATGCGACCGTGTCGTTGATCACCGAGC
>CAZALT010000045.1:19702-21680 GCA_964485515.1 uncultured Rhabdothermincola sp. | reverse complement strand
GTGTGCTGGTGCGCTTCCCGAACCTCACCCTGGCCTACTCCGAGGGCCAGATCGGCTGGATCCCCTACATCCTCGAGCGGGCCGACGACGTGTGGAACCAGTTCCGTGGGTGGGCCTTCGACAAGGCGCTCGTGCCCGATCCGCCGTCGACCTACTACTTCCGCCAGATCTACGGCTGCTTCTTCCGCGACGCGTTCGGCATCAAGTCGCTCGCCGACGTCGGCGAGGACAACATCACGTTCGAGACCGACTACCCGCATTCGGACAGCACCTGGCCCGACACCAAGGAGGTGGCCGAGAAGATGTTCGAAGGCCTCTCCGACGAGACCGTCTACAAGCTGGTGCGCGGCAACGCCATCAAGATGCTCGGCCTCGAGACGGTCTGAAGCCTGACTCCCAACCCTTCCATCCGGTCAGACGGTCTCTGTGCCCTACGCCAGCGCTGAGGTCCTGATCCACGCGCCCATCGAGGTCGTGTGGGCCGTCATGCTCGACACCGAGGCCTATCCCGAGTGGAACCCGTTCATCGTGCGCATCGGCCTTCCCGCCGGACGACCACCGCAGGAGGGCGACACCCTCGACCTCCATGTGCGATGGCGGAACGGCAAGGGCACGGTGGCCCATGAGCAGGTCACGATCTTGCGTCCCCCCGGCGCAGCCGACGGAGCGGCCGCGCTGCTCCAATACGCATTCGGCGGCCCCCTGGACCGGCTGGGCATGGTGACCGGCCTGCGCGACCAGCGGCTCGAACGCGTCGCCACCTCGACGACCCGCTACCGCACCGAGGAGACCCTGCGGGGCTGGGCATCGCGCTTCACGCCGATCGCCAAGGTCCAAGACGGCTTCGAACGCCACGCCGCGGCACTCAAGACCCGCGCCGAGGCGCTCGCTCCCTGACCCAGCTGCCCTCCGATCTCCGCCCCGACCGCGTCGAGACGTTTGGGCCGGCCTGTCGTTCGCCCGACGACGTGCGGTGCCATTCTCACGCTCCGCGCGAGAATGGCGCTCGAAAACGGGGTTCCCTTGCACTCTCCGTCCAACGTCTCCAAAGTCACCTGAGTCGCCATAGGTCGAACGACCCACCGGCGGCCCACTACCGGACGTGCGCCACTGGGGCGTCGGCCCGACATCGACTGCGGTGGCTTTGGCCATCGGGGGGAGGCAAGGCTCATGCCCAAAGGACCGTTGACCGCTGGAGTCGGAGGCCTGACCAAAGGCCGGCTCGCCATCATCGCCGTGATCGCCCTGTTGCTCGGCGCGATCGTCCTGAGCCGAGCACCCCAGAGCGCGAACGCGGACACGCAGACATCCACCGTGTCGATGTCCTGCGCGGCACTCGGACTCAACGTCCCAGCCGACATCCCCATGACCGTCACCGACACACCCGATCCCGCCACCGCTGGTGGACCCCTCCAGGTCGAGATCACGTCGGAACTTCCCGACTTCGGCATCGTTGCGACGATGTTCTCCGCGACGTTCACCGTCCCGGTTCCGACCCCGGTCGCCACCGTGGACAACGTCACGTTCACCGGCGGCAACGTCAACGGCAGCTACGCCGTGAACGCCAGCGGCATCGCCATGACGATCACCGCCCCCACCTCGGCCGGCATCCCCACCGACCAGCTGGTCCCGCCGAAGATGACCATCTTCGTGACGCTCAAGAGCGACAGCGCCGGACAGACGGCCAACTGGCAGGCCTTCTCCAACGTCACGTCCGCCGTCAACGTGTTCGGCCAGAACGTGAACGCCAGCTGCACGCCGGGCACCCCGGGACAGGTCCTCAACACGACGCAGATCAATGCGGCAGCGACCACCACGACGACCGCAGCGCCGACCACGACCACCACGGCCGCCCCGACCACCACGACGACCGCCGCGCCGACCACGACCACCACGGCCGCCCCGACCACCACGACGACCGCCGCGCCGACCACGACCACCACCAAGGCGCCGACCACCACAACAACCAAAGCGCCGA
>CAZALT010000045.1:11627-19602 GCA_964485515.1 uncultured Rhabdothermincola sp. | reverse complement strand
GCGCCGACCACGACCACCACCAAGGCGCCGACCACCACAACAACCAAAGCGCCGACCACCACGACGACCAAGGCGCCGACCACCACGACGACCAAGGCGCCGACCACCACAACGACCAAGGCGCCGACCACCACAACGACCAAGGCGCCGACCACCACGACCACCAAGGCGCCCACGACCACCACGACCAAGGCACCGCCGTCGGGTGACTCCTCGATCATCAAGGTCATCAAGCTGCTGCTGAAGTTCCTGAACGCCCTGCTCGGCTTCTTCCGGTAGCCGCAGTGCTCAGGTCAGCTCGAGCTGACCTGAGGTGACGGACAGGCAAATCCTTCCGCAGGGCCCCAGAACCTGCGGAAGGAACGAGGGGGTGCGTGCTGAGCACGCACCCCCTCGTCGCGTTCGACCCCCGCGTGCCGAGAGCTGGCCTACCCGCCTCCACGGCGAAGGTCAGTTGCCGCCGAAAGGCTTCGCCCTACCACTGCAGGCTTCGCCCTACCACTGCGTCGCACCGTCGACGGTGCGACGTCAGCCGGACAGACGGGCGAGCGTGTCGTGCGCCTCGGCGACGATCCGCTCGATCAGCTCGGCGACCGTGGGGAGGTCGTCGATGACGCCGAGGCCCTGCCCGGTCGGCAGGATGCCGACCTCGGGGTTGCCGTCGACCATGGCCGCCTTGATGAGCATGGGCGCGTTGGCGGCCATGGCGAGCTGGGCCCACGTGAGATCCTGGCTCTTCTTCATGGCGAGGCCCTCGGTGAACAGGTCTTTGTAGGACGTACCGGTGAGCTTGCGGAACTCGAGCGCCCGCTTCACCGCCTTGGGCAGGCGGGTAGCCAAGCTCGACGACTCGATCTCATCGACGACCTCGGTGCGGATGAGGCGCTGCGGGTGACCGTCGATGGCCTTGGTGACCACGGTGTCGTTGACGGTCTTGGTGAGGTAGATCGCCTTGACCGACTCTGGAACCCTCGAGTCCGAGGTGAGGAGGAAGCGAGTGCCCATGGCGATGCCGGAGGCGCCCCAGGCGAGCGCGGCGACGAGCCCACGACCGTCGGTGAACCCGCCAGCACCGATGACGGGGATGTCGACGGCATCGACTGCCTGCGGGATGAGCAGCGTGGTCGGAACGGTGCCGGTGTGACCCCCACCCTCTGCGCCCTGGGCGATGACGGCGTCGACGCCCCACTCCTGCATCTTCTCGGCATGACGACGGGCGCCGATGGTGGGGATCGTGACGATGCCCGAGTCCTTGAGGCGCTTGATCACGTCTCGGCTGGGTGCCTGGGCGAAGCTGGCGACCTTCACGCCCTCGCGCTCGAGCAGGCTCAGCCGATCCCCGATGTCGGGCTGGTCGGTGCGCATGTTCACGCCGAACGGGTTGTCGGTGCGGCTGCGGACCTCGCGGATGGCCTCGGCCAGCTGCGGCACGGTCATGGTGGCCGAGGCGAGGATGCCGAGACCGCCGGCCGAGCTCGTCGCCGCGGTGAGGCGAGCGCCCGACACCCACCCCATGCCGGTCTGGATGATGGGGTACTTGACCCCGAACAGCTCGGTGATGCGGGTGTCGAGCGCGCTCATCAGTTCTTGACCTCGTAGCCCCGCTGGCCCTTCGGGTCGATCTCGGTGCGGATGAGCCGGAGCTCCTCGTCGGTGGGCAGCCGGGTTTCGTGGATGTCGTCGGCGACCACGAGGTCGAACGCCGTGGCGTCGGCGACCTCGTCGAGGCTGACTCCCGGATGCGTGGAGACGACCCGCATGCGGTGGTCCTCGGTGTCGAAGTCGAACACGCCGAGGTTGGACACCACGCGGCGGATCTCGTGGAAGCGCGAGCTCTCGGGACCGAGTGCCGCGGCCCGGTCGTAGCCCACGCCGCTGACCACATCGACCTTGGCCACGATGGACTTGGGCGTGTGGTTCGGGATCCAGTAGCTGGTGGTGTGGTTGATGGTGTTGCCCGGCGCCCCACGGAAGCCGAGGAGCTGTGCCTTGGGCCTGTGCCAGTCGCCGATGCAGGCGATGTTCTGGTTGCCGTACTGGTCGACCTGGCTGGCGCCCATCATCACGTGGCGCCTGCCGTTCCACAGGATCGTGAACATGTTGGGGTACGGGTTCCAGTACTCGGTGACCGAGTCCTGGACGAGCACACCATCCTCGCTGCGGTACGGGTTCGCACCGGGGGGCAGCTGCGTGGGGGTGAAGGCGGCGAAGCCATCGGTCATCACCAGGTAGGGCTCGAAGGTGGCCCGGGCCAGACGGCCGCCGATCATCGGGATGATGCCGATGGGGTTGCACAGAAGCTCGCCGTCGCCGCGGAACACCTCGGCGATGGCGACGGCGCACACCTCGGCACGGGTGGCCGGTGCGTTGAGATCAGTGGTGTCGCTCATGATGCACTCCGGGCGGCCTCGTTGCGGGCGGCAAGGGCATTTTGATAGTCGGCTTCGGTTTCGAACTCGAGCCAGGTCGTGCGGAACTCGTCCCACAGCTCGGGCGACGACGCCGTGGCGGCGTACTCCTTCTGGAACTTCTCGTCGCGGCCGTAGTCGGGCGGGCACTCGGTGAAGTGCGCACCGCCCGGCGCCTCGACGACGCCCGACACGTGGAGTCGGCTGATGATCTGCGTGTGGAACGGACCGTTGGAGGCGAACTCCTCGGTCGGGATGACCTTCTCAGTGGACAGGAACGTCTTCTCGGCGGCCATGGAGAACCAGTTGTCCATATACGGATCCGGGCCGAGGAACTGGCCGTTGCCGGCCTGGTCGGCGCGGTTCATGTGGATGAGCGCCACGTCGAGGTCGAGCGCCGGCATGGCGACGAGCGACTCGCCTGGTCCGCCGTCGCGGCCCGGGTACGGCGACTGGACCATCTTGAGCTCGGGCATGACCTCGAGGAGGTCGGTGCCCATGCCCGCACGGGTCGGCAGGAACGGCACGCGCCAGGCGGCGGCCTGGAGGCCGAGGAGCAACATGCCCTCGTCGAGCTCCATGGCCTCGACCGTGCCCTGCTGGCGGGCGGTGCGGAAGTGCGGCTCGAGCGGGATGGAGTCGAGCGACACGAAGCCGTAGACCGCTTTGCGGACCTTGCCTGCCGCGCACAGCAGCCCGATGTCGGGACCGCCGTAGCTGACGATGGTGAGGTCGGTGAGCTCCGAGCGCAGGATGGCCCGCACCAGCGACATCGGCTTGCGTCGCGAGCCCCAGCCACCGATGCCGATGGTCATGCCGGATTCGAGTTCGGCGACGACGTCGTCCTCGGTGAGGCGCTTGTCGGGGATGGCCATGCGGTTCCTTTTGCGTCGAGAGGGTGGGTCGAGAAGAAGGAGAAGTTGGAGACTGCGGTGAACTACCCGCCCAGCGGGCGGAGCGCGGAGATCACTGGTCGAAGTCGGCGGTTCGCCCGTGTTCGACGAAGGCGTCGCGAGCTTCGTCGGCCACGCCGGCGAGGTTGAGCTCCATGGTGAAGCCCTGCTCGAAGCGGTAGCTGCGCTTGACGTCCCACAGGTCGATGCCGTTGAGGGACTCCTTGGCGGCGCGGATGACGACACCGCTCTTGGTGGCGATCTCGCGGGCGACCTCGAGGGCGGCGGGGCGGAGCTCGTCCTGCGGGACGACCTTCAGGACCGAGCCGTACGAGAACAGCTCCTGGGCCGTGATCGTCTCAGCCGTGTAGACCATGGCCCGCATCTTGTGCTGGGGAACCATGCGGGCCAGGTGGGTGGCCGCGCCGAGGGCACCCCGGTCGACCTCGGGCAGGCCGAAGGTGGCGTCGGCGGCGGCGATGATGATGTCGCTGTTGCCGATGAGCCCGATGCCGCCACCGAGGCAGAAGCCGTTGACGGCCGAGATCACAGGCACAGCGCAGTCGTAGATGGCGGCGAAGGCGGCGAAGCACCCCTTGTTCGCCCCGATGAGCGCCCCATGCCCCTCGCTGGCCTGCATCTCCTTGATATCGACGCCGGCGTTGAAGCCCCGGCCTTCGGCACGGAGGATGACGGCCCGGACCGACTGGTCCTGGCCAGCGGCGGTCACCTGGGCGGCCACGTCGTACCAGCCGGCCACGGTCAGCGCGTTCACCGGCGGGTTGTCCATGACGATCTCGGCGATGCCGTCGGAGATGGTCGTCGTGATGCCCATGGCGGGTCTCCCCCGTGTTGTCGTGCCGGTCGAGCGGTGGACGGCGACGTCCGCCGATCGAGGCTCCGCGCAAGGCGTCGCGGCGATCTGACAGGGCGTCAGGTTCCGTGTGGCAAGGTAGGCGACCGTACCGCCCGGTGCGAATCCCCAGGCGGTCCTCGAACGCGCACCTGAGGAGCAGACGCCATGCCCGACCACACCGACGACAGCAGCGCGCCGATCATCGATCTGCGCGGGACGGTCATGGTCATCACCGGCGGAACGAAGGGCGTCGGGCGGGGCATCGCCGAGCGGTTCCTCGGCGTCGGCGCAGACGTCGTCGTCACCGCCCGCAACGAGCCCGACGAGCCGATCGAGGTGAACGGGCGAGTCGCGGCGTTCACCCCAGCCGACGTCCGCGATGCCGAGCAGGCCCAGGCGCTCATCGAGTTCGCCCGGGACACCTTCGGGCGGGTCGACACGGTCATCAACAACGCAGGCGGGTCGCCCTACGCCCTCGCCGCCGACGCCTCTCCCCGCTTCTCCGAGGCCATCATCAAGCTCAACCTCCTCGCGCCGCTGCACGTGGCGCAGGCGGCCAACGCCGTCATGCAGACCCAGGCCCAGGGCGGGTCGATCATCAACATCGCCTCGGTCAGCGGTGTGCGCCCCTCTCCCGGCACGGTCGCCTACGGCGCGGCCAAGGCCGGCCTCATCAACATGACCACGACCCTCGGCGTCGAGTGGGCACCGAAGGTGCGGGTCAACGCCATCACCGCCGGGCTCATCGCCACCGAGCAGGCCCACCTGCACTACGGCGACGACGAAGGCATCGCCGCGGTCGCGTCGACGATCCCCATGGGCCGCATGGGGACCCCACGCGACATCGGCGACGTGTGCCTGTTCCTCGCGTCCACCCTGTCCGGCTACGTCACGGGTTCGAACCTGTTGGTGCACGGCGGCGGCGAGCGCCCGGCGTTCCTCGACGCCGCCGACGCCAACTGACCCGCATCCTTGCGTGGACAAGCCTGCTCGGCGATCTGACGGCTCGTCAGGTTCGCGGGCACTGCGGTACGGTGCCCGACGTGACCAAGACCCGTGTCCCCGCCGTCGAGGGCTGGTTCACCGCCGATACCGAGCATCCCGCGCTCCTCGCGTCGAAGTGCTCCGCCTGCGGTGCCCTGTCGTTCCCTCGTGAGACCTACTTCTGCAAGAACCCCGACTGCCTCGGCCGCGAGTTCGACGAGGTCGAGCTGTCCCGCCGTGGGACCGTGTGGTCGTTCACCAGCACGCACTACCAGCCACCGCCCCCGTACATCTCCCCCACCGACGAGTTCGAACCGTTCACCCTCGCCGCGGTCACCCTCGAGGCCGAGGGCATGGTCGTCCTCGGCCAGACCGTCGACGGAGTCGGTGTGGCCGATCTCGCTGCCGGCGATCAGGTCGAGCTGGTCATCGACACCCTCTACGAGGACGACGACAACGAGTACCTGATCTGGAAGTGGAAGCCGGTCGCCCGAGCGGCGGAGAGCGGAAGCAACGCCCGAGCGGCGGAGAGCGGAGTGGAGTCGTGAGCAACGAGGTCGCCGTCCTCGGCGTCGGCATGCATCCCTGGGGCAAGTGGGGGCGGAACTTCGTCGAGTACGGCGTCGAGGCCGCACACGCGGCCATCGCCGACGCCGGACTCACCTGGAACGACGTGCAGTTCGTCTCGGGTGCCGACACGATCCGCAACGGCTACCCCGGCTTCATCGCCGGAGCGACCATGAGCCAGGCCCTCGGCTGGAAGGGCAACCAGATCGCCAGCTGCTACGCGGCGTGCGCATCCGGCGCCCAGGCGCTCAGCATCGCCCGGGCCCAGATCCTCGCCGGCCTGTGCGACGTCGCCCTCGTGGTCGGCGCCGACACCACCCCCAAGGGCTTCTTCGCCCCGGTGGGCGGCGACCGCCCCGACGACCCCGACTGGCTGCGGTTCCGCCTGCTCGGCGCCACCAACCCGGCCTACTTCGCGCTGTACGCCCGCCGACGCATGGAGGTCTACGGCGCCACCGAGCTCGACTTCGCCAAGGTGCGGGTCAAGAACGGCAGGCACGGGCTCACCAACCCCAACGCCCGGTACCGGAAGGAGTTCACGATCGACGACGTCATGAGCTCCGCCATGGTGGCCGACCCGCTCAAGCTGCTCGAGATCTGTGCCACCTCCGATGGTGGCGCTGCGGTGGTCCTCACCTCGATGGACTACGCCCGCAAGCACTCCACCGATCCGGTGCAGATCGCCGCGATCTCCACGGTGACGCCCACCTATCCGCAGACCGTCATCGAGATGCCCAACTTCTCGACCGACGCTGCGGAACCGAGCTCCTCCGGTGGAGCGCTTGCCGGCCGTCCGTTCCGCGACTCGATCGCCCACGCCGCCTACGAAGAAGCCGGTCTGGGTCCCGAAGACCTCGACCTGGCCGAGGTCTACGACCTCGCCAGCGCGCTGGAGCTCGACTGGTACGAGAACATCGGCCTGTGCGCCGAGGGCGACGCCGAGAAGCTCCTCAACGACGGGGTCACCAGCATCGGTGGGCGGGTTCCCGTCAACCCCAGCGGTGGGCTCTCGTGCTTCGGCGAGGCGATCCCCGCCCAGGCCATCGCCCAGATCTGCGAGATCACGTGGCACCTGCGAGGCCAGGCGGGCGAGCGCCAGGTCGAGGGGGCCCGGGTCGGGCTCACCGTGAACCAGGGCCTCTTCGGCCACGGCTCGTCGGTGATCCTCAAGCGCTGACCGACGAGCATCTGGCTCACAGCACTGGCCGAGACCGCCGAATTGGGGCTCGGAGGACCGGACCGGACGCGGGCCGAAACCCCCAAAATGTGGTGGTAACCCGTCGGATTGACTCGACAAGGGCAGACAACCGCGCCAAACTGACCGAGATCGCTACGCAGAGTGCGGCAACGAGCGGAGGACCGAACGTGCAGAAGGCAACGAAGCGACCCATCTACGGACTGGCAGCAGCGCTGGTCGTGGTGCTCAGCATTGGCCTGTTCGCCGGCACGGCTTCGGCGCAGGGTGAGTACACAGGCGGCGGCACCCTCGCCCTTGACAAGACCACGGCCACCGTGGGCGAGTCGGTCGGCGCGACGGCGACAGGCTTCGAATCCGGGGCGAGCGTAGCGTTCGTCTTCAACTCCGATCCGGTCGACATCGGCACGGTGACGGCCGACGCGGACGGCGTCGCGTCGACGACCTTCACCGTGCCTTCGGTTGAGCTCGGCACCCACACGGTCACCGCGACGGGCATCAGCGCCACCACCGGCGAGGTCGTGACCCTCTCCTCGCAGATCGAGATCGTCGCCATCGGCACGGACGGCACGGGTACGGGTACTGGCACCGGTTCCGACGGTTCGCTGCCTCGCACGGGTTCGAACAGCACCGACCTGCTGCGTGTGGGTGCGCTCCTCGTCGCCGCCGGCGGCGCCGTGGTGCTCATCACCCGCAAGCGGGCCCAGGCCAAGATCGACGCCTGATCCCACTTCTCTCCTAGCTCGAACGAACGGGGGTCGCGCAAGCGGCCCCCGTTCCGCGTCCCCTGAGCAAGACGCAGCCAGCGTCCATCTGGACCACCCATCTGGACCAGCCGTCTGACGGCAGCGCGGCCTGAACCGCCACCTCGCGACACGAGCCGTGCGAGGCGGGGGCGAGCGGCAACAACAGCCATCGAACCGCCACACACCCGACTGGCGAGCGCCAGGCTGGCGGCGAGGGGGCAGGGCCCCACCAAACGGGGTGCTGGAGGGCGATGCCCCTCGTGTCGACCGAGCGGCCTGAACCGCCACCTCGCGACACGAGCCGTGCGAGGCGGGGGCGAGCGGCA
>CAZALT010000045.1:0-11527 GCA_964485515.1 uncultured Rhabdothermincola sp. | reverse complement strand
CCCCACCAAACGGGGTGCTGGAGGGCGATGCCCCTCGTGTCGACCGAGCGGCCTGCCGCGAGGAGACCGAACAGCGAGCGAGCTGAGCGAGCCCTCCAGGAACTCGAGGGAACGGAGCCGAGAGAGCGAAGCGACCGACGGCGAGTGAGCTCGAAACTACGCTCGCTGCGAGCTGACCGACAGGATCTCGCCGGTCATGTAGGACGAGTAGTCGCTGGCCAGGAAGATCATCACGTTGGCGATCTCCCAGGGCTCGGCGGCACGACCGAACGCCTCACGGGTCGTGAGCTCGGCGAGCAACTCGTCGGTGGTGACCTTGGCGAGGAACGGGTGCATCGCCAGGCTCGGAGCGACGGCGTTGATGCGGATGCCGGAATGGGCGGCCTCCAGCGCCGAGCAGCGGGTGAGGGCCATCACACCGGCCTTCGCCGCGGCGTAGTGGGCTTGGCCCTCCTGCGCTCGCCAGCCGACCACCGAGGCGTTGTTGACGATCACCCCGTGGCCCCGCGGCGTCATGTGGTTGATGGCGGCCCGCGTCGCACGAAACGTGCCGTTGAGCGTGACGTCGATGACCGTCAGCCACTGCTCGTCGGTCATCTCGGCCACGTTGGCCGTTCCGCCAAGGCCGGCATTGTTGATGAGCACGTCGACGCCGCCGAGCTCCTGCTGGGCCACGGCGAAGAGGTTCGTGACGTCGTCCTCGTTCGTCACGTTGCACACGACGGTGGCGGGGCGCTGGCCGGTCTCCTCTTCGAGGCGGTTGGCGGCTTCGCCGAGGCGACGCTCGTGGATGTCGCTGATCAGCAGGCTCCCCCCCTCCTCGGCGGCCTTCTTGGCGACGGCGTAGCCGATGCCCGTGCCCGCCGCAGCGGTGACCACGACGGTCTTGCCCTCGAGCAGGTTGTGACCGGGAACGTACGGGGGCGAGGGCTGCGGGGTCATGGCATCGCTTTCATCGTGGAGGGATCGGCGGGCGCGACCGAGACGAGGGATCTAGGACACGACTTTGGGTTCCGGCGGCAGCCCGAGGGCTCGCTCGCCGATGATGTTTCGCTGCACCTGGTTGGACCCGCCGTAGATGGTGTCGGACCGGGTGAAGAGGAACAGCTTCTGGGCGTCGCTGAGCTCGTAGGCCGACGGGTCGGACCCCTCGGCGCAGAGTCCGGCGTCGGCGCCGAGCACGTCGACGGCCAGCTCGCCGAGATCGCGGTGCAAGCGGGCCCAGTAGAGCTTCGAGATGTACGACGGACCGGAGAGCTCCGGCTGGTCGGCCAGGGTGAGCATGCGCATCGTGTTGAGGCGCATGATCTCCAGGCGGCTCCAGATCCCGACGAGGCGCTGACGCCGGACCGGGTCCGATGCCCAGCCCCGGGCCTTGGCGTCTTCGAGCACCCGTTTGTACTCCGAGGTGAAGGCGAACTGCTGGGCCAGCGTCGAGGCGCCGCGCTCGAAGGCGAGCAGGCCCATGGCCACACGCCAGCCGTTGTCGACGCCACCGACGACGAGATCCTCGTCGGTGGGGGTGTCGCTGAAGAAGACCTCGTTGAATTCGCTGTCGCCGGTGACCTGCACGATCGGGACGGTGTCGATGCCCGGTGCGTCCATGGGGACGAGCAGGAACGAGATGCCCTTGTGCTTGGGGGCGTCGCGGTCGGTGCGGGCCAGCACGAAGCACCATTGCGACCATTGCGCGAGCGAGGTCCACACCTTCTGGCCGTTGAGCACCCACTTGCTCTCCCCGGCGTCGTCGACGACGAGGTCGGCGCGGGTCTGGATGTTGGCCAGGTCGGAGCCGGCGTTGGGTTCGCTGTAGCCCTGGCACCACAGCTCCTCGCCCAGGCGGATCTTGGGCAGGAACCGGGCCTGCTGCTCGGGCGAGCCGAAGTGGATCAGGGTGGGCCCGATGAGACCCTCGCCGATGTGGCCGACGCGCCCGGGTCCGCCGGCTCGGGCGTACTCCTCGTAGAAGATGACCTGGAGGTGCAACGGCAGGTCTCGGCCCCCGTGCTCGGCGGGCCACCCGACACAGGTCCAGCCGTCGGCACCGAGGCGCTTCTCCCAGGCGAGGCGCTCGTCGAAGAACGAGTGCTCGTCGCCCGGTCCTCCGCGGCCTCGGATCCCGGCGAACTCGCCGTGCAGGAGGTCGTCGAGGTAGGCGCGGACGTCCTTGCGGAACGCCTCCTCCTCCGGGGTGAAGCTGAGGTCCATGGCCGGGAAAGCCTACTCCTGACGACCCGTCAGATGAGAAGTCGCCCGGAGCGTCAGGCCAGGAAGCGGCTGACCGACTCGATCACGCACGCCGGCTTGGACGAGCCGTCTACCTCGACGATGACGACCATGGTCGTCTGGATGCCCCCCTTGACCTCTTCGACCTTGGTGAGCTCGGCGCCGGCACGAACCCGTGAACCGATCTTGACCGGGGCGGGGAACCGAACCTTGTCGAGGCCGTAGTTGACGCCCAACGAGATGTTGCGGACCTCGACGATCTGCGGGAGGAAGTAGTTCGAGATCGACAGGGTGAGGTAACCGTGGGCGATCGGGGCTCCGAAGGGGCCGGCTGCCGCTCGCTCGGGATCGACGTGGATCCACTGGTGGTCGCCCGTTGCGTCGGCGAAGAGATCCACCCGCTCCTGGTCGACCTCCAACCAGTCGCTGTAGCCGAGGTGCGTGCCGAGCGCGCTGCGCACCTGATCGAGGTCGTCGAAGACGGTCTGAGCCATGGCGGGATCTTGCCACGCCTGAGTTCACCGCCACAGCCGAACCCCGGCCCCGACGCCCCCAGGATCCCAAATTGGCGGACAGCACCGCCCCGTCGGCGGATTCCTCCGCCAATTTGGTCGATCTCGTTTGGTCGATCTCGGTGGGTCGGGGCCGTCCCGATAGGGTGCCGGCATCGACTCCCCCGTGCTACCGACCATCGCGCTGGGCGCCGCCGAGCGGTTCGGCGACCGTGTCGCGTTCGTGGCCTCCGACGGCTGGACGATCGACTACGCGACGCTCCAGGAGCGGTCCGACGAGGTCGCCGTCGGTCTGCTCGAACGCGGCGTGACCGAGGGCGACGTCGTGGCGCTCGTCCTCCCTTCCACGCCCGACTACGTCGTCGCCTACCTGGCGGCCGCCAAGATCGGCGCGATCACGACCGGCATCAACCCGCGCTACACCCCGCACGAACGAGAAGCCGTGCTCGACGTGGCCACCCCGCGCCTGGTCCTCACGACCGCCGATCTCGTCACCGCCGAGAGCGCACACCGCTACGACACGGTCACCGTCCACCGGGCGAAGTGGGCCGACGACATCCTCATCGAGCTGGCGGTCCGAGGTGGGCGTCTGCCCGCGCTGCGACCCGATCCCGACCGGCTCACCACCATCGTGTTCACCTCTGGGACCACCGGCACGCCGAAGGGCGCCATGTTCGGCGATCGCGAGCTCGACGCGATCGGGCGGCTCGACATCGCCGACTGGGACCACGACTCCGCGTGGGGAACCGGAAGCCACCTGCTCGCCGCCACCCAGTTCGCGCACATCGGCTTCATGACCAAGCTGGCCTGGTACCTCCGCACCGGCGTCACCACCCATGTCCTCGAGCGGTGGCGACCCAGGGAGGTGCTCGACACCATCTCGCGCTACCGCATCAGCACCGTCGGCGGTGTGGCGCCACAGCTGTCACTGCTCCTGCGCGACGAGGACTTCGACACCTACGACCTGTCCGCCGTCTCCATGATCGTCATGGGAGGCGCGTTCTCGCCCCCCGCGCTCGTGCAGGAGGCGCGCGAGCGGTTCGGGGCGAAGTACTCGATCCGGTACTCGTCGACCGAGTCGGGTGGCATCGGCATCGGCACGGCGTGGGACGCCGACGACGAGGAGGCGCTCCACACCATCGGCCGCCCGCGTCCCGGTGTGGAGGCTGCCGTGCTCGACGCCGACGCGCGGCCCGTGGCCGACGGCGAGATCGGCGAGCTGGCGCTGCGGTCCCCGTCGATGATGCGCGGGTATTGGAACGACCCCGTCGCCACCGCGGAGACGCTGCGCGACGGGTGGTTGCACACCGGCGACCTGGCTTACCTCGACCCCGCTGGGTGCCTGCGGCTCGCCGGACGCTCGAAGGAGATGTACATCCGCGGTGGCTACAACGTGTACCCGGTCGAGGTCGAGGCGGTCCTCACCTCGCACCCTCAGGTCGTCGATGCGTGCGTCGTCCCCCGGCCCGACGCGGTCATGGGCGAGATCGGCGTTGCCTGCATCGTGCCCACCGATCCTGCCGATCCGCCGACGATCGAGTCGCTGCGGGCCTTCGGAGCGACGAAGCTCGCCGGCTACAAGCTCCCGGAGGCGCTCCGACTCCTCGACGAGCTGCCGCTGACCCCGATGCAGAAGGTCGATCGCCGTGCTCTGCAGGCGAGAGAGGACAATTCACGCTCCTGACGCCATCGTCGCGCCCGGAGACGCGAGAATGGCCGTTCTGTGCAGCGCCACCGTCCCCCCACCTTCCGTCTCACGCTCGCGGCCCTGATCGCCCTGCTGCTCGCGTCCTGTTCGAGTCCGTCGGTCCCCACCGGCGGCGCGACCGGCGCGGGCGAACAAGCAGCTGGCATCGCCACGAAGGTCGCCGCGCCCTTCGTCCCCGACCCCATCGCCGACCCGGGCGTCGAGCCCGGCTCGTGCAAGGTCCTCACCTACACCCCGTCCACGGCCGAGGACGAGCAGATCGGCGAGCTGTGCCGGCCCGAGAAGAACCCCCGCGACGTCGCGGTGGTGCTCATCCATGGCGGGTCCGGCATCGGCGGCGCGTACGGCGGCATGCAGGGGTGGGCCAACCGACTGCTGGCCGAGGGCTACACCACCCTCTCGATCGACTACCACCTCTTCACCCCCGGCGCCGGGGGCAAGGCGGTCTTCCCGGTTCCTGAGCAGAACGTCAAGGCGGCAACGCAGTACCTGCGGGGGACCGCGAACGCGCTGGGCATCCAGCGCGACCGCATCGTGCTCCAAGGCGTGTCCGCCGGCGCTCGCATCGCCGCGGTGGCCTACACCACCCCCGACGACCCCTACTTCGCCGGCCCCGAGCTGTGGTCGGACATCTCCGACGGCGCCAACGGCCTCATCGGCTTCTACCACCCCTACGACGGCTCCATGCAGTACTCGAGCCAGTACTACGGCGGGTCCGACCAGAGCACGGACCCAGCCGTCGAACAGCGGTGGGACAAGGCCGACTCGCTCGCCAACGCGGCCGACGCGATCGGTCCCGCGTTGTTCATCACGGGAAGCCGAGACTGGGCGCTCCAAGAGCAGCACCAGATCGAGTTCGTCGACGCCCTCGATGACGAGGGCCTCTACGCCGAGCAGATCGTGGTCACCGGCGGGCTCCACGGTTTCGACACGTCAGGCACCAGGCTCACCAGGCTCGGCGAGCAGTCCGCCACCACCGTCCTCGTCTGGCTCAACAACCAGTTCCCGCAGGTTCCCGAGCGCGAGGCGCAGGCGGTCGCGGTCGATCTCGATCTCGCACCGGACCGCACCGGCGAGGCCGTCACCACCTACGAGACACGAACGCGTCCGAGCAGGTCGACGTCGGACAGCACCACGACGACCACCACCTGGAAGGCGTCACCGTCGAGCTCCACGACCTCGACGACCACGATCCCCTCCTCGTCGACCACGACCTCGATGCCCGAGCCAGAGCCGCCGGTCACCTCGCCGCCGACCACCGCGACACCGCCGACGACCGCTCCCGAGAGTGCAGAGAGCGGCTCGACTCCTTGACCATCGGCCACAGGCGGCGTCTGGCCGCCACGTTCGGCCTCGCGCTCGCCCTGGTGGTGGGGGCGACTGCCTGCACGCCCGACGCTCCCGAACGCAACCGGGAGCCGGACCAGCACGACATCGATGCTGTGGTCGAGCCGGACACCCAGGCACAGGCCGGAGGGACGCTTCGCTACGGCCTGCTGTCCGACACGACCGGTTGGAATCCGGCGACCACGGTCTGGACATCGTCGGGCGAGCAGGTGTCGCGCGCGCTGTTCGACCGCCTCGCCGCCTTCGACGAGAGCGGCGACGCACGGCCTGATCTGGCCGAGGCCGTCACCGCGAACGACGACTCGACCCAGTGGGAGATCCGACTCCGACCGGGCGTCACCCTCCACAACGGCCAGCCGGTCGCCGCCGAGACCCTCGTCGCGAACCTCGAGACCTACCGGTCCTCCCCCACCACCGGCCCGGTGCTGCGCGCGGTCCAAAGCGTGGTCGCCACCGGCGACCTCTCGGTCCTCATCACGATGAACCAGCCGTGGGTGGACTTCATCGACACCCTGACCAGCCAGGTCGGCATCGTCGCCGATCCGACCTGGCTGGCGAGCGGCTCAGGAGACGACCCCGTGGGGTCCGGCCCGTTCACCTTCGGCGAGTGGCGGCACGGCGACCACCTCACCGTGGCGCGCAACCCCGACTACTGGCGTACCGACCAGGCCGGCTTCCGACTCCCGTACCTCGACGCCATCGTCTTCGAACCCGTCCCGGACCCCGACGTCCGCGTCGCGAAGCTCGCCGCGGGAGTGCTCGACATCGTCCAGACCGATTCGGCCGATCAGCTCCAGCACTTCGCCCAGCTCGGCGACGAGAGCCAGACCCAGGTCTTCGACGACGTCGACAGCGAGTCGCCCGAGCTCTTCGTCCAGCTCAACACGGCGGTGGAACCGTTCTCGGATCCTGCTGTGCGTCGATCGATCGTCCTCGGAACCGACACCCCGACCTTCGTCGACGTGCTGGAGCGCGACCTCTACGAGCCGGCCCGAGGACCGTTCGACCCCGATTCGCCCTGGTACGCCGAGACGGACTACCCCGGCTACGACCCCGACGCCGCACGCGACCTCGTCGAGGCCAACCGGGCCCGCCTCGGTGGCCCCACCACGTTCACGGTGCTGGGGACCAGCGACGCCCATGGGCTGTCGGCCCTCCAACTGCTGCAGGAGCAGTGGAAGAACGTCGGGATCGACGCCGTCGTCGAGGTCGCGGCACCCGACGAGCTGGCGCAGCGAGTGTCGACGGGCGACTACCAGGCCGTGCTCTGGAAGCAGTTCGACGGACCGCAACCCAGCGTCGACGTGGTGCAGTGGGACCCCGCCGCCGCCGGACCGCTGGGTGTCCCCGTGTTCAACTCGGCGCGCAACACCAACCCGGAGATCGGTGAGCTCGTCTCCGCACTCCGAGCTGCGTCGACCAACGAACAGCGCAAGGCCATCTACGCGTCGATCCAGCAGCACCTCGCCGTCGACCTTCCCTACGTGTGGCTCGTCCACGGCGTCCGCGGTGTCATCGCCGCCGAGGACCTCGTCAACGTGGTTCGGTACACGCTCCCCGGGGGCGAGATCGGCATCGAGCTCGAGCGAGGCACCCACCCGCTCTGGCAGGTCTGGCGTTCCCGTTGAAGTTCCTGATCGTCGTCGGGCTGCTGTGCGTGGTGGGCGTCGCCATCATCGGTGCCGTCACGGGGGCGGTCACCCGAGCGCGGCAGGCCAGGTCGCGATCCCAGCTGATCGCGTCGCTCGGCGGGATCGGGGCGATCGTGCGCTCCGACCGCGCCGCAAACTGCTTCGGCATCGAGTCGTTGGGCAAGAAGCAGGTGCGCGGCACCGGCACCCTGGTGCTGACCAAGCGGGAGCTCGCCTTCGAGCAATTGGTGCCCAAGCGGGTGCTGCGGGTGCCGATCGGTCAGATCACCTCGGTCGACACGACGAGAGCATTCCTGGGAAAGACCCGGGGAGGGAAGATCCTGCGGGTTGCCTGGATCACCCAGGACGGCGGATCAGACCGAGCCGCCTGGCAGGTCAGCGACCTGGACGGCTGGATCCGGACCTTGTCCGATGCCGGGTCGTCTCCCGCGCCCCCCACCGCCGGTTGAGGGAAGAGAAGCGAAACGGACCGCACCGAGGTGCGGCCCGTTCGACAACTCGTCGGCGACGACTCAGACCAGCTGACCTGCGGCGCGGAGACGGGCCTGGGCTCGATGGAGGGCGGCCTCGGCCTCGACCTGGTCCTCCAGCCGGATCCGTGCCTCGGCCGCGTCGGCCGCGCGCTGAGCCCGATCCACGTCGATCTGGTCGGCGAGCTCGGCGAGATCGGAGAGGATCTTGACGTGGTCGTTGGAGACCTCGATGAAGCCGCCGTGCACCGCGGCGAGCACCATCGACTTGTCGACCAGCTGGATCTCGACCGTCCAGGTAGCCAGCGCACCGATGAAGGGGGTGTGGCCGCTGAGGATGGCGAAGTCACCGCCACCGACGGTGCGGGCCCGCACCATGGTGGCCTCGGTGGACAGGAGCGTCCGCTCGGGCGAGACGAGCTCGACCTGCAGGGGCATCAGGCGCCGGCCTCGAGCTCGCGGGCCTTGGCCCGAACCGAATCCGCGTCGCCGACGTTGAGGAACGCCTGCTCGGGCAGGTCGTCGAGGTCGCCGTTGACCAGCTGCTCGAAGGAGTCGATCGTGTCCTCGATGGACACGGTGACGCCCTTGAGGCCGGTGAAGACCTCGCCCACGTTGAAGGGCTGCGACAAGAAGCGCTGGACCTTGCGGGCCCGGTTGACCGTGATGCGGTCTTCCTCGGAGAGCTCGTCGAGGCCGAGGATGGCGATGATGTCCTGGAGCTCGCGGTAGCGCTGCAGCGTCTCCTGCACGCGGCGTGCCACGTTGTAGTGGCGCTCGCCGACGATCTCGGGAGCGAGGATCGACGAGGTCGACGCCAGCGGATCCACGGCCGGGTAGATGCCCAGCGATGCGATCTGGCGGGACAGCTCGGTGGTGGCATCGAGGTGCGTGAAGGTGGTGAACGGTGCCGGGTCGGTGTAGTCGTCGGCAGGCACGTACACGGCCTGGAGCGAGGTGATGGAGCGACCACGGGTGGAGGTGATGCGCTCCTGCAGCTCGCCCATCTCGTCGGCGAGGGTGGGCTGGTAGCCCACGGCGGACGGCATGCGACCGAGGAGGGTGGACACCTCGGAGCCGGCCTGCACGAAGCGGAAGATGTTGTCGACGAACAGGAGCACGTCCTGGCCCTGCACGTCGCGGAAGTACTCGGCCATGGTGAGCGCGGAGAGGGCCACCCGGAGGCGCACGCCCGGCGGCTCGTCCATCTGCCCGTACACGAGCGCCGCACGATCGATGACGCCGGACTCCTGCATCTCGATCCACAGGTCGGTTCCCTCACGGGTGCGCTCGCCGACACCGGCGAACACCGACACGCCGCCGTGCTGGGTGGCGACACGGTTGATCATCTCCTGGATGAGCACCGTCTTGCCCACGCCGGCGCCGCCGAACAGGCCGATCTTGCCACCGGCCACGTACGGGGTGAGGAGGTCGATGACCTTGATGCCGGTCGGGAACACGACGGCCTTGGGCTCGAGGGTGTCGAACGCCGGCGGCTCGCGGTGGATCTCCCACCGCTCGTCGAGGCCTTCGAGGCTGTCGGTGTCGAGGGGCTGGCCGATCACGTTGAACACGTGGCCGAGGGTGCCGTTGCCGACCGGCACCGAGATGCCCTTGCCGGTGTTGCGCACCAGGGTGCCCCGGGTGAGGCCGTCGGTCGGGCTCATGGCCACGACGCGCACGCGGCTGTCACCGATCTGCTGGGCGACCTCCGCGGTCACAACCGTGTCGACACCCTCCACCGTGACGGTGATCTCGAGGGCGTGGTTGATCTCGGGGAGCGAGCCGCGGGGGAACTCGACGTCGACCACGGGGCCGGCGATGGCGACCACGCGGCCGTCCTTCAGCTCGGTTGCGGTCGAGGGGTTCTCGGTGACGGTCATCTCAGGTGTCTCCTGTGGTGGAAAGGCGTGCGTCAGTGCGCCGACCGGGCATGGTCAGTGCGATCGAGGTGCTGTTCGAAGATGTGGGAGGGGTTCAAGTGGTCGACGAGGAGGTCCTCGGCCGATCCCTTGCCGCCCTTGAGGGCTTCGGCACCGCCGACGATCTCCATGATCTCGGTGGTGATGGCGTCCTGGCGGGCCCGGTTCATGATGCGGCTGAGGGTCTTCTTGAGCTCCTCGGCGTTGTCGGTGGCGGCCTTCATGGCGCGCTGCCGGGCGGCGTACTCCGACGCCGAGGCGTCGAGCAGCGCCGAGTAGAGGCGGGACTCGAGGTACCGGGGCAGGATCTCGTCGAGGATGCCCGTGGGAGAGGGCTCGTACTCGAGCTCGCCGGTGGTGCTGGTGCTCTCATCCTCGCTGGGCACCTCGAGCGGCAAGAAGCGGCGCGTGACCGCTTCCTGGTTGCCTGCCGAGAGGAACTGCCAGTAGGCGAGGTCGACGGTGGCCAGCTCGCCCGACTCGTACCGACTGCGGATCGCACCGGAGATCTCGCGGGCATGCTCGTAGGTGGGCATGTCGGTCACACCGAGGAAGGACTCGTCGATCCGGTACCCGGCGAAGCGGAAGTACGTGAAGGCCTTCTTGCCGACGACGATGAGCGAGTACTGCTGCCCCGCCGCTTCGATCGCCTTGATGCGGCGCTCGGTGTTGCGGATGATCGTGCTGTTGTAGGCACCGCACAGACCGCGGTCCGAGCTGATGGCCACGACCGCTGAGGTGGTGGCCTCGGGGTTCGGTCGCAGGAGCGGGTGGGACTTGCCGGCGCCCGCACGGATGAGGTCGATCACGACGTTGGTGATCTCCTCGCTGTAGGGACGCGACGCGTTGGCGCGCTCCTGGGCCTTGACCACGCGGGTCGCGGCGATCAGCTCCATGGCGCGCGTGATCTTCTTCGTCGAATCGACGCTCTTGATGCGCCGACGAAGGATCCGCTCCTGACCTCCGGCCACGTCTAGCCCTCGTCGCCCGCGGTACCGGCGATGACCGTGTCATCGGCCAGGCCCCCGGTGTCGGTGCTGACGGCCTCGCTGGCGGCGAACTCGTCCTTGAACGACACGATGGCGGCCTCGAGTGCGGCTTCGGGGAGGTCGCCGGTGTCCCGGATCGTCTCGAGGATGTCGCTGTGACGGCCCTTGATGAAGTCGAGGAGATCGGCTTCGAAGCGCTTCACCTCGGAGACGGGGAGATCGTCGAGGTGGCCCTTGGTGCCGGCGTAGATGACCACGACCTGCTCCTGGACGGGCATCGGCGAGTTGAGGTTCTGCTTGAGCAGCTCGGTGAGGCGGTAGCCCCGCTCGAGCTGGGCGGCCGAGACCTTGTCGAGCTCGGAGCCGAACGTGGCAAAGGCCTCGAGCTCACGGAACTGGGCCAGGTCGAGCTTCAGCGTGCCAGAGACCTTCTTCATGGCCTTGATCTGGGCAGCCGAACCCACGCGGGACACCGAGATGCCCACGTCGACGGCAGGGCGCACACCCGACTTGAAGAGATCGTCCTGGAGGTACACCTGACCGTCGGTGATCGAGATCACGTTGGTGGGGATGTAGGCCGACACGTCGCCGGCCTTGGTCTCGATGACCGGCAGGGCCGTGAGCGAACCGGCGCCGAGGTCGTCGGACAGCTTGGCGGCGCGCTCGAGGAGGCGGCTGTGGAGGTAGAACACGTCACCGGG
>CAZALT010000044.1:0-21910 GCA_964485515.1 uncultured Rhabdothermincola sp. | reverse complement strand
CCGCTGCTCTCGGGAGCGATCGCGGGGAGGAGCTCGCTCGCGATGAGCTTCGCCGGCGCGTTCACGTCCCGCACCCGCAAGCCCAGCACCGCGCGAACGCACCAGGTGTACGCGCCGGTCATGGCCGCCCGCCGCCAGCCTTCCACCTTGCGGTTCCGCCGGATGCACGAGACCACGTCGGCGCCGGTGGCCTGGGCATGGCGGAACGCATCGCCCGCCACCTCGGGGCGGACCGGGAGGTCGGCATCGGTGTAGAAGGCCCAATCGGCATCGACGGCGGCGAGACCCGACCGCAGCGCCGCGCCCAGGCCCCGGTTGACCGGGTGGCGCACGACCTCGATGCCCTCGCTCTCCGCGTGGCGCGCCAAGGCCGCACCGGTGCCGTCCGTGCTGCCGTCGTCCACCAGGACCAGGCGGACCTCGCGAAACGTCCCCGCCCGCTCCATCGCCCGCGCCGCCTCGGCGATCCGCCGGACGCACTCCTCGACGCCCTCGATCTCGTTCCAGAACGGGACCACGAAGCACAGCGTCGAGCCGGCAGCCGAAGGTGGCACCCCCGTCACACCCGCCGCCGGGCCACGATGACGATGGCGCCGATCCGCCGCCCTCGACCCGCAGCGGCGGGCTTCGGGTGGACGGGTGCCAGGGACATGGCCGTGATTGAACCACAGGCGGCCGATCCCGGTGGCGGGGCTCACGGTCCCCGCCGCCGGACGGCACCGGCCGGATGAGATGGGCCGCTCGGGAACGGGTTTCGCGTCGAAGATCTGATGCTCCCCTGCCCGGAGTTGTCCAGGCCGGCTGGACTAGCTTGTCCGGCGCTATGAGCGCACACGAAGGGGCGAGCCGACGCCGCGGACCCGACACCGCCCGCTCGCCCCGCCGAAGGTCTGGCTGATGGCGTCCCCAAACCCAGGTCCAGGCGGCGGTCGTGTGAGCACGCTGGCCGTCGCGGCCCTGCTCATCGTCTTGTGCGTGGGAGCGCTCACCGCGGTGCAGCGTCCTGCGGCGATCGACGACACCGGCCTGCCTCCGACGCCAGGGCTGAGGAAGGGCGACCAGAGCCTGGACACGACGCCCTTCGCGCTGGCCCGCCCCGACAGCCGCAGCGGCACGACCTTGCCGTTCAACAACGGGACCCTCGCCACGACGACGTCTGCCCCGCCGACCACGACGACCACGACCACCCCGCTCCTCGCCCCGGAGGGAGATCCGGTCTGCCAAGGCGCCCTGACCCTGGGGGAGATGGCCCGCGTGAGCGCCGAGTTCAGCGACGACATCCCGCGGGTCCGAGCGTTCGTGGCCGACGAGATGCGCAAGGCCGCCACGACGTTCGCCGACGCCGGGAGCACCTACGCCACGATCGCCAAGCTCCTCGACGAGCGCGCTTCGCTGGTCGAGGCCACCCAGACGAAGCAGGACATAATCGACCTGGCGCTGCCCATCATCGACTTGACCGACCCTGTGATCCAACCGATCCTCGGAGAGCTGAAGACGCACCTCGCGCAGACCTGCCCGCTCCTGAGTCCCTGACGGCCACCGAATCGGACCTCCCGACCAGCTCGAGGCGGACGGCACCGCCTCGAGCAGTCCGTGCGATCCCGCCCTCGCAAGGCGTCTACGAGGTCGGGGTAGAAGTCGCACCGCGCAAGGCCCGGCTCCTACGTTGGCCAGCATCGATCAACCCCCGTTCCCCGACAACAGGCCATCGCCCCCACTCGCCGACCAGCGCGACCCTCGAGCTTCGACCCTCCTGCGAAGTGCCGTCGTCTCGGTCGTGGCGGTGGCCGTCGCTGCGTTGTTCTGGCAGGGACGGATTCGAGCCGGGCTCGCGGCGTCGGCCGCGATCGCGGTCGTGGTGCAACTGGTCGTGCTCATCGCGCCGCTCTCGGGCTGGGCCCTTCGCACCGAAGCAGCCGCGTTGCGCTGGGGAAGGACGACCATCGGGCGGGCGCGCTCGCGGGTGGGACCGAAGATCCGAACGCTCCTGACCGCGCGATCATGGCGTGACCGGCGACCTCGGAGCGCCTGGTGGCGTGCACGGCGAAAGGAGCTAGCGGCGACCTTCGCCGTGTGCAGTGCGCTCATCGCGCCCATCTACCTCCGCCTGGCGCACGACCCGCTCGCCCAGGTCATCACCAACAACGACGTCTACCTCCACATCGACCTCGCCGAGCGCATGCAGCGCTGGCCACCGAACATCCCGCACCCGGTGTTCCACTACCTGTACCTGGCGGGCAAGCCGCTCCTCGGTGCACACTGGGCACCCCTGGTCCCGGTCTTGGTGGCGGCCGCGATGATGGCAGCCGGGTTGGTGCGCCTCGGCGCGACCTCGGTCTACGGGCGCCGGGGTCTGCACGGGGGTGCGGTGGTCGCGTTCGCCGCGGCCACGATCCTCACCGACACCCCCACCCTCCTGTTGTCGGCGACGGGCATCATCGAGCCGACGCCCGTCATGATCCCCCACGTGTGGTGGAGCCCCACCATGCTGCTCGTGTTCGGATCTTCGCTCCTGCTCATCCCCTACGTGGCCGAACTGGTCGCCGCGGCGCCAATCGCCTCGCCAACCCACCACCGCCTTCACCGACTGGGCCCAGCCGTCCTCGCCTTGACCGTGCTCTCCACCTTGGCGCGCCCGAACCTCATCTTCGCCCTGGTACCGGGCCTGATGATCTACCTCGTGCGCAATCGAAGCTGGGAACGGGCAACGCTCGCCGCGGCGACCAGGTGGCTGATCATCCCCGCTACCACCATCTACCTCTGGCAGACCTGGGTGGTCTTCACCGAGTACTCCAATGGGAGTGGGTTGGCCATCAACCCGTTCCATGAGATGGCCTTGTCCAGCATGCTCGTCCGGCCCTGGTTCTTCTACCTCACGGCCGTGCCGACCATCGCCGCCGCCATCGTCGGCCGGTCACGCTTCTACCGAGAGCCCGTCGTCTTCCTCACCGTCCAGTCGCTCTGGTTCGCCACCGCGATGATGGTGCTCGTCGATGACTCGGGGGTGGACCAGAACGCCCACGGCGTGTTCCTGCTCCCCTTCCTCGGGGTCTGGCTCGTGCTCTGGGTGCTGACCGTTCGCTTCTGGCTCGGGGAGCTCATCGCCGCCCGCCGACTCGGCCTACCTGGCAAGCGGAGGTTCCGCCTCATCCTCACCGGGTCGGTGGTCTGTGTTGCCGCCGGCGCCGTATCGCACCTCACCGCGATGGGAGTGCACCGGTTCGCCGTGATCTAGGCGTGCGCCACGAACAGCGCCGGAGCGCCCCGTGCCCAGCTGCGTTCTCTCGGCGTGGCCCCAGCAGTCAGCCCGCCCAGGCGTGCAGGACGTGCGCGGACCGAACGAGCCGCATGCTGCCCTGGCGACCGACCACGTTGTTCAGGTTGAGGTTGCGGACGCTCGTGCGCGCTTCGAGGAACCGGTAGCCGAGCGGCTTCGCCGTACTGGCCGCGTGGGTGATGGCGGATCCGGCGCCACGCGCCTCTGGCCCGAACGCCAGCGCGAGCGAACGACCCATCACCGGGATGGCGAACCGGTCCGCGAGGAGCTCCCATCGCTTGAAGCAGCCGAACCCGACGAGCACACCGTCGCGACGGGCGAGGATGATCACGTCGGCCCACGTCCCCTCGAACGCCCGCTGCACCCAGGTGGCGTACCACTCCGATGCTCGGTCGCTGTCCACCCTGGGGTCGCTGTGCCAGTGGTCGAGGTGCAACGACGCCCGGGCCACCTCCACCGAGAGCGCGACCTCGTCCTCGGTGACCGGCACGGTGGCCGGTGAGCCGATGTCGACGGTCAAGCCGTGCGACGGGTGCAGGTTGGCGGTGCCCTCGTCGGAATCGCCGATGTAGGTCAACGAGGTGTCCACGGGCACGAAGCCGGCACCGACAGCAGCAGCGAGACCATCGAGGTCGCGGGTGTCGACCTCGGCGACGACCAGATCGGCGGCGGACCGCTTCCGGAGCTCGGCGAACAGGTCTTGGCCCAGCGCCCGCCGATCGACCGACGGCGCAGTGAGCAGCGATCCCGCCCGGGCCACGTTCACGCCGAAGTGGGCGCTCTCCTCAGCCATGTGCTCCCAGCCGAGCGCCGCGACCGGCTCCGACGGGTCCACCGTGAGCAGCACCGAGCCCGGGTCGGCGACGAGGGCCTCGGTCTCGATCTCGGTGACATCGGCGGCCACGTCGTAGCCGTACCGGCAGTAGGGCTCCGCCCAGGAGTACGGATACGCCCGTGCCAGCTCCCGCACGGCGTCGGGGAGCTCGTCCACCAGGGGGCGCACGCCGACACGGAGACGGTGCTGGTTCCCCACGTCAACCGTCACACGGCTGGTGCTACCACGAGGGCAGTTCGGCCGTCAACGCCGCGACCAGGGCCGGTCTCCTCCCGCTGCGACCGTGGTACCTTCGATGCCGACTGCGCGCGGGCGAGGTACATGATGTGCTCCACCGTCCGCGAGAGGGGGAGAGATGGCCCGGGTCGCATTGTGCCAAGACGTCCTTGTCGAATACGCCGGCTACATGTCGATCTCGGCCGTCCTCAAGGAGGCCGGCCACACGGTCGAGCTCTTCTTCGACGACCAGCGCCACCCGGACCGCTTCGTCCACCAGCTCGCCGGGTTCCGACCCGATGTCGTCTGCTTCTCGCTCCTGTCCCCCAGCGTGCCGTGGGCCCAGCGCACCGCCCGTCGGGTCCGCGACGAGATCGGCGCCCTCACCATCGCCGGCAACGTCCACGTGATCATGAACCCCGACTCGATCATGGACGAGGGCTCCTTCGACATGATCGCCACGGGCGAGGGCGAGCACCCCCTGCGCGACCTGTGCGGTGTCCTCGACCGCCGCGGCGATCACAGCGCGATCGACGGCCTGTGGGTCCGCACCGCCGACGGTGTCCGCAAGAACCCTCCTGCACCGCTGGTGGACATGGACGAGCTGCCGTTCATGGACCGCGACCTGTACGACAAGTACGCCTTCTTCCGCCAGAGCGCCTACCTCCGGGTGTGCTGCGGCCGGGGCTGCCCGTTCCGCTGCTCGTTCTGCTCGAACACCAACCTCACCGACCACTACGGCGGGGTCAAGACCTACCTCCGCAAGCGCAACCCGACCCTGGCCGTCGACGAGATCGTCCACCTCCTGAAGGACCGCCCCAAGGTCACGTCGATCTTCATCCTCGACGAGGTCCTCTGGTTCGACCGGGCCTGGCTCTACGAGTTCCTCGAGCAGTACCGGGACCGGGTCGGCCTGCCGTTCACCGCGAACCTCAAGTTCAACGGCGTCCGCGAGGAGGACATCCGGCGCCTGGCCGAGGCCGGCGTCCACGGGGTCGCCGTCGCCACCGAGACCGCGGATGAGCACCAACGCCGGACGATCATGAACAAGCCGGTGTCCAACGCCCACATCCTCCAGATCACCGAGTGGATGCACCAGTACGGGGTGAAGTTCGCCAACAGCGTCTTCTTCGGGCTGCCCGGTGACCGCTTCGAGGACCACATGGAGCGGCTCCCGTTCTTCCGCCAGACGAACCCCGACTACCTCTGGACGACGTTCTTCCAGCCCTACCCCGGGCTGAACATCTTGGAGGACGACGACATCCGCTCCTCCATCCCCGAGGGTCGGGAGTTCGACTCCACCCTGCACCACGACATGTACCTCGACCTCGAGGACCGGGACCGGCTGGTCAACCTCAAGAAGGTCTACTTCTTGATGATGCGGTTCCCCCGCACCGAACGACCGCTCGCCTTCCTCTGCCAGTACCGGATCCCGGTGCTGTTCGACCTCCTGTTCCTGGGCCACTTCGCCTGGTACGCCCTGAAGTACGAGAACCTGTCCACGTACCAGATGCTCCACCACATCAAGAACATGGGCATCAACCCGATCCTGCGGCGGGCCCAGCCGCTCCCGGGCATCGGCCGCCCCTTCGGTCTGAAGCACCGCAAGGCGGCGCTCCGCCAGATCCGGGCGCGCCAGCGGGCCGAGAAGCGCCGTGTCGAGCGCGAGGCTCGCGTCGCGCCAGCCCCGAGCACCCCGGTCCCCGTCGCCCTCGGCACCCGTCGTCCCGAGACGGCCCGCGGCACCGATGTCGATGCGCACGTCTCCGCCTGACCGCATCGGGCTCGCGTCAGAGCCCGGTCCTAGGGTGGAAGACGTGTCGCAGGTGATCGACGGGGGAGCCGCCAACGACTCCATCGAACCACCGTCCGACGCGCCCGAAGACGAACGCCTCGGCATCTGGTCCTCCCTCTCACGCCCGGCGATCTACCGGTTCCTCCAGCGAATCTCCGGGTCAGACCACGCCCGCCGCGTCTTCGCCGACGAGGTCGTGCGCTGCGGCGCCGACGACCGCATCCTCGACATCGGCTGCGGCACGGCCGAGCTCATCGAGCTCATCCCCCCGACCGCCTCGTACCTCGGGATCGACTCCCGCGCCCGCTACATCGCCCACGCCCGCCGCTGCTACGGCGACCGCGCTCGCTTCCTACTGGGCACCATCGAGGAGCTCGCGGTCGAGGATGCGGGGCCGCGCGACATCGTGCTCGCCGGGGCGGTGCTGCACCACCTCGACGACCGGACCGCCCACGGCCTGCTCGAGAAGGCCCGGTCGGTGCTCGTCCCCGGCGGCCGCTTCGTCGCTGGCGACCCCGTGATCCTCCCCGACCAGCACCCCGTCGCCCGCACGGTGGCCCGCTTCGATCGCGGCCACCACGTCCGCACGGTGGAGCAGACGCGGTCGCTCATCGGGGCGCACTTCCCCGATGCATCGGTCACCGTCCGGTCGGACCTCCAGCGCTTCCCCTACGACCACGTCATCGTCGACGCTCGGCGGTGACCGACCCGCCGACTGCGGTCGAAGCCACCGACGAGCGCGCCCGCCCCGGTCAGCTGGTGGGGCGGACCCCCGACACGGGCGGCTGGACCTCGGCGGCGGCCGCCGTGTCCGTCACGTTGATGGCACCGGTCTTCATCTACTTGGTCCGCCATCCTGCCTTCCCCGTCCTGGGCGTGCACGACTTCGCGTTCCACCTGGACATGACGGACACGGTGCGGTTGTGGCCGCCGCACATCAACATGCCCCAGCCGGTCTTCCACGTGCTCGTACGGATGCTCGATCCCGTGCTCGGCCGCCTTGCGTCGGCCGTCACCGTGCTGCTGGCCGCCGTCGCCATGATGGCGGTGGCGCTGGTGCGCATCTTCTCCACCCCCGCCCACCGCCGCGACGCGTTCGCTCCGGCGACCGCCGCCGTGCTCACCGTGGCCTACTTCGCCACGGAATCGCCCAACCTGGTGCTCCAGGCGGTCGGCCTGCTCCCGGCGCGGCCGTTCACCCCGGTGCACATCTGGGGCAACCCGACCGAGACGATCGCGGTCGCACCCGCCCTGCTCCTGCTGCCTGCAGCCGTCGTGCTCATCGACCGGCTCGAAGCGGGGTCCCCGGTCGGCGGCCAAGGGTGGGTGGTGGCGGTGCTGACGGTCGTCTCGGCCCTGGCCAAGCCATCGCTCGTGCTCGTCTTGGTCCCCGCCGCGATCATCCACCTGGCGACGAGCCGAGCGTGGAGCCGACAGACCGTGTGGGGCGTCGTGGGCTGGCTCGGCGTGCCGGCGGGGGCCGTTCTCGCCTGGCAGGCCTGGCTCCTGGGGGCATCGGGGTCGTCGGCCTACCGGACCGGGTTCACCTGGGATCCCTTCGCGCTGTTCGAGGTGTACGGCTGGACCCGAGGCGGGCCGGCCTACTGGCTGCCGGTGCTCATCCCGCTGTCGGCGGCCATCGTCGGCGGGCGACGGTTCTGGTCGGAGCGAGCCGTCGCCCTCACCCTGTGGGCGATGCTCCTCGCCATGGTGCCGCTGCTGTTCATGCGCGAGACCGGTGAACGTCCCTACGACGGCAACCTGGCGAAGTCGGGCTACTACTGCTGGATGCTCCTGTGGGTCCTGACGATGCGGTTCTGGGCGCTCGAGATCCGCGACGCCTGGCAGACGCGATCCGAGAGGGGATCACAGGTGGTCGTGGCGGTGACGGCGATCGTCGGCGCCCTGGCCCTCGGGTCGGGGGTGCTGGCCCTGCTCGGCGCGGCGGGAGCGTTGACGCTGCCGGACTCCTGGGGGTGAGGCGGTGTCTGAGCCGCGCCTCCTCATCTCGGTAGGGTGCCTCGATGGCTGATGCGGCAGATGGTGCTGAGCCCCCCCGTCCCCGTGCCCTTGACCCGGCATCGACCGAGCCTCCCGCCGGGGTCGCTCATCGGAGCGAGGTTCGCCGCCGGCCGGTGACGATGGTGATCGCCCCGGCAGCGGTCGCCGTTCCCGCCACGCTCCTCGCCACGGCCACCGCGTTCGACATCCAGTCGCAGCGGACCGGGGATCAGCTGCTCTTCGCCGTGGTCGGGTTCCACCTGACGACCGCCGGGGTGCTCGCCGGCGTGGCCGCCACGGTGGCGGTCGCGTGGCGGCTCGGCCGCATCGAGAAGGGAACCGCGGCGTTCCGACGGGGTCGAGCCGCCCTCGCGCTCATCGATGCCGCCCTCATCTGGTTCGGGGTCTCCTGGCTCCGCAGGATCGGCATCACCTCCGACCCCGTCCCGGCCTGGGCACTGGCGCTGAGCGGGCTGGCCGTGGTCGGCCTCGCCACCGCCGTCACGCTGCTGGTGCTCGCCACCCTCGAGCTCGCGATCCGGATCCGCGTCGCGGTCGAGGTGAGGCCCGATACCTGACGCCACTCCTGACGGCCCCACCACGGTTCATCGACATCAGTACCGGACGCCGAGGCTGTCGAACCACGCGACCACACCGGCGAGCAGCATCGCGGCGATGAGGGCACCAGCGGTCCGTCGAGGCCCCTTGCCGGGCGCATCGGACCCCGCCTCGGAGAAGCGCTCCAGCAAGTACCCGACCGCAACGATCGTCAACACGAGGTAGCCAACGTGGGCGCTGACGCCCCAGTTGGCGTGGTTCTCGCGGTACCCCGTCTCCCCGAGGAGGGCGAACTGCGCCATCCCGACGGCCGTCGCCGCCAATCCGAACTGGACCGAGCGGTCCAACCACCACCTTCCGCCCGCCACCACGAGGAAGGCGAACGGCAGGAGCAGCCCGATCCAGGCAACGGGCCGAGCCATGCCGGCCAGCTCCATCTCGTGCAGGGGAGCGAATCGAAAGCCCCCGTGGTAGGTGGGGTCGAGGTTCGATACGAAGCGGAACTGGACGAGTCCCACCACGAGGATCGGCACGAAGGCGTAGAGCGCCAAGTAGCGCAACCGGGCGGCCGACGATCGCCATCGGTCAGGGGCGAACGCGGCGACGATCAACGCCGCGGGCACCAGCACCAGAGCGGCGTTGGGCTTGCCCACCATGGAGAGCACGACCAGCGCCGCCAGAGCGAAGCCAGATCGCACCGAGGTCGGACGGCGGGAGACGAGGAGCCGCGGCATGAGCAGCATGGTCATCGGGAGGAGGAACGCGTTCGTCGGGGTCGCCCAGAGGTGCAGGACGAAGTAGCCGGTCCCCCGCCGGATCTCCGAGGGCAGTTCGACGAACACGTACGGCGTCTCGCCGACCAGGACCACGAGGGCCCCGAGTGCCCCCCACGACCACGTCCGCGACCGACGGGCCATGTATCCCGTGAGCAGCCACGCCCCCAGCGCTGCGGCCGCCGTCACCACGATCTCGATGGCCAGATCCGACTCGTCCTGGCCGATCCCCAGCATCACCCCGCGCGCGAGGACGTGCAGCAGGAAGTGAGCTTGGGGGACGCTGAGCGGCGAGAAGGAGACGTCCTGCACGAACCCGCTGTGGGGTAGGAGGTCGTTGCCGCCGTACACGAACGCCGGGTAGCCGAGCAGGTACAGACCGATCGACAAGGCGATGCCCGCATACGCAGCCGTGACCGCTGCCCGCCACGCGGTCTCTCGGTTCCACCGCGCTCGCACACTCGTGGCAACCGAGTCGCGTCCGACGGGAGCCCGACGAGGAGGCCCTCCCGCAGTTCGTCCCCGAACGAGATGCCATTGAAGGAGAAGCAGCGCTGCCGCTATTCCCAGAAGTGCGACGGTCACGACGGAGCTACAGGCGCGGCCCGGGGGGCAGCGATGACGCCTCGGCTTCGCGCATGAGGGGCTCAACCCGCTCGATTCCCTTCCGCACCTGGGTGTGGTGGCGGTACGCGCGCTGGCAGAGGCGGTTGAACCGATCAGGAAGCCCTCGAGCCGGATGCCTGATCTCCAAGAGGAGTGCGACCCGCTCTTCCGTGCCATCGTTCCACGCGGCGTGCTCGAAGGTGTCGTCGAAGAGCCGGAGGTCACCCTCCCCGAGATCCATGCGGCGGTCCCCAACCAACATGCCGCACACCTCGGGCTGGCGGACCACGACACCCATCAACCCCCGCAGCACTCCCGTGTTGAGACCGCGGTGCGGGTGGAGGAAGGTTCCCGGTTTCAGGATCGAGAACGCCGCCTGCACGAGGCCGTCGATTCCCTCGAGCAACTCGACCGTCCGAGGCGCAACGGTCCGAGCGCGCGGCTCCCAGTGAGTGAAGCTGTGCAGGGAGAACCACTCCCACGAGCCATCCCAACCGGGCGGTGCATCGATGAGGCGATCCACGGTCGGAAGATGGGTCATCGAACGACGAAGCGCGTCCCACTCCGCACGTACATCCGACCACCCCGCCTGCAGTTCAGCGAGACCCCGAACTGCTGACATCTCGACCTCAGGGCCGTCGGCAAGCTGTGGTCGCAGCAACCGAGCGTTCACCCGCATCATCCTCGTCACCACGATCGACCGCCGATCGGAAGCCACCGGCTCGGGTGAACGACGCCCACCGAGCGTCCAAGGAAGCGATGCGACCAGTGACGGGACGCTCGGGTCGGAGAGGCTCTGTCTCTCACGGTGGCCCATGGCGCCGACCCTACCCCGCGGCGCTCTCGGCCTCGGTCGAAGCGAGCCGTGAGATGCGACTCCTCCACGATCCAGACGCGGCGGCTTCGTCCATCACCACCCCATGCTCTCGCATGCATCGAGCACCGGCGGGGCACGTCGCCAACCTGTTCTGTGATCGCCTGAAGCGATCGACCATACTGGCCGCGATCTGCAAGGAACCTCCGTCATGACTCGCCCCCACGCGACCAAACCCACCGTGCCACCGACGGGTGCCGCCGAGCCTGGCCGCCACCGGGGCAGCCAGCAGTGGCGCTCCTCCTCCAACCCACCAGGGTGGATCACTCGAGTGAGGACGAGCTGGCCCCTGCTCCGCCTACTCACCGTGCGGGAGTATCGAGCACGCTATCGCCAGAGCCTGCTGGACCTCGGCTGGTCCCTCATCTCGCCTCTCGCCATCTTGGCTGTCTACGGACTCATCTTCAGCCAGGCGTTCGATGTCGACGGGGAAGGGGCGCCGTACCTCTCGTTCGTCTGGGCAGGCCTCGTGGTGTGGACGCTCTACTCGTCCGGACTCGCTATGGGCTCGAACGCATTGCTGTCGAACGCCGACCTGCTGTCGAAGGTCTACTTCCCCCGCGAAGTGCTCCCACTGGCCGCCGTTGGCGCGTACGTGCTCGATCTCATGATCGCGTTGGCCGTGCTCGCGGGCCTCGTGGCCTTCCAGATCGGCTCGGTCTCCGTCACCGTCGTGGCGATCGTGCCCTCCCTGGCGGTCGCGCTCATCTGGACGGCCGCCACGGCGGTCTTCTGCGCAGCTCTCTCCGTGTTCATCCGGGACACGATCCAGGTCGTGCAACTCCTCCTCCGACTGGGCATCCTCGCTACCCCGGTGATGTACGGGGCCTCGGTCCTGCCCGAGTCCCTGCGCTTCCTCGCCGTCCTCAATCCCATCGCGGTATCGATCGAGGGCGTTCGAGATGCCGTCCTCTTCCAGACCTGGCCGAACTGGACGGCGCTCGCCATCCACGGCGCTCTCGGCATCGTCGGCCTCAGCCTCGCGATCGCCTACACCGCGTCGGTCGAACGGCGAATGACCGATGTCATCTAGCGACGTACTCCCGAACGGCGCAGTCCGCTTCCAGGAGGTCACCAAGCGGTTCACGACGTACCGTCGCATCGGCGCTTGGCGCCAAGCTCTGCCGGGTTCCCTCATGCGCCACGTCCCTGAGGGCAAGGTCGCGATCGATGGCGTCACCCTGGACATCGCTCCGGGTTCCACCGTGGGGCTCATCGGACCGAACGGTGCGGGAAAGTCCACCCTGCTCAAGTTGTTGGCGGGGACGCTCGCCCCGACGAGCGGGCGGGTCGAGAGCGCGGGCCGGATCGGATCGATGATCGAGCTCGGGATCGGGTTCCACCCGGATCTCACGGGATGGCAGAACCTCTTCGTCGGCGGTGCGCTCTTGGGCCTGACGCCGGCCGAGGTGCGGGATCGAGCCGATGAGGTCGTCACGTTCGCTGGCCTCGCCGATGCGATGGAGACTCCGGTCAAGCGGTACTCGACGGGCATGGCCGCACGTCTCGGCTTCGCACTCGCCACGCACGCCGACGCGTCCGTGCTCGCGGTGGACGAGGTGCTCGCCGTCGGTGATCGGGCCTTCCAGGAACGCTGCCTCGATCGCATCGCCGCGCTCGTC
Source organism: uncultured Rhabdothermincola sp. (assembly GCA_964485515.1). Classification (GTDB taxonomy): domain Bacteria; phylum Actinomycetota; class Acidimicrobiia; order Acidimicrobiales; family Acidimicrobilacustridaceae; genus CAZALT01. The sequence goes on along the minus strand of CAZALT010000044.1, from coordinate 9,353 downwards.
TCGCAGGGATGCACGGTCCTGTTCGTGTCCCACGAGCTCCCCCTCGTCAACCTGGTGTGCGAGCGGGCCGTCCGCCTTGAAGAAGGCCGCGTCATCGATGACGGCCCATCGGGTGATGTGATCGAGGGCTACCTCGGCCGGGCGACCCCGCACCTCATCGACGGACCACCTCCAGCACGGGTCAGCGCAGTCGCTCTCGAAGCCACCGAGATCGGACCGTCGTCACCCCTCAAGATGGCGGTCGACATCGAGGTCCTCCGGCCGACCGTCCCGCCACCGGACCTCGTCGTGTCGCTCTCGCTTCCGACGCTGCTGCCCGGCATGGCGATCGTTGACGCCAGGACCCCGCTCGACATCGACTGGGTCCGCCCCGGCGTCCACCGCTTCGAAGGGAGGAGCACGCCGTTGCCCTGGGCCGGCGGCCACTTCCGCCTCACGGCTGCACTTCGCTCCGGTGTCCGCGATGACCTCAGCACGATGAGCACCGACTTCACGATCCGTGGCTCGAGCCGAGTCGTGAAGCCCATGCTCGTCCTCGACCCGTCCGTGATCATCTCGCCGGCCGTACACCCCGAGGCCGGCTCATCGACGGCCGCTGAACAGGGGATGGCCGGACATCCAGCGGTCAGGGTGCGAGGGGCGACGAAACGGTTCAGCAGCGGCAGGCACCGGATCGCGCTCGCGCAAGCGATGCCAGGCCGGAGGTTCCACTCGGGCCGCGGCGACCGACTGGGGCTGTCGGATCTCGACCTCGACATCCGCGCCGGTGAGGCACTCGGGGTGATCGGGCCGAACGGTGCCGGCAAGTCCACGTTGCTGAAGGCCATCGCCGGGCTCCTCGACCTCGATCGCGGCACCGTGGAGGTCGCGGGACGCACCGTGGCCGTGCTCGAGCTCGGCATCGGCTTCCACGGTGACCTCAGCGGATGGGAGAACGTCCGGATGAGCGCCTTGCTCCACGGGATGACCACAGAGGAGCTCGACGAGCAACTCCCCGCGATCCTCGAGATGGCAGGACTCGCCGACGCGTTCGACCAACCGGTGAAGCACTGGTCGACGGGCATGCGAGCCCGCCTCGGCTTCGCGCTGGCCACCCACGTATCCGCGGATGTCATCCTCATCGACGAGCTCCTCGCAGTGGGCGACCAAGCCTTCAGGGCCGCCGCCAAGCAACGGTTGCGGCTCCTCGTGGCATCAGGCGCAGCTGTCGTGTTGGTCTCCCACAACCTCCTCCTGGTGGAGGAGGTCTGCAACCGGGTGATCCGGATCGAGAAGGGAGCCCTCGTCGATGACGGAGATCCAGAGTCCGTCATCGAGCGATACGGCGGCTTCGGCTGGTCTGCGGGACCGGCGATCGGGACGGGTCCTGTCCACCTCCACCACTTCGAGCTCGATCAACGTGACACCCGTTCTGAGCAGGGCCTGGGCTTCGCCTGCACCATCGAGATCAGCGAACCGGTCCCTCACGCTCGCCTCGAGCTCTCGTTCCGAGATCCCGATGTCTCGGATCGAAGCCAGCCGTTGACCCCCGAAGAGGTCGAGCTGGTCAGCGCCGCCCTCACCGTCATCGTGGACGAGGGTGGACTACCCGGACCAGGCTGGCACCGACTCACCGGCACCACCGGTCACATCCCTGGCAACGGCCGCTTCGATGTCACGTTGTCGATCATCGACGGGCGCGACGGGCAGACGCTGGCCGAGGCGTGGAAGCTCGCCCGATTCGGTGACGGGAGCGAACGGTCACACGTCGACTTCGAGGTTGACTGGCGGCCAGCACCCGACGCCTCCTGACTGCCGGCCGGGTCAGATCGGGAGCAAGGGATCGCGGCGGAGCGTGCTCGGCGATCAGGTGACGCCGACGCGCTCCTGGCCGTCTCGTCGCGTGGCCAGCAACCACCGCGCTCGGTCTCCACGGCGCTCGCTCAGCACCCTGACCTCGGTGGCTCCGGCCGCATCGGCGAACCGCAGCAGGCGGTCACCCAGGTCCGGCTCATGGCGCAGGTACGCGGATGCGTCAGGCCGCCCGAAGGCGGCGTGGAGCCAGATGAAGAGCTCATCGATGCCGGCACCGAGGAGGCGATCGACCGAGAGCGGCTCGAGGTGGCCTGGCTCGATGGCGATGATCACGCCGTCGGCCGCAACCTCGAACCTCGCGGGCTCCACGGGGGACCAGGCGCGCAGGGCCGCCTCCGTCTGGGCGGCACCGTCAGGAGCCGAGGCCGCCTCGAGCGGCGGCGGATCGAGCGAGGGGAAGTGGACCGGGGTCTCCACGGTCATGGCCGGTCCGCCGATGGCGGCGCGCAGGCGGGTGAGCTGGTCCGTCCAGACGTCCCGGTTCCGACGAAGCCCCTCGAGCCGGTAGCTCTCGGCCTCGAGGGTGCGAACCAGCTCAGCGAGCTCGCTCGCCGGAAGCTGGTAGACGCTGAGCCGGAACGGGCTCAGAACGGTGTTGACGAAGGCTCCGGCCCCCAGCTCGTCGGCGAGCAGGAGGAAATCTGGTAGCTCCCGCCAGTTGTCGAGCATCAGGCAGTAGGTCAGCGAGACATCGGTGCCGTTTGCGTCGGCGTGGGCCAGGAACCGATCGATGTTCGCCATCACCGTCGAGAAGTCCGCGCCAGCACGGATCCGCTCGACGGTCGCCGCGGTCGCTCCATCGAGCGATACGGCGAACGACATGGGCAGGATGTCGAGGATCGATTCGACCCGGCGGTTCCAGATCGTCCCGTTCGTCGTCACGTGGCACGAGACCGCAGCGCCATCTTCCGCCCAGTTCTCCCAGATGCGGAAGTTCTCGGAGGCGAGGAACGGTTCGCCGCCCAAGAACTTGGCCCGGGCGATCGTCGGCGTGTACGTGCGCAGCTCTTCGTAGAAGCGGTCTGGGTACGCAGCCGGGAGGGGCGGCAGCGCGTCGCGGCGTTGACGAATCGTCGATGAGAGCGCTCCGTTGCACATCTCGCACGCCAGGTTGCACCGGTTCGACATGGCGAACTCGACGTGTACCGGCCCGACCAGATCGGGAGCGGCATCCCCGCCGTCGTAGAGGCGCGCGTACATGGCTGGGTCACCGCCATGGGAGCGCTGCCAGGCGCACAGGTCGCAACCCTCCGCCAGCGCTCCGCCGTCGAACGCGGCACGGAACGTCTGGGCGGCAAGACCGTTCCAGATCTCCCCCAGCGTGGTGGTGGCCACGTTTCCGAGCGCATCGCGCTTGTTGGCCGTGCAGGCGGTGACCCAGCCGTGCTGATCGAAGTGCAACGCGGTCCATGGCGCCCGACACGCGACATCCGCCCGAAGAACCGGCGACGGGACGCTCAGCTCACCGCCCGACACACCAGATCAGTCTCCCGCCACGGTGATCGAGCGATCCATCGCCGCCCGGATCGCCGCCCCAAGGGCCGGGGCACCATCGGGGAGCAGGAAGCGCTCATGGGGTACGGGAACGTGGACGATGTCCACCCCGCCATCGACCACCGCACCCCAACCCATGGTGCCATCCGTCGCGGCGGACTCGTCGGCCCAGACGAGCGTCAGCGGACCCGGATAGTGACGGCCCTCCCACTCATACCGACGAGCGAGCTCCCAGTGCTTCCGCCAGGCGAACCAGAGCCGATGGCCCGCAGCGATCGTCCCGGTCTGGCGGAGGTCCCGTTGGAACACGAGTGAATCCGTCCACCGATCGAGACCCGTTCGATTGGTGAAGCTGAGCGCGGCGTCGATGGGTGATCTGCGAGCCAGACGGGCGTACCAGCGAGCTTCATCGAGCAGTGACGAATCCTCATCCGGCATCGGAACCTGGAGCCAGGGCTTGTCCAGGACCTTTCGCGGATCGTAGTGGCGCCCGCGGTAGCCGGGGCCGACGTCGACGACCACCAGCAGAGGCACCTCTTCGCCGGCTTCGACGAGCTGTCGAGCGATCTCGAAGGCGAGGACACCGCCGAACGAGTAACCCGCAAGGTGGTACGGGCCCGAAGGCTGGATCCGACGCAGATCGGTGACGTAGCGGAGCGCGAGCGTTTCGAGCGAGCGGAACGGCGGGACCGGACCCTCCAGGTAGGGCGACTCGAAACCCCACAGGGTCTGATCTTCACCCAGGTGAGGTGCAAGGTGGCGAAGGCCGAAGGCGGAACCGTGGAGATCGTGCACCATGAAGAGCGGCGGCCGCTGATCGGACCCCGTCTGAACCTGGATCAGGCCAGCGTTCGAGCCGCCGGCCGTCCGGATGTGGGCGACCACCTCGGCGAGGTCGGCGACCGACCGGACGTGTGTCACCTCGCCCATGGGGACGCGGGTCCCCAGGTCTTCCTCGATGCGCACCAGTGCCCATGCCATGTCCAACGACTGCGCACCCAGATCGCTCAGATCGGCCTCGGGCGCAACCGCGTCGACATCGAGGATGCGCTGCCAGATCCTCGCGATCGCCAGTTCGACCTCGTTGCGAGGCACCCGGCCGCCCGCTGATGTGTCATCTGGCGGCGCCGGCAGTGCTCGACGGTCGAGCTTGCCGTTCGGCAGCAACGGCAGCTGGTCCAAGAGGACGATCCGGGCGGGCACCCACGGCGCTCGCATCGCCGTCTCGGCCGCTCGGCGGATCGCTGGGATGTCGGCGCCGTCCGCAGGCACCACCCAGGCGATCAACTGGTTGGTGCTCATCGGATCCGGACGAGCATCGACCACGGCATCGGCAACCTCGGGCAAGGCGAGCATCGCCTGTTCCACTTCGCCGGGGATCACCCGGTGACCGCTGACCTTCACCTCGCTGTCGCTGCGGCCGACAAGGGCCAGGTCTGCGTTCTCGCCGAGGACCACGAGGTCGCCGGTGCGGTAGACCACCTGATCCCCGCCCTCGATCTTGGTGAACACGAGCGCGTCGAGGTCAGGCCGGTTCCAGTAGCCGCTGGCGAGGTACCGGCTCTGCACCAGCAACTCCCCGACCTGCCCCGGCTCGCACTCGGTGCCATCGTCAGCCTGCACGACGAGCTTCGTTCCCACGATCGGGTGGCCGATCGGGACGCCCGCCGGACCGAACTCCTCGTCGTCGCCGATGACGTAGAAGGTCAGCACGCCGGTCTCGGTGGTCCCGTAGCCGTTGGCGATGACCGGGCCGTCGCCAACCGTGGCCCGGACGATGGCCACCGCGTCGCCGTCCACCCGTTCACCGCCCAAGACCACGAGCCGCAGCGACAGGTCCGTCACCTCGGAGGGAACCTGGCCCAGGAAGCGAGCAACCGTCGGCGATAGGTACAGCACCGTGATCGCCTCGTCCGCAAGCCATTGGTGGAAGCCAGCAAGCCCCACCGAGCGCACGTCGCGGACGTGCAGCGACCCACCGACCAACAAGGGCAGGAGCATCGGGTACGCCGCCACCGCCATCGAGACGGGGAACAGCATCGGCAACCGGTCGCGGGAGGTGAGCCGAAGCTCGTCCGACGCGCCACGGGCCAAGTGGAGCAGGGCCCGATGCGACAACACGGCCGCCTTGGCCCCTCCGGTGGTGCCCGATGAGTAGGCGAGCATGGCGGGTGAGCCTGGTCCCGTCCCGAGCGGCGGCCGCTCTGACGAGACCGTGGCGGTGTCTTCGAAGCGGACCAGCGGCAACCGACCCGCCAACTGGGAGGCCGACTCGGCGTGGGCCTCATCGGTGAGCACGGCGACGGGACCGGCGTCGGCGAGCACCGCAGCTGACACGTCAGCGGGGGCGAGGGGGTCCAGCACCAGCACGATGCCGCCCGCCTTCAAGACTCCGAAGATGGACGCCACGAGCGGGACGTCGTGAGCCAGCAGCAGGGCAACGGGATGCCCAAGCGTCGACGTCTGCGCCCGAAGGGCGTTGGCGACGCGGTTCGCGGCGGCATCGAGCGCGCCGTACGTGAGCTCGCCTTCCTCCCCGGTGACGGCAAGCGCAGCGGGGTCACGCTGCGCCACCTGCTCGAGTCGCCGCGTCAGCGTGCTCTCGGCGAAGTCTTCGGCCAGGGGTGCCCAGGACGGATCGGCGACGGGAACGGTGCGTCGATCCGCCGCCCCTCCGGTGCTTCCGTCCACCGTTGCGTGTTGTCCCATGATCAGGCGATGATAGAGCACCATCGGCGATGTCGACGAGGGCGCGTCGGTTCGTGGGAAGGCAGCACATGGGCGTCGACCAGCACGTGGCCATCGACGCCGATCGCTACCGGCGCGACGGGTACATCCTGCTGCGCGGCCTCTTCTCCCCGGTCGAAGCAACGCACCTCCTCGAGGTGCTGCAGCACTCGATCGAGTCCACTGAGGTCAACGAGCTCTCGCTGGGCACGATGCTGTTCACGAGCAATGCGTATCGACGATCTCCTGCGGTCCGCCGCTTCCTCTCCGACCCGAGGATCCTCGCGCTCGTCGCCGCCCTCGTCGGCCCGGACGCATGGTGCCGGTGGGACCAGGCCGTGTGCAAAGGCCCAGGGTCGGCCACCTTTCCCTGGCACCAAGACAACGGGTACACGCAGCTCCCGCACCAACACCTCCAGATCTGGGTCGCCCTCACCCCCGCCTCAGCCGAGCGTGGCGGCCTGCTCGTGGAGCCGGGTGCCCATCGCGGTCACCGGGACCACCATTGGGTGGGCTCGCACGTCGAGGTCGTCGATCCCCCCGTGACGGTGGTGGCCATCGACGCCGACCCAGGAGATGTCATCGCCTTCTCCTCGCTGCTCCCTCACGCGACGACGCCAAACGAGACACAAGAGGACCGCTGGGCCTATGTGGCCGAGTTCCTTCCCCTCGCTGCTGACGACCCATCGGTCGAGGCGCCGCACTTCATCGTGCTCCGCGACGGGGCACCAATCGGGCGGTTCGGGGGCTGAGTTCGCCGGTGGGAGTCGTTCGAGCCGCTTTGGATAGGCGCAGTCCGCAGAACACCCAAGCCCAGTTCCCGCCTCCACCACCGGCCGGTAGCATCGATCGAACCTAGAGAGGGGGGGGCGCAGTGCTGTTGATCGATGATGCCGCTGAGGACGACTGGCATCGAGCCGCCATCGTCGTTCGAGAGCGCGGGCGCTGGTCGCTCTGCCGTATCGACGAACGCGACCCTCGAGACATCAATCGGTCCGCGCTCGCGGTTCTGGCCGACCCGGGGCCGCCGCCGCCGGTACCGGCACCGACATCGGCTGCGAGCGGCGTCGTTTCGCCGATCGGGCCGATCGCCCTGTTGGTCACCGACGGAAGGCTCTGGGCGTTCGACCGGCCCACCAGCGCGCTCCGATGGCTCACGTCCTGTGAGCTCGAGGTGCTCGACACACTCAAGGCACCACAGGCCGCGTCAGACGTTCTCGTAGCCCATGGGCCGACCGCTGCCGGCGCACTCGCTGCGCTGCAATCGGCTGGCCTGGTGGAGTGGGGCAGCGACGACCAGGGCCACGACCCGTCCGTCGCGACCGCGGCCGAGGCCCAGGTGTGGCCGTCGAGCTTCGTCCGGCCGGATGGGGAGTGGGCACAGCTCGCCTCCGACCGCATTCCGGTGCTACCGGCCTACGTGCCCACGTCTGGCCCACCCCTGGCGCTCGGCCTCATCACCGCCCTTGCGCGCATCTGGCAAGGAGGGGTGCTCAACGACCACTTCGACATTCGGCCGCCGGTTACCATCGACGAGGCTCGGATCCTGCTCGAACACCACCGAGGCCCAGCGGTCCTGCTCTGCAGCAACTACATGTGGACGAGCGCCCAGAACCACGATCTTTCGACTTGGGCGAAGGCACACAACCCAGCAGTCGTCACCGTCCACGGAGGACCCGACACTCCCAAGTACGACGACGACCTGGCGGAGTTCCTACACAGGCCATCCGTCGACATCGCCGTGATCGGCGAAGGAGAGGACACGGCTGTTGAGATCTTGAGCGCGCTCGCTTCTGACGATGTCTGGGGGATGTTCCAGCATCTCGACCAGATCGATGGGGTCGCCTACCTTGGAGCGGACGGCTTCGTGGTGCGAACGCCGGACCGGGGGCGACGAGCAGAGCTCGACAGCCTCCCTTCGCCGTACCTGACCGGTGAGTTCGACGACCTCCACGCCGTGAGCTGGGACCCTGCGTTCGAGGGTGCCGTCGTGGTCGAAACGAACCGCGGGTGCCCCTACGGGTGCACCTTCTGCGACTGGGGATCGGCGACGAAGTCGCGCATCCGCAAGTTCGATCTCGACCGGGTCAAAGCAGAGATGCGCTGGTTGGCGGATCGCCGGGTACCTCTGTGGATGCTCGCAGATGCGAACGTCGGGATCTTGCCTCGCGACATCGAGATCGCCGCCTACGTCGCCGAGCTCCGGCGTGAGACCGGAGTCCCGGCCAACCTGGGCATCAACACGGCGAAGAACACCACGCGCCACTTGACAGAGATCCTCGAAACCCTCTTCGAGGCCGGCGTCGCCACCATCTCATCCCTGGCACTCCAGACACGCGACGAGGCCACGCTCGAGACCATCAACCGCTCAAACATCGCACCTGAGCAGTACGACCAGCTCTGCGCCACCTTTCGCGGCCTCGGCCTGCCGATCATGTGCGACTTCGTCCTCGGTCTCCCAGGCCAGACGACGACATCGTTCAAAGCGGATCTGCAGTGGGCGATCGACCATGAGGTGACAGTCCGCGCCTGGATGCTCCAGATGCTCCCCAACGCCCCGATGAACGATCCGAAGTACCGGGCAGAGCATCGCATCACCACCGATGCCGAAGGCATCGTCGTCTCGACGGCGACGTTCGACCGAGCAGAGCACCAACGCATGCGGCAGCTGCGCATGGGAGTCCGGGTGTTCGAGCACTTCGGCCTGCTGCGACACCTTCTGCGCTGGCTCCAATGGGATGAGGGCCTGCCAGCGATCGAGGTGATCGACGATCTCATCGAACGGTCCGATCGGGACCCAGCCGCGTTCCCGTTGATCACATGGGCTCTCCGGTACTTCGATTACTTTCCGATACCCCCGGTGTCCTGGCACCTGTTCTATGAAGAGGTCCACCGCTACGTCGTGGAAAGCCTCGACGTTCCCGACAACTCAGCCCTGCGCACGGTGTTGAAGGTCCAAGAGGCCATCATGCCCCAGCGCGATCGTGCCTTCCCCGTGTCCGTTGCGTTGGACCACGACTACGTCGCCTACTACCAGGGCGCAACCCGGTCTCTGGCGGAAGACGGGAGCGCGACGCGCCCGCTCCGCCCACTTGTGGAGCGCGGACCAGGAGCACTCGACATCCTCGGTGACCCAGCGAACCTCACCAGCTGGGCATTCCGACGACTGGAGGAGCTGCGTCCGAGCGACCTCCTTCCCCGCGAGTTCTGGCACGTTCTCCACTACGAGCTCGACTCAGCTCTCACCCGCTTCGTCGCTGAGGCCCGAGCCAACGGGG
>CAZALT010000043.1:0-22158 GCA_964485515.1 uncultured Rhabdothermincola sp. | reverse complement strand
GAGTCCAACGTGCATGGTCAGTTGTGTAGCACAAAGTGAACGCTCGCTCACATACGTTCTGCTGCGTCGCCCCGCTCTTGCCGGCTACTTTTCTGCTTCTGGCGTGCGGGTTGGTCGGTTTCCGGTGAACCGACACGCAATTCGGTGGGGGGTGGGCCGTCGCTGGGTCGTCGCGCAAGGACGCTCGGCGGCGAGCGGTCCGACGCGCCGAGCGAGATGCTGCGCGAACATCGGTGGATGCACCCCTTCGTTGAAGATGACGTCGTCGGTCTCATCGTCGAGCTGTTCGGCGGCCGCGACGAGGCCACCAGGCGCCACGTGCTGGGCACCAACCGCGCCGCCATGCTGGGCTTCCCCGACGCGAAGCTGGCGCTCGCATGAGCAGGTCCTCTCTGGACGTCCTCGACGACCTACGCGCTGCGTTCGCCTCCGGTGATCCGGAGCAGATCGGCGCCGTGCTCCATCCGGAGTTCGAGATCGAGCAGCCCGTGTCGTTCCCGCACGGGGGTCGCTACAAGGGGCTGGTGGGGATGGGGGAGATGGGTGCGGCTTTCGCCGAGCACTGGGACCGCACCATCGAGAACCCCCGTGCGTGGTGCGACGGCGACCGGGTCTTCCAGCTCACGACCCAGACGTGGACGTCGAAGGCGACGGGACGGTCGGCGACGGTCGACGTGTTCGAGCTGATCTCAGTAGCCGACGAACAGATCCGCGAGATCCGCGTCTTCCAGCAGGACACGGCCCGATTGCTGTCCACGCTGGACTGATCCAACGTGGTCTGACTTGATGGGAGGCCTCGATCCTGTCGGGGCTCGTCGGTATGCTGCCGTCCATGGAACGGAAGGTCTGGACCGCAGCGGAGCTCGACGAGCTCGAGCCCGCGGCGGTCGACGAGATCTTCCGCTCCAGCATCGTGACGGACCTCGACGAGGTCCCACCTGAGTTCCTGGCCCGCATCCGGGCTTCAATTGTGGAACGGGCGGCTGTCATCGATGCCGCACGAACCAACCACACCTGATCGGCGGATCGTTCGAACCACGACATGGTTCTACGAAGATCTGGACCGGCAGCTCGCGGCGGAGCGAGGGTCCGGTGGAGAGCCTTCGGCTCACGACTTCCTGGTTCACGAGTTGTTGCGCGTGGACGACGTCTTCCGTGACGCATACGAGAGCCTGCCCGAACACATCGACGGGCGTCCGGAGCTTCGTGTGCTCGTTGCCTCCGGCTTACTGGTTCGTGCATTCCCCGTGGTTGGGCTGTTCGCCGCTGACGGCGCAGTTGAGCTCATCGCCGTCGAGCTCGATCTCGATTGGAGCTGAGGGCAGTCGTCAGTGCTCCAAGTGTCGGCTCGACGGGCAAGGGTTCCCTGGACCACTCATCAGTCGAACCCGTAGACGACTTCGAGCTTGTCACTGGTGGGGACCGACTGGCAGGTGAGGATCCAGCCTTCCTCGACCTCTCCGGGGGTGAGGGCATCGTTGACGTGCATGGTCACCGTTCCCTCGACGATCTTGGCCATGCAGGTGGCGCAGCTGCCCGACTCGCACGACGACGGGGGATGGAGGCCCAGCTGGCGGGCGACCTGCAGGACCGTGGTGCCGGGGTGGTGCTCGGCGGTGTCGGTCTTGTCGTCGACGGTGATGGTCACCGTGGTGACCGAGCCGCCGTCGGCCGCTGCCTTGGCCACGACCTCGCTGACGTCGGGTGCGGGCGGGGGCGTGGCGAAGCGTTCGATGTGCAGACGTCCGGCTTCGACGCCGAAGGCCAGCAGGGCTTCCTCGGCGAGGTCCATGAACGGCGTTGGTCCGCACACGTACGCATCGTCGATGGCGCTCGCATCGGTGCCTGCAGCGAGGAAGGCGCGGAGCTCGTCGTGGTCCACGAACCCCGAATCGGCATCGAGGTGGTGCACGACCGAGAGGCGATCGGGGTAGGCGGCGGCCAGGGCCTCGATCTCGGTCGAGAAGATCGTCGAGTCGGTGTCGCGGTTGGCGTACAGCAGTCGGATGCGGCGCGTCGTCGTGGCCAGTGCCTGCTTGATGATCGAGACGATCGGCGTGATGCCGCTGCCCGCGGCGAAGGCGACGATATCGCCCGCGTCCGGGGACAGGCAGAACACCCCGGCGGGTCGGGTGACGTCGACCTCGACGCCGGCCTCGACGTGGTCGTTGAGCCAGTTCGAGACCTTGCCGTCGGGGACGCGCTTCACGGTGACGGCCAGCTCGCCGTCGACCGCGGGCGCCGACGACATGGAGTAGCAGCGCATGAGCGGCTCGTCGTCGACGGTGACCCGGAAGGTGACGAACTGGCCGGCGTCGTAGGCGAACGCGTCGGCCAGGTCGGTCGGCACGGCGAGCACGATGGAGCGCGTGTCGGCCGTCTCGTCGACGACACGGGCCACGGGAACCCGGTGGAAGCCGTGGTGCTGCGCCGCCGAAGCCAGCGCACTCGTCGATTCGTCGTGGCTCTGGTCCGGCATGGGAGCCGACGATAATGTCGTTCTCTTGATCGGGCAATGTAGCTAACGGCCGTGCCGATCGGCTGATCAGCGGGTTCGAGGGGGACATTCGTGGGAACTGAAGCGACGCCCGAGCGGCGGGGAGCGGGGGAGACGCCCGAGCGGCGGGGAGCGGGGGAGACGCCCGAGCGGCGGGGAGCGGGGGAGACGTCCGAGCGGCGGGGAGCGGACAGCTGGAAGCTGCGCACGGTGCCGCCCGAGCTGGTGGCGCAGTACCGCGAGAGCGGCGCCTGGCGAGGCATCTCGCTCGGCCAAATGGTGGCCGAGGGGCTGGCCAACATGGGCGACTCGACCTTCGCCGTGCACTCCAAGGTCCGCCCGTACAAGGGGACCTTCGCCGACATCGACCGCAGCGCACGATCGTTGGCGAGATCGTTGCAGGCCCGTGGGATCGGCGCCGGCTCGGTCGTGGTCATGCAGCTGCCCAACTGGGCCGAGGCCGGCATCGGCTTCTGGGCGGCTGCCTACCTCGGCGCCGTGGTCGTGCCCGTCGTGCACTTCTACGGTCCGAAGGAGGTCGACTACATCCTCGAGGTCACCGATCCGGATGTCGTGATCACCGCCGATCGCTTCGGGCACGCCGACCACCTCGCCTTCTACCCCGATCTCCTCGCCGACCGCCGGGCCACCTGGCTGGTCGTGGGGGAGACCCCGATCGACGACCTGCCGCCACGCGCCGAGGCGTTCGCATCGCTGCTCGACGGCGACCCGATCGACGCACCGGTCGACGTCGACCCGTCCTCGCCTGCGGTCGTCGGCTTCACGTCGGGCACCACGCAGAACCCCAAGGGTGTGATCCACACCCACGACTCACTCGCCTTCGAGGCACGTCAGCTCGATTGGATGTTCCCCGAGGGGGGTCCCGCGCAGATCACCGGCGCGCCGGTGGGCCACTTCATCGGCATGCTCAACGCGTTCATCGTCCCGCTCCTGCGCTGGCGGCCCGTGAACCTCGTCGACGTGTGGGATCCGACCGAGATCCTCCGCCTCATGACCGAGGAGGACCTCGGCATGTCGGGCGGAGCCACGTTCTTCCTCACGAGCGTGCTCGACCATCCGGACTTCACCGACGAGCACCTGGCCCGCATGCCGTTCGCTGGCCTGGGTGGATCGCCGGTGCCCGAGGCGGTCACGCGCCGCGCCACGGACCTCGGCATCAAGATCTTCCGCTCCTATGGCAGCACCGAGCACCCGTCGATCACCGGCTGCCTGCTCACCGATCCGGAGGACAAGCGGCTCGGCACCGACGGACACGCGTTGCCCGAGGTCGAGATGAAGCTGGACGAGGACGGCCAGATCCTGAGCCGGGGGCCGGATCTGTTCGCCGGCTACACCGATCCGGAGCTCACCGCCTCGGTGTTCGACGAGGACGGGTGGTACCGCACCGGGGACATCGGTGTGCTCGACGACGAGGGCTACCTCACCATCACCGACCGGGTGTCCGACATCATCATCCGCGGCGGCGAGAACATCAGCGCCCGCGAGGTCGAGGAGCTCGTCGCGGGGGTCGACGGCGTGGCGGAGGTGAGCGTCGTAGCGGTTCCCGATGACAGGTTCGGCGAACGTGCCGCGGCGGTCATGCGGATCCGCCCGGGGTCGGATGCGCCGACGATCGACGACATCCGCGCCCATCTGCAGGGGGCGGGTTTGGCCAAGCAGAAGTGGCCCGAGCAGATCTACGTGGTCGATGACCTCCCCCGCACGCCGTCGGGCAAGGTCAAGAAGTTCGTACTGCGTGACCGTCTGCGCGCCGGTGATCTCTCCTGACCTCGGGGAGACGCCGGCCCACCCGAAATTGCGTTGATCTTGTTCGGAACGCGACGAACGGAAACGCAATTTCGCCAGATGGGGTGGACCAGCCGGCTCGCGGGGCCCCAAATTCCGTTCTCGCTGGCGAAAGCGATAACGGGGTTCTCCTGTTGGGAGATCCGTGCTATCGTGACCGCACGCCGACATCCGTAGGGATGTCGGCGGTGGACCTTGGAGGAGACCAAACGCATGGCGCACTTCGCGAAACCAGAAGTAGGCAGCTGGACCGAGAGCTATCCGCACCTCAACACGGCTGACGTGTCGTACGAGGACTCGATCTCGCCCGAGCACTACGAGCTCGAGCGCGATGCGATCTTCCGCAAGACGTGGCTGAACATCGGCCGCGTCGAGCAGCTCCCGCGGACGGGCAGCTACTTCACCAAGGAGCTCGTGGCAGCCCGCACGTCGGTCATCGTCGTGAAGGGCGCCGACGGCGTCGTCCGGTCCTTCCACAACATCTGCCGCCACCGCGGCAACAAGCTCGTGTGGGACGACTACCCGGGCGAAGAGGTCGAGGGCACCTGCCGTCAGTTCACCTGCAAGTACCACGGGTGGCGTTACGGCCTCGAGGGCGAGCTCACCTTCGTCCAGCAGGAAGAGGAGTTCTTCGACCTCGACAAGGAGATGTACGGCCTCGTCGAGGTGCAGTGCGAGGTGTGGGAAGGGTTCATCTTCGTCAACCTCGACCCCGACAACACCACGTCGGCCAAGGACTACCTGGGTCGTCTCGGCACCGGCCTCGAGGGCTACCCCTTCGGTGAGATGACCGAGGTCTACAAGTACAAGGCGGACATCGGCGCCAACTGGAAGCTCTTCATCGACGCCTTCGCCGAGTTCTACCACGCACCCATCCTCCACGCGAAGCAGTCCGTGTCGGAGGAGTCGCGCAAGCTGGCCGGCTACGGCTACGAGGCGCTGGCCTACGACATCGACGGCGACCACTCCATGGTCTCGTCCTGGGGCGGCATGGCGCCGCCGAAGGACCCGAACATGGTCAAGCCCATCGAGAACGTGCTGCGCAGCGGCCTGTTCGGCCCGTGGGACAAGCCCATCGACATCCCCGAGCTGCCCGAGTCGGTCAACCCCGCGGGCGCAAAGGCCTGGGGCATCGACAGCTTCGTGCTGTTCCCCAACTTCATGCTGCTCATCTGGGAGCCCAACTGGTACCTCACGTACCACTACTGGCCCACGTCCTACAACAGCCACACCTTCGAGGCCGCCCTCTACTTCGTGCCGCCGAAGAACGCGAGCGAGCGCCTCGCCCACGAGCTCGCCGCCGTCACGTTCAAGGAGTACGCGCTCCAGGACGGCAACACCCTCGAAGCGACGCAGCGGATGATCGAATCCCGCACGGTCACCGAGTTCCCGCTCAACGACCAGGAAGTCCTCCTGCGCCACCTGCACACCACCGCCCGGGCCAAGGTCGCCGAGTACCAGGCGAGCCTCGAGTCCCCCGTCTCGATCTCGGCATCCTGAGGAGGATCGCAACCATGAGCCTTTTGCCCCCAGAGTTCCAGGACCTCGAGCCGTACGCCGACTGGATCCTCGAGACCGAGGAGCAGCGCTACGCCAAGCGCCTCGCCTCGTCGATGGACGAGATCCAGGCGTTCTACGACGCGGCGTTCCCCCGTCTCGCCGACGCCATGAAGTACCTCGACGCGTTCCCGCTCGACGACCTGCCCGAGGACGCCATCCACCTGCTGTGGCTCAACTACTCGCTGGTGAACGCCTCGTTCCCGGTCGAGTGCTGGCGTCAGGCCCGTGTGCCCGACAGCGGAGCGGCGACCATGGACGCGGTCGTCCAGCCCGGCCCCTGATCAGCCACCGCTGAACGAACATCTGCAATCGTGAGCGGGCCCGGACCTCGATCCGGGCCCGTTCCTGTTCCTGGGCTCTGAGCGGGACTGCTCGTGGGCTCTGAGAGAGGTAGTGCGATGAGTGATCCGACGGTGACCGTGCTGCACGCCAAGGGGGTGCTCGACGTCGACACGGGCGATGTCGCCGACAACGCCTACGTGCGCATCGAGGGGAACCGCATCGCCTCGATCTCGTCGGAGGCCAACGCTGACGGTGATGCCGACGAGATCATCGAGCTGCCCGACCTGACGCTCGTACCCGGGCTCATGGACATGGAGGTCGACCTCGTCCTCGGCGGCCCGGGGGCCGCGCTCACCGATCCGGTGCGGGTCGATCCGGTGAAGCTGGCGCTTCGGGCCGTGGTCAACGGGCAGCGCACGTTGCGTGCCGGCTTCACGACCGTGCGCAACCTCGGGCTCTTCGTGAAGACCGGCGGCTACATGATCGACGTCGACCTGGCCGAGGCCATCGATGCCGGCTGGCTCGACGGACCCCGGATCATCCCTGCGGGTCATGCCATCTGCCCGACAGGCGGACACCTCGACCCCAGCGCCCAGAGCGGGCTCGCGCCGCACGTGATGGCGCTGTCGGTCGAAGAGGGCATCGCCGACGGCGTCGACGAGATCCGCAAGGCCGTGCGCTACCAGATCAAGCACGGCGCCAAGCTCATCAAGTGCGTCGCGTCGGGCGGCGTGATGAGCCCCACCGGTCCGCCCGGTGCGCAGCAGTACTCCACCGAGGAGCTCACGGTCATCGCCGAGGAGGCGCATCGCCGAGGTCTTCGGGTGGCGACCCACGCCCACGGCGACACTGCGGTCAACGCGGCGATGGATGCCGGCATCGACTGCGTCGAGCACGGGTTCATGGTCTCCGGCGAGACCCTCCAGCGCATGGTCGACACCGGTACCTTCTTGGTGTCCACCTCGGCGTTGACCGAGAACTGGGACGTCTCGAACCAGCCCAAGGCGCTCCAGGCCAAGGCAGCCGAGGTGTTCCCCAAGGCCAAGGAGTCGCTGTCGAAGGCGATCGAGGCCGGGGTCAAGATCGCTCTGGGCACCGATGCGCCGGCCATCTGGCACGGTCGCAACGCCGAGGAGCTCGACGTCCTGGTCAAGCGAGGCATGACGCCGCTCGGTGCCATCCGCGCCGCGACGACCGTGAGCGCGGAGCTCATCGAACGGCCCGACCTGGGTCGCATCGCGCCCGACAGGCTCGCCGACATCATCGGCGTATCGGGCGATCCGCTCACCGACATCTCGACGTTTCGCAAGGTCCCGTTCGTGATGAAGGACGGCAAGGTCTACAAGCACAGGACCTGAGCCTCTTGCGTCTGCCGGTCGTCGGTCGTGCCGCACGGACCAGCTGACCGGGGGGACGAGGAGTGATACGATCCTCTCGCACACCGGAAACTACGTTCTCACAATGTGGGCATGCCGTAATCGCAGCCCAGAGGCCGATTCGTCGCCCTCACCGAGCACTTGGAGCAATCGATGACCGATCAACGGCAGATGTCCCTCGTCGGCTTCATGCAGGCTGGCAGCCAGACCGTCTACTCGGGCTCGTGGCGCCACCCCGCCACCGAGCACGGCTTCCTCGACCAGAGCTACTACCAGAAGCTCGGGCGCACCCTCGAAGAAGGGTGCTTCGACATGATGTTCTTCGACGACCGCCTGGCCATGCCCGGGGTCTTCGGCAACTCGGTGGAGGCCACCGTCGAGCTCGGCGCCCGCCCGGTGAAGCTGGACCTGAGCATCGTGCTCGGCCTCATCGCCGGCGTGACCGACCACATCGGCCTCGGTGCTACCTACTCGACCACCTACTACTCGCCCTTCCACGTGGCTCGCACCTTCGCCACGCTCGATCACCTCAGCGGTGGGCGCGCCGCGTGGAACGTCGTCACCTCGGTCAACGACAGCGAGGCCCAGAACTACGGCGTCGACTCGCACCTCGGCCACGACGAGCGCTACGACCGCGCCGACGAGTTCCTCGAAGCCACAACCGCGTTGTGGGACTCGTGGGAGGACGGTGCCCTCATCCTCGACCGCGAGAGCGGCCGCTTCGGTGACGGCACCAAGGTCCACGAGGTCAACTACGACGGCAAGTACTACAAGACCCGCGGCCCGCTCACCGTGCCCCGCGGACCGCAGGGCCGCCCTCTGCTCATGCAGGCCGGATCCTCGGGTCGGGGACGCGAGTTCGCCGCCCGCTGGGCCGAGCTGATCTTCACCGGCGACCCCGGCATCGACGTCGCCCGCGCCCACTACAAGGACCAGAAGGAGAAGCTCGCCGAGTCCGGTCGCGATCCGGCCACGGTGCGCATGCTGCCCATGGCCTACACGGTGCTGGGCGAGACCCGTGCCCAGGCCGAGGAGCGCGAGCAGATGTTCCTCAACGACCTCGTCGACCCCCGAGCATCGCTCGTGCTGCTCTCCGAGCTCATGAACTACGACTTCTCGGGCATGGAGCTCGACACGCTCATCACCGACGAGCTCGTCGAGAGCATCTCGGGCATCCGCGGTCTCGTCCAGAACCTGCGCACCCACATCGGCGGCGACGTCACCCTCGAGCACCTCGCCGGCCACCGGGCCACCCTGCTGCAGGGCCCACGCTTCGTCGGAACGGCCGACCAGGTCGCCGACCAGATGGAGGAGTGGTTCTCCACCGACGCGTGCGACGGCTTCGTCATCGCCGCCACCCACACCCCCGGCGCCTACGAGGACGCCGTGCGCCTGCTCGTGCCCGAACTGCAGCGGCGCAAGCTGTTCCGCGACAAGTACTCCGGCGACACCTTGCGCGAGACGCTCGGCGTCGACCGGCCTGCCTGAGACAGCGACCACCTTTGACGAACATGGCGATCGATCGAGCTTCCCCTCTCGCCGGCATCCGAGTCGTCGAAGCGGCAACCCTGGCCGCAGGTCCGATGGTCGGAACGTCCTTCGCCGAGTTCGGCGCGGAGGTCATCAAGGTCGAGCAACCCGGAACGGGTGATCCCATGCGCACGTGGGGCCCGATGCGCGACGGCGTCGGCCTCATGTTCAAGAGCGTGAGCCGCAACAAGCGTTGCGTCACGCTCGACCTGCGAGGGGCACCCGGCCAGGAGCTGTTCCACGAGTTGCTGGCGCAGAGCGACGTCCTGGTGGTGGGCAACCGGCCGAGCGCGCTCGAACGGTGGGGGATCGACTACGAGTCGGTCCACGCCGCCCACCCGCACCTCGTCATGGTCCACATCACGGGCTACGGCCAGGGCGGGCCCAAGAGCGACCGACCCGGCTACGGCACGCTCGCCGAGGCGATGAGCGGGTTCGCCCAGCTCACCGGCGAGCCCGACGGCCCACCCACGTTGCCGCCCTTCATGTTGGCCGACGGCGTGGCCTCGCTGGCCGCCACCTCGGCGGTGATGATGGCGCTGTACCACCGCGACGTCCACGGGGGCACCGGTCAGCTCATCGACCTGAACCTCATCGAGCCGCTGGCCCGGCTCATGGAGTTCAACACGCTCGGCTTCGACCAGCTCGGCCTCGTCGCCGAGCGGCAAGGCAACCGCCTCGACGCCAGCGCACCCCGCAACGCCTACCGCACCTCCGACGACCGCTGGCTCGCCATCTCCAGCGCCTCGCCCAACATCGCCAAGCGGGTCTTCCGCTGCGTGGGACGACCCGAGCTGGCCGAGGACGACGACTACGTCGACCCGGTCAAGCGGCTCGGCCACGCGACCGAGGTCGACGAGATCGTGGCGTCGTGGATCGTCGAGCGGACCCTCGACGAGGCCATGCGCCTCCTGCTCGAACACGAGGTCGCCGCTGCCCCGATCTACGACGCCGAGATGCTCCTCACCGACGAGCACCTCGAAGCCCGCGGGTCGTTCCTGTCGATCGACGACCCCGATCTCGGCACCATCCGAGTCCAGGCTCCGGTTGCGCAGATGAGCGAGACCCCAGGTGAGGTCCGGCACCTGGCTCGATCGCTGGGCGCCGACAACGACGCCGTGTTCGGCGAGCTGCTGGGCCGAAGCCCCGAGCAGCTGGCCGCTCTCAACGCCGCCGGCACCATCTGAGCACCGCCACCATCTCAAACCTCGAGTCTCACTCGTCAACGGAGGACCCATGGCAGCACCCAGAGCTCGTCGATCCGAGCTGGCCACGCCGGCCAGCAGCGAGAAGATGTGCGTGAAGGCGGCGTCGAGCGGAGCCGACCTGGTGTTCCTCGACCTCGAGGATGCCTGCGCGCCCTCCGCGAAGGAGAGCGCCCGGGCGATCGCGGTGGCCGCCCTCACCGAGCAGGACTGGGGTCGCACGGTTCGGGCCGTGCGGGTCAACGGGCTCGACACCGTCTGGTGCCACGACGACATCATCGAGATCGTCACCGGGGCACGCGAGCACCTCGACGTCCTCATCGTGCCCAAGGCGCGCACCGCCCGTGACGTGTGGTGGGTCGATGTGCTGCTCACCCAGCTCGAGACCAAGCTCCGGCTCCCCAAGCGCATCGCGCTCGAGGTCCTCATCGAGGAATCCGAAGGTCTCGCCAACGCGGCCGAGATCGCCCGATCGAGCGACCGCCTCGAAGCGATCATCTTCGGGGCCGGCGACCTCTCCGCGTCGCAGCGCGCCCGGGTCGACGGCAACTTCGATCCGGTCAGCGAGTACCCCGGCGACTTCTGGGGCTATGCGCGAGCACAGATCGTCACGGCCGCCCGCCTGGCGAGCATCGACGCCATCGACGCGCCGTACCCGGCGTACCAGGATCCCGACGGCTACCGCCGCAGCGCCACCCACGCCAGCCTCCTCGGCTTCGACGGCAAGTGGGCCATCCACCCCAGCCAGATCGCCATCGCCCACGAGGTGTTC
Organism: uncultured Rhabdothermincola sp.; assembly: GCA_964485515.1. Taxonomy (GTDB): domain Bacteria; phylum Actinomycetota; class Acidimicrobiia; order Acidimicrobiales; family Acidimicrobilacustridaceae; genus CAZALT01. The sequence continues at coordinate 11,130 of CAZALT010000043.1, read as the reverse complement.
TCGCCAACCGACGACGAAGTCGCCGCAGCCAAGGAGTCGATCGAGGAGTACCGGGCGTCGGAGGCCACCGGAGTAGGCGCCATAGGGAGGGACGGCAAGCTCGTCGACGCCGCCCACATGCGCCTCGCCGAGAACACGCTCTACAAGGCGTCACTGGGCACGTCGTAGTCACGTCGCTCGTGAGATCCGAACGCGGCTCGGCTCCAGCCAAATCGGGTCTGTTGCTGTCGACGTCGACCGTGTGACCGAGTCGGTTCAGTCCAGGTCCCGGTGGCGAAACGAGAACGACCGGCGAGCCGAGGCTCGCCGGTCGTCGTTAGTTCCTCACCGGCAGAGCCGGCGAACGCGCTAGGCGAAGATGCCGATGCCCTGGGCCTCGTTCTCCGTCTTCCACTCGGCGCGCGACTTGCGGGTCACGTCGATGCCCGCGGCGTCGGCCCGGGCCCGGAGGGCGCCGACCGAGGCGTCTTCCTTCTTGGTCTTGGCGAACGGGTCCCAGTCGAAGAACCGGGCCGAGTTCTCGAACGTGATCTTGTCGATCTCGTCGGGGCGGACACCGGCCGTCATGAACTCGTCCCACGTGAACTCGGGGGAGTTGGGCCATGTGGTGTCGGTGTGGGGGTAGTCGCACTCCCACGCGATGTTGTCGATGCCGATGCGGTCACGGAGCAAGAGACCGGACGGATCGGTGATGTAGCAGGCCAAGATGTGGTCCTGGAACACCTGAGACGGGGTCTTGCCGTCGGGGGAGAACGGGGTGTCGCCGTGCAGCCACTTCTGGTTGTCGTAGTGGCGGTCGATGCGGTCGAAGTAGAACGGGATCCAGCCGATGCCCCCCTCGGACAGCGCGACCTTGAGGCTGGGGAACTTGCGCAGCGTCGGGCCGAACAGGAGGTCCTGGGCGGTGATGGCGCTGATCTGGCAGGCGAGCACCATCAGGTGGTCGACGGGTGCCTCGGGCGGGCGGTTGATCACGGCGAATCCGGCGCCGATGTGCAGCGAGAGCACCATGCCGGTATCGGCGATGGCCTCGAGCATCGGGTCCCAGTAGCCGGACAGGAAGCTCGGGAGGCCCGACGCGTGCGGGGTCTCGAGGAAGCTGATCGACTTGCAGCCCTTCTTGGCGACGCGGCGGCACTCGGCGGCGGCGAGGTCGACGTCCCACAGCGGCACCATGGCCAGCGGGATGAAGCGGTCGGGGTACTCACCGCACCACTCGTCGATGGCCCAGTCGTTGTAGGCCTGCAACATGATGAGGCCGAGCTCCTTGTTCTCGGACTCGGCGAAGGTGCGGGCGTTCCACCCGGCCATGGTCGGGAAGTTCATCGAGGCGAGCACCCCGTTGGCGTCCATGTCCTGGACCCGCTTGTGCACGTCGAAGCAGCCGGGGCGCAGCTCGGAGTAGGAGCCGGGGTTGAAGCCCCACTCCTCGGCCGGCCAGCCCACCGTGGCGGCCATGCCGAACGGCGTCGAGGTGGCGTTGCCCCCGAAGTGCCACTCGTCCACGCCCGTCTCGGGATTGCGGATGACCTTCGGCACGTCGTCGGCCCACTTGGCCGGGACGTGGTTCTTGAACATGTCGGGCGGCTCGATCATGTGGTCGTCGATGCTGACCAGGATCATGTCGTTCATTTCCATGCGATGGCCTCCTGAGAGCAGATCCGGCAACGGACGCTTGCTCATCGTACTGGTGTGGTCCGGGGTTCGGGCTGGCGCGCGTGGGGCGCGCGATCGAGATGGTGGAGCGCAAGAGCTCGTTCAGCGCAAGATGATGGGCAGCGACTCCCAGCCTCTGACGGTGGTGGTGCGTCCCTGCACGGCCTTGTCGTGGTCGATGTCCCATTCGGGGAACCGCTGGAGCATCTCGTCGAGCACGACGCGTCCTTCGAGGCGGGCCAGCGCCGCGCCCAGGCAGAAGTGGATGCCGTAGCCGAAGGCGAGATGGCGCACGATGTCGCGGCGCACATCGAAGCGGTCGGGATCGTCGAAGAACCGCTCGTCGCGGTTGGCTGATCCGTTGAGCAGCAGGATCGCCGAGCCGGCCGGGACCGTGACGCCGTGGTGCTCGCTGTCAGCGAGGACGTAGCGGGCCTGGACCGGTGACGGCGACTCGAAGCGCAGTGACTCCTCGATGGCGTTGTTCACGAGCGAGCGGTCCTCGAGGAGGATCCGGCGCTGGTCGGGGTTGAGGGCGAGGAGGCGCGTCGTCCAGCCGATGAGGCGGTTGGTGGTCTCGTTGCCGGCCGCGGCGATGAGGCCGATGTAGCCGAGCGCCTCCTCTCGGGTGAGCCGCCGCTTCACGCCCTCCTCGTCCTCGTACTCGGCCGTGATGAGGTCGGTCATCACGTCGTCGGCCGGGTTCTTGTAGCGGTAGTCGATGTACTCGCCGAACAGCTCGGCGTGACCGAGCTCGGTCAGGTCGTCGCCGCCGGAGAACGTGGGCATCTCACCGTCGTCGGCGTGCTTGAGGCCCTCGTCGATCTCGTCGCGCAGGCTCTCCTGATCGGACTCGGGGATGCCGAGCAGCATGCCGATGGTGCGCATCGGCACCTGTGCGCCGAGATCGGCGATGACGTCGAAGCCGTCGCTGTCGCGGAACGGATCCAGGCTCGCGGCGCAGAACGCCCGCACCTCGGGTTCGATGGCCGCCATGCGACGAGGCGTGAACACGCGTGACAGCAGACCACGGTGCAGGTCGTGCATGGGCGGGTCTTCGAAGATGAAGGTGCCCGGGGGCATCTCGATGTCGGCCTTGATCAGCTCGAGGAGCGTGCCCTTGGCCGAGCTGAAGGTCTGCCAGTTCTTGAGGCCGTCCTCCACGTCTTGGAACCGGCTGAGCGCGTAGAAGTCGTGCTTCTCGTTGTAGTAGAGCGGGGCCTCGTCGCGGAGGCGCTTCCAGACCGGGTAGGGGTCGTTGTCGATCTCGAAGTCGAACGGGTCGTAGTAGACGTCGTCCGGGGAGACATCGGTGGGGGCGCGGTCGGTCATGACTCTGCCGGCCAGGCGTAGGACTTGAGCTCGAGGTACTGGTCGAAGCCGGCGGTGCCGTTCTGGCGGCCGACGCCGGAGTACTTGAACCCGCCGAACGGCAGGTCGGCGCCGTAGGGGGCGCCGCCGTTGATGCTGACCATGCCGGTGCGGATCTTGTCGGCGACGGCGAGCGAGCGCTCGGTCGATCCGGACATGACGCCGCCGCCGAGGCCGTAGCGGCTGTCGTTGGCGATGCGGATGGCGTCCTCATCGGTGTCGAAGGGGATGGCGACCAGGACCGGTCCGAAGATCTCTTCCTGGGCGATGGTCATCGAGTTGTCGACGTCGGCGAACAGGGTGGGCTCGACGAAGAAGCCGTCGTCGTACTCCTCGCCCTTTGGGACGCCGCCGCCGAGGACGAGGCGGGCGCCCTCTTCCTTGCCCTTCTCGATGTAGCCGAGGACCCGGTCGCGCTGCTTGGCCGAGATCTGCGGGCCCTGGAGGACGTCGGGGCGCTGCGGGTCGCCCACGCTGACGACCGACATCATCGTGGCGATCTTCTCGAGGGCCTCGTCGTAGCGGGAGCGGGGGAGCAGGATGCGGGTGGGGATGGCGCAGCCCTGGCCGGCGTGGGTGCACACGGCGAGGCCCATGAACGAGGCGACGTCGAGGTCGGCGTCGTCGAGCACGACGGTGGCCGACTTGCCACCGAGCTCGAGGAAGAGGCGCTTCATGGTGGCGGCGCCCTTCTCCATGATGCGTTGGCCCACGGCGGTGGAACCGGTGAAGGAGATGAGGTCGACCTTCGGCGAGAGCGTGAGGTCCTCGGCGACCATGTTGTCGGAGGTCGTGATGATGTTGACCACACCGGGCGGGATGTCGGTCTTCTCGGCGATGAGACGGCCGAGCAGCGTGGCGTTGAACGGTGTGTCGGGGGCGGCCTTGAGGACCACCGTGTTGCCGGTGGCGAGGGTGGCTCCGAGCTTGATCGAGGCGACCTCGAACGGGAAGTTCCACGGCACGATGGCGCCGACGACACCGGCGGCCATCTTGACGTACTTGCGATGGTCGAGCTTGCCCTGGATGTTGATCGCCTCGCCGAGGTCCTTCTCCCACTCGAACTCGTCCATGAGCTTGATCGGGTAGTTGAACGACGTCTCGAGCGGCGCCTGGAGCTGGGCGCTGTCGGTGAGCATGCGGGGCGTGCCGACCTCTTGGATCAGCGTCTCGCGGAGCTCCTCCTTCTCTTGCTCGAGCGCGTCCTGGAGCTGCTGGAGGCAGCGCTTGCGGAACTCGCGGTCGAAAGTCCACTCGGTGTTGTCGAAGGCGTGACGGGCGGCATCGATGGCCCGGTTCATGTCGGCGTGGGAGCCGTCGGCGACCTGGCCGACGACCTGGGAGTTCGCCGGGTTGATGACGTCGAACGTCGTGCCTGACTCAGCTTCGACCAGTTTGCCGTCGATCAGCATCCGCGACTCGGGATGGATGGTCGGGAGCTCGCTCATGTCTTCCCCTTGTGTGCTGCAGGTGGTTGATTGCGGATGGTGATGGTGGGCTACGCGCCGTCGGTGGGCTCGACTGGAGCGTCGGTCGGCGCGGCGTCGACCTCGCCGTCAGGGCGGCCGTAGTCGGCGAGCGCAGACTTCGCGTCCTTGGGCTCGGCTGCCGTCGGCATCGATTCGATCGTCGCCGCCACGTCGGCGTCGGCGTCGTCGAGCTCGTCGAAGTAGGCGCGCTCGACCCGGTCGTCGTCGCGGAAGTCGGCGGCGTTGCCCTCCAGCGCGACACGGCCGTGGTTGATGACCATGGCGGTGTCGGCGATGTCGAGCGAGAGCTTGACGTGCTGCTCGACGAGCACGATGGCCGTGCCGTGCTCGGTGGCGATCTGGCGCACGGTCTCGAACAGCGACTCCACGATCAGCGGAGCGAGACCCATGCTCATCTCGTCGATGAGCAGGACCTTGGGCTCTTGGATGAGTGCCCGAGCCATGGCGAGCATCTGCTGCTCGCCGCCCGACAACGACCCGGCCGCGACCTTCCAGCGGTTCTCCAGCGCGGGGAACATGGCGATCATGTCCTTCGGGGAGGGGCCACCACGGCGGCTCGCCACCGCGAGGTTCTGCTCGACGGTGAGCGAGTTGAACAGGCAGCGGTTGTCGGGCACGAGCACGATGCCGGCTCTGTTCGCCCCGGTGGCGCTGCCGTTCTTCAGCGAGGCGCCGTCGACCGACACCGAGCCTTCGCGAGCGGGGAGGAGGCCGGCGAGGGTGAGCAGCAGGGTGGTCTTGCCGGCACCGTTCGGGCCGAGAAGGGTGAGCAGCTCGCCTTCGGCGACGTCGAGGTCGAAGCCGCGCAGGACGACGATGGACTCGCGAGCCGCGGTCAGGTCGGAGCAGCTGAGTCGGGGGGTCATGCCGTCGCCTCGGTCGATTCGTGGACGCCGCCCAGGTAGGCCTCGGCGACCTTCTTGTCCGTGCGGATCTCGTCGGGGGTGCCCTGCGCGATGCGAGCACCGAAGTCGAGCACGTTGATCACGTCGCACACGCTGAGCACCAGCGACACGTCGTGGTCGACGAGCAAGATGCCCGTACCCGTCGACGCGATGAAGGCGATGCGCTCGGCGAGTCGTGCCCGTTCGGTTCGGTCGAGCCCCGCGGCCGGCTCGTCGAGGAGCAGGACGGCCGGATTCGTCACGACGGCGCGGGCGATGGAGACCAGTTGCCGTTCGCCCTGGCTGAGCTCGCCGGCCGGACGGTCGCGAAGCGCCGAGATGCCTGCCTGGCGCAGCGCTCGGGTGATGGCGTCGTGACGTTCGAGGGTCTGGAGTCCGGTGGCCGCCACGCTCACGTTCTCCTCGACCGAGAGGTCGTCGTAGAGCTCGAGCGACTGGAAGGTGCGGGCGATGCCATGGCGTACCCGGACGTGGGGTTTGAGGCCGTTGAGGTCCGTGTCGCCCAGCGCGAGCGAACCGGTGGCGGGAGCGAAGCCGGTGATGGCGTCGATGACGCTCGTCTTGCCCGCACCGTTGGGCCCGATGAGGCCCACGACCTTTCCGCTGGTGACCTCGAGCGTGACGTCGTGCACGGCGGTCACGCCGCCGTAGCGGACGTTGAGGTCGTGCACGACGAGGTCGGCTCTACGAGCGGGAGCGGCCGTGTCGCCGGTGGCGGAGATGGTCTCGAACTCGGCGTCGATCTCGGCGTCGAGCTCCGCGTCGGAGATCGAGGTCGTGGGCCGGCGCTTGGCGTTGAACCAGTCGGCGATCTTGTGGCCAATCACGGCGATGCCCTCGGGGTTGGTGATGAGCGTGAACACGAGGAACACACCGGTGATCACGCCGTACCAGTCGCCGAGATCGAGGAACCTGTTCATGAGGAAGAACACGATTCCGGCCGCGGCGAGGATGCCGGCGTTGATGCCGCCCCACACCGAGGTGATGCCCGCGAGGTAGGCGGTGGAGAGCAGCGCCAAGCCGCCCAGTGCGGTGAAGGACTCGAAGGTGACCTGGGTGCGGCGGTAGGCGATGAGGCAACCGCCGAGACCGGCGATGAACGAGCTGATCGCGAAGCTGATGACCTTGACCCGCACGACGTTGACGCCGACGCCGGCGGCGGAGCGTTCGTTGGCTCGCACGGCGAGCATGGCCGAGCCCATGGAGCTGCGGCGCAGCGCGGCGACGCCGATGGCGACGGCGACGAGGGTGAACAGGCACAGGAGGCCGAACTCGAGGCGGGGGAACGCCTTGCCGACCCCGATGCCGAGGTTGATCCCGAACAGCGTGGGGTCTTGGACCTTGGCGCCGCCGGTGCCGACGATGTCGGTGTTGCGGAACCACACAGCTTCGATGGCGTACGCGAACGCGAGGGTGACAACACCCAACGCGATGCCGCGCAGGCGCAGCGCAGGAAGGCTGACCAGCACACCCACGATGGTGGCGACCAATGCGGCGAGCAGCGGCGCGATCGGGAACGGGAGGTTCCAGTCGTTGGTCAAGAACGTGAGTGTGAAGGCCGCGGTGCCGGCGAAGGCCATCTGCGCCAAGGAGACCTGCCCGGCGTAACCGGTGACCACCACGAGCGACAGGGCGACGACGGCGGAGATGATGGTGGTGATGATCGCGGCTCGCCACTCGCCCGACGTCGACACGAGGGCGATCACGCCGATGATCGAACCGACGACCGCGGGCACCACCAGCGACTTGGGGCGCGGTGCTCGACCGAGTGGCGACTTGAGCAGCCCGGAGCGCTGCGGCATGTCGCGGCCCGCGACGAGCAGGGCGATGATGACGATGATCAGCGGGACCAGCTCGGCGGTTCCACTGGACGGCATCCAGTCGTACTGGGCGGCGAGCGCGGTGCCCTCGGACTGGAGCATGCCGATCCCGAGGCCGGCGAAGGCGGCGACGAGCAGGTAGTCGAAGCGACCGATGACCGCCGCGGCGAGCGCGGGGATGACGAACAGGGTGTAGGTGATCGGGGTCAGTGGTGTGAGCGGGGCGATGAGGATGCCCGCGATGCCCGCCACGACGGCGCTGATGATCCAGTTGAACAGCGCGATCCGGTCGGGGGAGACCCGACTGACGAAGGCGCCGGTCTGCGATTCCGCCGATGCCCGGGTGAGCAGGCCGAAGCGGGTGAACCGGTAGGCCGCGGCCAGGATGAGGGTGAGGACGATGACCGTTGCTGCGAGGTAGATGCGGTCGGAGAGCACGGTGGTTCCGCCGACCGACCAGCGCTGCGCCTTGAACAGCGGAGCGACGCTGACCGGGGAGGTGCCGAACTTGGTGGCGAGCGTGCCTTGGAGCACGATGAGCACACCGAGCGACGCGACGGCCTTGGCGAGCTGCGGTGCGTTGCGCATCGGGCGGAACACCAGTACGTGCAGCAAGGCCCCGATGGCCCCGGCGAAGATGAGGGCGATGATCGCGGCGGGAGCGAAGGTGAGGCGGGCACCGAGGTCGATGTGCCTCGGTAGACCGGGAACGATGAGCAGCAGCTCGCCCTTGCGCAGGCCCGCGTAGATGTAGGCCGCGGTGAGCGAGATGGCGCCGGTGGCGAAGTTGACCACGCCCGAGCTGCGGTAGGTGATGACGAGGGCGACTGCGAGGGCAGCGAAGACCCCACCGTTGCCGATGCCGAGGAGGAGGTTGCCGATGTGGTTCAAGTGGTGTGGTCTCCGGTTGGGCCCGGTGTAGCACAAGTGGCCGGGGAGCAGGCCCCCCGGCCACATGCCGTCGTGCAGGGTCAGGTGGGAAGGTCGCTCACCTGGTAGCTGGCGGGGTAGCCCTCAGCGTTGAGGACGGCGGAGAGGACCTGGTTGGTGCACACCGACGGGTTGTTCGAGCTCATCTGGCCGTTGCACTGGAACTCCATGCCCGCGGTGCCGGGGATGACCGACAGCTCCATGGCCTTGATCGTCGAGTTCACGGACTCGGCGGTGACGTCGCCGGTGAGCTGCTTCAGCGACGTGAGCAGCGCGCCGGTGACCGCGTAGGCGCTCATCGGGTAGGGGTCGTCGTCCTCGGCGTTCGGGGCGAACGTCGCCATGATCTCTTCGTAGAGCTGCACGCTCTCGTCGTTGCCGCCTTCGGCCACGAGGGCGGTGATGTGCATGCCGTCGAGCACGTCGGCGGACACCGCATCGCGGGTTGCGTCGGTCACGCAGTGGCTCGTGGCGGCGATGCTGCCGGTGAAGCCGGTGGCCTCGAGGCCGTTGAAGGCGGCGATGCAGAACGCATCGTTGCCCACGACGTAGACGAGCCCGGCATCGCTGTTGGAGATCGACTGCATCTGCTGGGTCATGTCGGCGGTGCCCACCGGCACCTTGATGAGGTCGTACCCGATGCCGGCGGCAGACAGGGCGTCGGTGGCTGCGGGGTTGTCGCCCTCGAAGCCGGTGAGCGCCTGCGGGACGTCGATCACGACGAAGGCCACCTTGCTGATGTCCTCTTCGGCGGCCAGCGAGATCGGCAGGGCGAACAGTGTGGCGTTGCCGTCGTTGAGGTTGTAGGTGGCCGTCGTGTCCGCGAGGAGGTCGGTGCCGTTCGCGGCGAGCAGCATGAACGGGATGCCGGCCTGGTTGATCGGCCTCCACGCGTCGGCGGCGACGGCGGACTGGGCGAGCGCGACGCCGACGACGTCGTCGGAGATCATCTTGTTGGCGCAGTCGACGGCCCTGGCGACATCGGCGCCGGTCTCGCACGTGACGACCTCGACCTTGTGGCCGGCGATGCCGCCCTGGTACTCGTTCCAGTACGCAGCGGTGGCTTTCGCACCGTCGAACTCGGCGCTGTTGTCGAACGCTTCGGTACGGCCGTCGCCGATGAAGCCGATCTTGACCGTCTCGCCCGTGGCGGGGTTGGCCTCACCCAGCAGGGACGCACCTTCGGGCGTTGCGGTGTCTTCGGTCTTCGCTCCATCCGTGTCGGTGGTGCTCTCGGAGTCGGCGCACGCCGTGGCTCCGAAGGCGAGTGCGGCGAACGTCAGAGCTCCGACCGCTGGCTTCCAGTGAGCGCGTCGTCGGCGGGTGAGTTCGTGTTGGGTACGCATGTCCCCGGGGGGTCTCCCTCTTCGTCGTGTTCGGCGCCGATTCTCGGCGCTTCTGGTGGCAGTGGAACGCACGGTCCGTCACGTCGGGTCGCGGGTCGTGGTCGGTCACCGAGCGTGTGACGTTAGACGCATCGAATGGCCGAATGCGAGCGAGCGTTCACGCTCAATGGTCGTTCGTCACCCTGGTCCCCCGGATCGAACATTGCGTTCGCGGCACTTGAATATCACGTTCCCGCAGACCGTGCACGTCGTTCTGGAATCTGACGCCAAGTCAGGGAATGGCTGTCGGTTCAAGGCTTCGCTCCCATCGGGGCACCAGCGATCTCATCAGGGCGATGCGGTGACCGGTGCCTCATCGGTCCGCGAGCCGGCGTTCGTTGGTTCGCCGACTCGGGCGCGGCCAGGATGGACCGATGGAACCCGCCGACCTCTTGCGCAGCATGACCCCCACGATCCATCCGTCACAGCCGAACCGGGCGTCGAGCGTCATCGAGGACGCCTGGGGCCTCGTGTTCGCCCAGGGTGGCGTCGTCATGGCCGCCATGTTGCGGGCGGCCGAGGACGTGCTCGCGCGCGACGACCTCCGCCTGCGGGCGACGTCGGCGGTGTTCTGCCGGCCCGTGCCGTGCGGGTCCGTGATCTCCGACGTCGATGTCGTGCGCAACGGTCGCTCGGGTGCCCAGGTGGCGATCCGCCTCACGACCGAGCCGTCGGATCCACTCGGCAAGGGCGACCACGGCCCGAACGCGGTGGCGACCGCGGTGTTCACCGCTGACGACCCGAGTCGGCCCCCGCAGGTCGGACTCGAGGTGCCCGCCGGCCTCGTCACGCCGCCGGCCGACACCACCAACGCCTTCGGCGGTCCGGCGACGGGTGGGCTGGGCGGAGAGGACCACGGGATGAACTTCCTGCGCCAGACGCTGTGGAGTCCGTCGGAGATCCAGGCGGACGACCCGATGCGTCGACTGGTGTGGTTCCGCTTCCTCTCGACGCCGTTGGTCGCCGACGGCAGCTGGGAGCCCTCGGCGCTGCTCGTGCCCGGAGATGCGCTCGGCCTTGCCTTTCCCGCCGAGCTGCACACGGGCGGGGTGTCGTCCGTGTCGCTCCAGATCTCGGCCCAGTTCTTCGGCCCGGCCCGTGGTGACTGGATCGGCATCGATTCGACCTGCTTCCACCTCAGTGGGGTGACTGCGTCCGGGCTCACGAACCTGTGGGATGAGCAGGGCGAGCTCGTCGCGTCGGTGACCCAGACGGCCATGCTGCGCTGACGTCGCGGCGTCCCGAGCGCTCGACGCCACCGGATCCCGGCCATCGAGGGTGCGCGGTATCGGTGCAACGCGCTCGTTCGCAGGTAGAATCCCGTATTCAGCAGCGGAGAGCAGCGTTTCTTCCTCGCGGCGCGATCGGCCCGGATCTGTGTTTGGGCAGTCGCACAGCACGGTGGTACCGTCGCTCTCATTCCGATGAGGCGTCGAGCTCGTTCCTCGCGGTGCCGGGGGGCTGGCCACGATGCTCGAGACACACCACAGATCAAGCAGGTGACCACGTGCCCACGCCGCTCGACTTCCCCATCTTCGACGCCGACAACCACATGTACGAGACCCGTGACTCG